>DATBSS010000555.1:0-18445 GCA_036559665.1 Myxococcaceae bacterium
GCTGGCCAGCACGGGCCGGCATCTGTTCGACCAGGGGATCGAGACGTTCCGCGTCATGGGCCCGGGGCAAAACCCCGCCCTGCGGATCAAGTCCTTCCAGGCCGCGGTGCCGGTGATGCTCGTAGACGAGTGGGTTCTGAAGGTGGAGAGGACGCCCGGCTCGTCGTCGTTCACCGCCTGGCCGGTGACTGCGGAGGGAACGAAGCTCGACGGCATGGAGGAGTGCCAGTGGACCGCCACCGCGGGCAGCCAGACCGAGACGCTGCAGGCCAAGACGTGCGTCGACATCTTCCCAGGAATCCTGGGGGGATCAGGTCAGCCCGCCGGGCAGATGTGCGTCACGGCGCTGGGGAAGACGGGGTGCCTCCCGGTCCCCCAAGGATGAGCGGGGAGTCCACACTCAACCCGGGAGTTGGCGGAGCGCGATGGCGACCACCACCGCAATCCCGCTGGAGGCGAGCACCATCATCGCAGTCAGCTTGTTGGCCATGCCTCGCACGTGGTCGAAGACGAGCTGGTTCACCCGTTCGCCGATCTCGGCACCGACCTGCGCCAGCGCGACGCCGCCGTGCTCCGCCGCGTCGGTGTGGAATCGCTTCAGGGTCACCTGTTCGATGCTGCGGAGGAGGCGCGCCTGGATGGAGCGGGCGATCGACGCGCGGAAGCCCTTCTCCTGCGCCTTCTGCCCGAGGACGGACTCCACCGCCGAACGCAGGCGCTGCTCCGCCTCGACGAACGGGATGCGCTCCGCGACGCGCCCCAACGGGCCGTCGGGCTTGAACACCAGGAGCGCCGCCTTCTGGCCCAGGTTCTGATCCCGGACGCCGCGCGCCAGCCCGCCCAGGATCGCGCGCTTCACGGTCAGGATGCTGCCAATCACACCCACGTTTACCAACGTCAGCACCACTGCCAGCGCGCCGTGCCACCAGACGCCTTCGTAGGCGATGGCGAACGCTGCGCCGGAGAGGACGGCGGCCAGCACCATCATGCCGAGCGCCGTCGTGGTCAGCACTTTGAAGGCCTCGCTGACCACCCCTCCCGCAATCTCCAAGTAACCGGCTCCGGACATGGGCCCTCCCTGGCGCGAGCGCTGCGCCTGATCTATCTCCCCAGCATGCCCTCCCTGCTGGCGCGCGTCGCGTCCACCGTGAGCGCTCGCCTGGGCCGGGAGAGCCCGCTGGTGCGCGCCCTGCGGCCCGCGTACGAGCGGCTCCTGGAGGTCGCCACCCTGGGCCACGGCACCGAGTGGTCGGTGAACGGCGAGGTGTTCCGGATCGACCCGCGGATGCGCCGGTTCCTCCCGCCCGAGACGGAGCCGGAGCTGTGGGCGCTGCTGCGCGGGATGGTCGGCCCGCGGGACGTGGTGCTCGACATCGGCTCCTTCCTGGGCGTCTACGGGATGGCGATGGCCCGGTGGGGCGCCCGGGTCTTCGCCTTCGAGCCCACCCCCGCGGTCGCCCGGACGCTGCGCCGGCACGTGGAGCTCAACGGCCTCTCCGACCGCGTCACCGTCAACGAGGTGGCGCTGGGCGCGGCGCCCGGCTCCGTCACGTTCCACCAGCACGACGAGCCCTACCGCAACGCGGTCTCGGCCCACGACCCGAAGGGGGCCCCGCGCGGCACGGTCGAGGTCCAGATGACCACCGTGGACGAGTTCTGCCGCGCGCGCGCCCTCCGGCCGACGTTGATCCGGATGGATGTCCAGGGCCTGGAGGCGGAGGTCCTGCGCGGCGCCCGGCAGACCCTGGCCGCGTGCCGGGACGGGTTCCGGGCCGTGGTCGAGGTGCACCCGCAGCTCTGGGGCGCGCACGGCCTCACCCCGGCCTCGTTCGACGCGCTCCTGGCGGAGCTGGGGCTGCGCGCGCGCCCGGTGACCGCGTCGGAACCCCTCTACACCCCCGACGGCCACGTCATCCTCGAGCCGGCGTGACGGGGGGCAGGCGGGCAGGCTGGCCCCGAAGTTGACGCCGTTCCGCTCCTGGGTGCAGCGTTGGGGTTCCCTCCCGTGGAACCGACGACCTCACCCCCGGCGCCGCTACCGGCCCAGAGCCCGGAGACGGATCCGTTCGACCTCCTCTACTACGCGCGCCTGTTCTGGCGCCGGAAGTGGGTGGTCGTGGGGACGCTGCTCGCGGTGGTGGTGGCGGTGGGCGCGTACACGGCGCGGCAGCCCAAGATCTACGCGGCCGCGGCCAACGTCATCATCGACGTCACCGCGCCAAGGGTGCTGGACTCGACGGTGCCGGAGGTGATGGACAACTCCAGCTCCTCCTACTGGTACAACCGCGAGTACTACGAGACGCAGAACCGGGTGATCGTCAGCCGGTCCGTCTCCACCCGCGTGGCGGAGAAGCTGGGCCTGCAGTCGGACCCGTCCTTCCTCGGCCTGTCGAGGATTTCGGACGCGGACCGCCGCGCCGAGACGATGAAGAAGATGGACGCCATCGGGATGCTCCAGTCCCGCATCCGCGTCGCGCCGGTGAAGGATTCCCGGCTGGTGCAGATCATCGTCGAGGACGGAGACCCGGAGCGCGCGGCGCTGCTCGCCAACGAGGTGGCGGACGCGTACATGGCGGAGAACCTGGCCCTCAAGCTGCGGGTGACGGAGAGCGCCTCCCGCTGGCTGGAGGACCGGCTGGTCGACCTGGAGCTGAAGAACAAGACCTCCGAGCTGGCGGTGTACGACTTCAAGAAGGAGAAGGACATGCTGACCACGTCCCTCGAGGACCGGGCCAGCATGGTGAGCCAGCGGCTGAACACCTACAACGGCGCGCTCACCCAGGTGCGGACCCGCATCGCCGAGCTGAAGGCGCGGGTGGACACCATCGACCGCGCGCACCAGCAGGCGAAGGACGACACGCTCCAGTGGGCGGTGGGCCTCTCGATGGCGAAGTCCTCGCTGATCGAGACGCTCAGGATGAACCTGGTGTCGCAGCGCAACGAGTGCTCGCAGCTGGGCTCCCGCTACCTGCCGGACCACCCCAAGCTGGCCGAGTGCAGCCAGAAGCTGCAGAGCGTGGAGCGCGAGCTGAGCCGCGAGCTGGAGAACCAGGTGCGCGTCGCCCGGACCGACCTCGAGCAGGCCCAGGGTGAGGAGAAGAACCTCCTGGCGCTGTTCGAGGCCGCCAAGGCGGAGGGCTTCGACGTCAACAGGAAGCAGATCGAGTTCGACCGGCTCAAGCGCGAGTCGGACAACGACCGCCGGCTCTACGACGTGGTCCTCAAGCGGATGAAGGACATCGAGCTCTCCGGGCTGCTGCGCACCAGCAACGTCCGCGTGCTGGACGCCGCCCGCCCCGCCTACGTGCCGGTGCGGCCGGACCTCTCCAAGGCGCTGACGCTGGCGATGCTGGTGGGCCTGCTCATGGGCCTGGGCGTGGCGCTGCTGCTGGAGCTGATGGACAACTCGGTGTTCAGCCAGGTGGACGTGGAGCAGCGCGTGGGGGTGCCGTTCCTGGGGCTGGTGCCGATGATTCCGGACCCCAAGGAGGCCGGCACCCGCGACCTCTACGTGCACCACCATCCGAAGTCGTCCATCGCCGAGTGCTGCCGCGCCATCCGCACCAACGTGCTCTTCATGTCGCCGGAGCGGCCGCTGAAGACCATCCTGGTGACCTCCACCGCGCCGCAGGAGGGGAAGTCCACCTCGGTGATCAACCTCGGCATCTCCATGGCCCAGAGCGGGAACCGGGTGGTGCTGGTCGACACCGACATGCGGCGCCCGCGGCTGCACAAGGCCTTCCAGATCCCCAACGACGTGGGGGTGAGCACCATCGTGGTCGGCGAGGGGGCGCTGGACGCGGCGGTGAAGAGCACCGACGTGCCGGGCCTGTTCGTCGTCCCCTGCGGGCCCATCCCGCCCAACCCCGCGGAACTGCTGCATACCCAGGCGTTCGCCAAGCTGCTGGAGGACCTGGGCAAGCGCTTCGACCGGATCATCCTCGACAGCCCGCCCATCCACCCGGTGGCGGACGCCATCGTGCTCGCCACGCAGGCCGAAGGGGTGGTGCTGATCCTCAAGGCCGGGCTCACCAACCGGACGCTCGCCAAGCGGGCGGTGCGCGCGCTCCGGGACGTGAAGGCCAAGGTCTACGGCGCCATCCTCAACAGCGTGGACCTGGAGGATCCGAAGTACGGCGGCTACTACGCGGACTACCGGCGCTACGGCGGCTACTACGGCACCGAGCGCCGCGACGGCGCCGTGTCGTAGCCACCAGCGCCGCCGATGCTCCGCGTGTGGCACCTGGGGAAGTTCTATCCGCCGGCCTCCGGCGGCATCGAGTCCCACGTGCGGGCGCTGGCGCAGGAGCAGGCGAGGCTGGGGCTGGAGGTGGGGGTAGCGTGCGTGAACCACGCGGCGCCGGACGGGCGGGACGTCACCTTCCGGATGCTGGCGCGCACCGAGCGCTCCGAGGAGCGGGACGGGCCGGTGCAGGTGCTGCGGCTGGGGCGGCTGGCGTCGGTGTCGCGGCTGGACGTGGCGCCCGGGGTGGTGCCGCTGCTGGAGCGGCTGCGGCGGGAGCCGCCGGATGTGGTGCACCTGCACTCGCCGAACCCGACCATGCTGCTGGCGCTCGCCGCGCGGCCGCCACCCTCCGCGCTGGTCATCACCCACCACAGCGACGTGGTGCGGCAGCGGGTGCTGGCGGTGGGGTTCTCCATCCTGGAGCGGCGGGTGTACGGGCGCGCGGCGCTGATCCTCGCCACCAGCCCGCGGTACGCGGATGGGTCGCGCCTGCTCACGTCGTTGCGCGACCGGGTGCGGTCGCTGCCCCTGGGCATCGACCTGACGCCGTTCACGCAGCCTGGGGAGGAGGTGCTGGAGCGGGAGCGGGAGCTCCGGGCACGCTTCAGGGAGCCTCTGTGGCTGGGGGTGGGGCGGCTCGTCTACTACAAGGGGTTCGAGGTGGCGCTGGAGGCCCTGGTCCACGCGCCGGGGACGCTGGTCATCGCCGGCAGCGGGCCGTTGCGCGAGGCGCTGGAGCGGCGGGCGAGGGCGTTGGGCGTCCAGGGGCGGGCGCTGTTCCTGGGCCACGTCCCGGACGTGGAGCTGCGGGCGCTGTACCGGGCGGCGACCGCGCTGTGGTTCCCCAGCCTGGCGCGGAGCGAGGGGTACGGGCTGGCGCAGGTGGAGGCGATGGCCAGCGGATGCCCGGTCATCAATACGCTCCTGTCCGGCTCCGGGGTGCCCTGGGTCTCGCCCCACGAGCTCACCGGGCTCTCGGTGCCGGTGCGCGACGCCCGCGCGCTGGCCGCGGCCGCCACCCGGCTCGCCACGGATGGAGCGCTCCGCAAGCGGCTCTCCGCCGCAGCGGCGGCGCGCGCGACCTCCGAGCTCTCCGCCGAGGTGATGGGCCGGCGCTGCGTGGAGCTGTACCGCGAGGCGCTCGGCCGCCACGGACGGCCGCAGGAGCGCACAGGGTGAAGGTGCTGCGCAGCACAGTGCTGCACCGCGGTATCGGGCGTCTCCTCGTCGCGCTCGTGCGGGAGCGCGGCGCGTGAAAGTCCTGCACGTGTACAGCGGAAACCTCTACGGGGGCGTGGAGCGTTTCCTCGTCACGCTCGCGCGTGAGCGCGCCGCGTGTCCCGAGATGGAGCCCTCCTTCGCGCTCTGCTTCGAGGGCCCTCTGTCGCGGGAGCTCCTCGAAACCAGCGTCCCGGTGGAGATCCTCGGCGCTGCGCGCGCGAGCCGCCCCTGGACCGTCCTCGCCGCCCGTGCGGCCCTCCGCCGGCTCCTCGAACGCACCACGCCGGACGTGGCCCTCTTCCACTCCGCCTGGCCGCTCGCGCTCCTCGGCGGCGCCGCGCGCGTCCCCACCGCCCTGTTCCTCCACGACGCCGTGCACCCACACTGGACCACGGCCCTCGCCCGCCGCCGCCGCCCCGCCGCCGTCCTCTGCAACAGCGAATACGTGGCCTCCACCGCCCGCGGCCCGTTCGCCCCCACCCCTGTCCGCGCCTGTCCTCTGACCGTCACCCAGTCAATACTTCCCACCTTCGACCGATTGGCCCTGCGCATCGCGCTCGGCGTCCAGAGCCCGGACGAAGTGGTGCTCCTCATCGCGGCGCGGCTGGAGCGCTGGAAAGGCCACCGGCTCCTCCTGGACGCCCTCTCCCGCCTCCGCGACGACTCCCGCTGGCGCTGCTGGATCGCCGGCGGCGCCCAGCGCCGTTCCGAAGCCGCCTACCTCCGCGAGCTCCAGTCGATGGCCGCGGCCCAGGGCCTCTCCAGCCGGGTCCACTTCCTCGGCCAGCGCGGCGACGTCCCTCAGTTGATGGCCGCCGCCGACGTCCTCTGCCAACCGAACGAGGGCCCGGAGCCGTTCGGGATCGCCTTCGTGGAGGCGATGCTCGCCGGCCTCCCGGTGGTCACCACCTCCATGGGCGGCGCGCTGGAGGTGGTCCCACCCGAAGCCGGCCTCCTGGTGCCCCCGGACGCGACCGCGCTCGCGGGCGCTCTCGCCGGCCTCATCGCCTCTCCCGAGCGCCGGGCTGCGCGTGGGGCCGCCGGAGCCCGGCACGCCGCCACCGCCTTCACCCCAGGTCGAAGGCTCCCGGAGCTGGCCGCCGGGCTGGCGGCCCTCTCGAAGCTCCCCCGGAACGCCGGAGCCGGGTACCCTCCCCCCTGATGGCCGCCGCCCCTCCCGCCGCCGCCGTACCCGCGCTCGATCCGCCCGCCGAGCGGGTCTCCCCGGCCGACCGGCTCCTCTCCGGCGAGGTGGTGCTCCCGGCCTTCGTGCTCTTCCAGTTCGCCTGCCAGCTCCTGCTCATCACCAGCGTGGGCGGCGCGGTCCGCGTCGTCCTCCGTTCGGTGATGTTCGTCGCCAGCATCGCGCTCTTCGTTGGCCTGCGACGGCACCGCGTCCCCATTCACGACTCGGCGCGGGTGGCGGTGTGGGTTCTCATCCTCCTCGGCGCCCAGATGCTGCACCCCGACACCAACGGCGCCCTCTCCGGCGCCGGGCACTGGGCGCTCTACTTCGCCATCCTTGGACCGCTGTTCTGGGTCCCGCGCCTGAAGAACGGCCCGGACGCGATGCGCCGGCTGATCACCGTCTTCTGGCTCTTCCACACCACCAGCTGCGCGGTGGCGGTGCTCCAGGTCATCTACCCCGGCCAGTTCCAGCCGCACCTCTCCACCGCCATCTCCGGCATGGGCGAGGGCTACGTCAACGCCCTCCAGATGACCACCAGCACCGGCGAGCTCGTCTTCCGCCCCATGGGCCTCACCGACACGCCCGGCGGCGCCGGCGTCTCGGGCGTGCACGCCGCGCTGTTCGGGGTGGGCGTCCTCTTCGGCTACCGGCCCTACTGGATCCGCGGGCTCGCGCTGACCAGCGTGGCCCTGGGGATGGTCTCGGTATACCTGAGCCAGGTCCGCCTGACGGTGGTGGTGCTGGCGCTCTCGCTGGCCGCGGCCGGCGTCGTCTTCATGGTCCGCCGCGGAGTGCGCTGGATGGCGGGCTTCGTGACCGCGGTGGCGCTGATGGGGTCGCTGGCCTATGGCTGGGCGGTCGGCCTGGCGGGCGACACCGTGAGCAACCGCCTGGAGACGCTCACCGAGGAGGACCCGCGTCAGGTCTATTACAAGAACCGCGGCGTCTTCTTCGAGTACACCGTGGAGGAACTCATCCCCAGGTTCCCCCTGGGCGCGGGACTGGGCCGCTGGGGGATGATCAACGCCTACCTCGGCAAGACCGACGACCCGGAGCGCACTTCGCTCTGGGCGGAGATCCAGCTCACCGGCTGGGTCTACGACGGCGGCATCCTGATGATCGCCGCCTACGGGCTGGCGCTGCTCCTGGCGATGCGCCAGGCGGTCTGGATCGCCGTCCGCGCGCCCTTCAGCCCGCTGTGGATCTGGGGCGCGATGCTGTTCGCCTACGACGTCGGCGCGCTGGCGATGACCTTCAGCTACCCGGTCTTCATCGGACAGGCCGGGATGGAGTTCTGGCTCTTCAACGCGGCGCTCGTCTCGGCCGCCGTGCAATCCGGGTTGATGCGCGCCCGCGACCGGCGTCCCACCGAGTGAACGCCTCCGCCGACACACGCCCGCCGGTGCTCCTGGTGACCGGCGACTTCGTCCGCACCGGCGGGATGGACGTGGCCAATTACGGCCTGGCGAAGTACCTGGCGCGGTACGGGGGACCGCTGCACCTGGTCACCCACCGGGTGGCGCCGGAGCTGGCCGCCTTTCCCAACGTGCACGTGCACCTCGTCCCCCGCCCCGGAGGCTCCCCCTTCCTGGGCGCACCGCTCCTGGCCTCCACCGGGCGCCGCTGGGCGGGGTACGTCGCGGCGATGGGCGGGCGGGTCATCGTCAACGGCGGCAACTGCGGCGCCGAGGACGTGAACTGGGTGCACTACGTCCACGCCGTGTTCCAGGCGCCGCCGGAGAAAAAACTGCTCCGGCGGTTGAAGGCCTGCGCCGCGGGGCGGGTCTACCGCGCGCAGGAGCGGGAGCGGATCCGCATGGCGAAGGTAGTGATCGCCAATTCCGAGCGGACGCGGAAGGACCTCATCGAGCGGCTCGACGTCCGCGCCGACCTGGTGAAGGTCGTCTACTACGGCACCGACCCGGACCAGTTCCGGCCGGGCACCTTCGAGGAGCGCGTGGACGTGCGCCGGGAGCTGGGCGCGGTGGAGAGCGAGCCGCTGGTGGCCTTCGTGGGCGCGCTGGGCGACCGGCGCAAGGGCTTCGACGTCCTCTTCGAGGCGTGGAGCTCGCTCGTCCAGCGCGGGTGGGACGGCCTGCTGGTGGTGATCGGCCGCGGGGCGGAGCTGGAGCAGTGGCGCGCCCGCGCCGAGGCGGCCCGCCCGGCGATGCGCGTCCGTTTCCTCGGCTTCCGCTCCGACGTGGACCGCATCCTGCGCGGCTGCGACGCCCTGGTGGCCCCCACCCGCTACGAGGCCTACGGGTTGGGTGTGCACGAGGCGCTCTGCTGCGGCGTCCCCGCCCTGGTGAGCGAGCGCGCCGGCGTGGCGGAGGTCTACCCCAAGGCCCTCAAGCCGTTGCTGATCCAGGACCCGGAGAGCCCGGCGCAGGTCGCCTCGGCGCTGGAGCGCTGGCGGAACGGCGAGCTGGACTGGCGGGCCCGGGTGCTGGATCTCTCCAAGGACCTGCGCACCCGCAGCTGGGAGGAGATGGCGCGCAACTTCGTGGACACCATCACCGGCTGATCAGGCGCGCGTGCCGTCGCAGAGCTGGTCGAAGAACTCCAGGTACCGCCGGGCCACCACCGGCCAGGCGAAGTGCTCGCGCGCGCGGGCCAGCCCCCGGCCGGAGAGCTCCGCGCGCTCGCGCTCGCTGGCCAGGAGCCGGTCGAGGGCCGCCGTCCAGGCGCCCACGTTCGATTCGGGGACGACCACCGCGGCGTCTCCCACGGTGTGGGGGATCTCCCCCGAGTCGCTGGCGAGGACCGCCCGGCCGCAGGCGAAGGCCTCGATGAGGATGCGCCCGAACTGCTCCCGCCAGCGGCGGGTGGTCTGGCTGGGGACGCAGAGGAGGTCGATGGCGTTCAGGTAGCGCGGCACCTCGGCATGGCGCGCGGGCGGGACCACCCGGACCCGGTCTCCGTGGCGCTTCGCCCACGCGTCCAGCTCCGGCCGGAGCGGCCCGTCGCCGAGGAAGAGCGCGCGCCAGGGCGCGGCGGCGCGGTCCAGGGCGCGCAGCAGCAGGCCGCAGCCCTTCTCCTCGACGAAGCGGGAGACGAAGCCCACCACCGGGGGCCCGTCCGCGGCCCAGCCCAGCTCGGCGCGGGTGGCCTTCCCGGCCGCGGCGTCCGGCTGGAAGGCGTCCACGTCCACGCCCATGGGGATCTGCGCGTGGGGGCGGTCCCGGTAGCCGGGGCGGTCCTGCAGCGCCTGCACCACGGTGGCGCCGCCGGCGACCCAGCCCGCGGCGCGGCCGAGCGCCAGCCGCTCCAGCGCCCCGAACGGCGGTGGGTAGCGCTTGGGGATGTTCTGGTAGGTGGCGTAGACGAGCCGGGTGGAGCGCGGCGCCCAGGCCGCCACCTGCGCGCCGGCGAGCACGAAGGGCTCCTCCCAGCAGTGCAGCACGTCGCACGGACGGCGGAGCACGTCGCGCAGCTCCAGGCCGTAGACGAAGGCGTGCTTGAAGCGGCTGCCCCAGGCGCGGAGCCCCACCACCTCCAGCGATGAGCCTGGGTCCGGCTCGAGCGCGATGGGCCGGAGGTCGCCGTGGAAGAAGCGCGGCGCCACCGCGGTCACCTCCCAGGCATCGCCCCCGGCGCGCGCCAGCTCCACCGCCAGGCGCCGGTTGAGCGCGACGACGTAGGAGTGGGACAGCGAGAGCAGGCGCCTCGGCACGGCGGCCAGGGACGCTACTGGATTCGCTGGTAGGCGCGCAGGATTGCGCGGGCGTGCGCTTCCCAGGTGAACGGCTTGACCTGGTCCAGGCGTTTCTCGCGAGGGGGCAGGGGCGTCCGGCCGTCGAGCGCGCGGAGGACGAGGTCGGCCCAGGCGTCCACCGCGCCGGGAGGGGCGTAGAGCGCCGCGTCGCCGGCCACCTCGCGCAGGACGGGGAGGTCGGTGGCGATGACCGGGGCGCCGCAGGCCAGCGCCTCGAGGGCGGGGAGGCCGAAGCCTTCGGAGTCGCTCGGGAGGAGGACGAGGGTGGCGCCGCGGTAGAGGGCGGCGAGCCCGGCGCGCGGGAGCGGTGGGGGCTGCGTGAGCGAGGCGGAGAGGCCCAGGCGGTCGACCTGCGCGCGGAGGGCCGGGCTCAAGGGGGCGCCCACCTGGACGAGCTGGAGGTCAGGGACTTCGCGCCGGACCCGGGCGAAGACGTCGAGGAGGACGTCCAGCCGCTTGCGGGGAGCGGCGCTGCCCACGTGGAGCAGGTACCGGCGTTCGGGGGGCGAGGGGGCCTCCGCGGCGGCGTTGAATTCAGGAGCGACGCCGTAGGGAGCGTGGACGAGTCGTGCGGGGTCGACCAGGCCGTGCTGGATGAGCTCCGCGCGGACGCCCTGGGTGCTGTGGAAGACGACGGCGGCGCGCTGGAGGCCGGAGAGGACGTGACGGGCGAGCGCGCGGAACCAGGCGGGGCGGCGTTCGCGCGGATCGAAGAGGGAGCGGAAGGCGTCGGCGTCGTGGCAGTAGACGCCGGTCCGGCCGGCGGGGAGGGACCGGGCGAGGTGCGCGTAGGAGTGGTCGACGACGTGGTACGCGTCGCGGCGCGCGAGGCGGCGCGCGTGGACCGGCAGCGCCAGGTATCGGCCGGCGAACCGGTCGGCGTTGAGCGCCAGCCTCGGAGGGAGCCCGGGGAGGCGGCGCGCGAGGCGAGGGAGGGATGGGCGGAGGGCGGTGACCTCCACCTCCGGGGAGAGCGGTCCTTCGAGCGCGCTGAGGAGCATCTCGCCCACCAGCTCCATGCTGGGCCAGCCCTCGTCGCGGGCATCGCAGAGGACGGCCAGGCGCAGGCGATTCACGTCGCGAGTCTAGGGGAGATCGCGGGTAGGCTCGGTAGGCGAGGTGAGGACGATGAGCCCAGAGAACGACGACCAGAGGCCGCAGCCGCAGTACGATGAGGAAGAGGCCCGGCAGATCCTCGCCAACCACCTCCAGAGCGTGGACCCGGAGCACGGGGGCCCGGCGCGGGCCGCGGCTGCGGCGTTGCTGTTCGCGGAGACCGCCGCCCTGTGCCGGGAGCTGGGGTACCAGGTCAAGCACGGCGACAGCCTCGAGATCAGGTCCGAGGTAGGCAGCACCGCCCACGCCTGGTACGCGGACGGCGAGGTCATCACCGTCGGCTCGTACCAACTCAAGCGGACGGGCGAGCCGAGGGCGCTCCCGCTCCGCTTCAACCCGTTCACCAAGAAGCTGGAGGGCATCGAGGAGGACACGTTCCGCGTCCCGGTGCAGGGTCAGCCGCGGGCGCGGCGGGCCGCGAAGGCTCTCCTGGCCGAGGCGCTCGTGGCGGCGCTCAACGTCAAAGCGTCGACCGGGGGAGGGTCGCCGCCCGGCGGGTCCCACCACCGGTTGTGAGGTCGCCTGTCGGCGACGGGTCAGCGAGCCGGTCGCGAAGGGCCTGGTTTGGGTGCCGGCCCTCGAGCGGTGGGTCCCCACTGTCGCCCGAAGTTGCTCGGTGACGCTCAGCGAGCCGGTCGCGAAGCGCTGACCGCCGGCTCGGCTGCTCCAGCCAAGCGGAGGGTCTCCACGGCCCGCTGGAGAGAGAACCGCTCTCGGTACAGTGTCCGCCCACGCTCGCCCAGCTCGCTCCACCGCTCGGGCTGGCACAGGAGCACTTCGGCGATCGGAACTAGTTCCTTGGGAGACGGCGCCAGCGCCACGCCGCCGCGTTCGCGCCAGACCGTCTCGGTGAGCGCGCCGGCGTTGGTTACCACCGGTTTCCCCAGCGCCAGCCCCGCCATCAGCGACGTCCGCCGCGTTGTGACGCCGTCCGGGAACGGCTGCAGCAGCACATGACACGCCGCCAGGTGCGCTGCCGCTGCCTCGGGAGCCAGATCCCCTGTGGCGATCACCCGCTTCGCCAGCTCCGGTGCCACCTCCCCGAAGCGCCGAGCGAACCGCTCCGACCCACGGCCGATCAAGAGCGCCCGCCGCCGCGGCCCCAGCTCCAGCAACTCCCGCAACGCGCGATCGAGTAGCGGCGCCACCAGTGGCCCGTACGTGCCGAAGCTCCCCAGCAGCACATCCGCATCTCCCCGGTGCCGTGACCGCGCATCCATCACCGCCGCAGGCTCGGCGTCCTCCGGGAGATTGCTGGGTACCGGGAGATCCACGGCGCGTCCCTTCCCCTTCCACAGCGCCTCCACCTGCCCTGCCCACGCCGTGGTGGAGACGAACGCGCGCTCGCAGCGCCGCAACGCCCGCCGTGCCATCCAGCGGTTCACCACCCCGCGCACGCTCTGCGCCGGTGGGACCCGCCAGCCCACCGGGTACGCCACCTCGTGGAACATGAGCCAGAGCCGGCCGGGCCACGCTTCCAACCAGCGCGCGAATGGCGTGTTCATCGCGCGGTACCCGAAGCCGGACGGCACGTACTGGACCAGGAGGATGCCCGGGCGTTGCGCCAGCTCCGCGCCCAGCGACGCCAGCCCGGATCGGTGGAACAGGTCGGCCCGGCGCTGAACCTCCACCCCGTCCGCCGGCAGCTCCGCACGCGCGCACGCAGGCGCCCACACCGTCGCGCGGTCACCGGCGCGCACCAACGCCCGCGCGAGTTGCCGCGCGTAGTCGCCCACTCCGCCGTGCTGGGGCGGGTACTCCGGCGTGAGGATGTTCCAGGTGAGTGGGGCCACGTCAGGAGCGCGGTCGTCGCGCCAGCAGCGCCACGTTATCGCTGAAGGGGCGACCGCCGAGCGCCCGGGGCCAGGCGCGCGCCGTGAACGGGATGCGGCCGAAGCCGGAGTAGTGGATCTCCACCTCCACCAGCCCGGCCTCGCGGGCGATGCGCCGCAAGTCCACCTCCAGCAACGCGGTGAGGTGTGCCGGGTACAGCCCGGGCGCCTCCTGGAACGCGTTGAACTGGTTCTTGGTGAGGAGCGTGAGCTTGCTCAGCAGGCTGAGCTGGTTGGGCGTGGTCACCACCACCACTCCGGCGGGTGCGACCAGCCGCGCCAGCTCGCGCACGAAGGCGCGAGGGTTCTCCAGGTGCTCAATGGTCTCCACCGAGACCACCGCCTGCGCCGAGCCCGCCTCCAGCGGGTAGGGCGGCCGGTCCAGGTCCGCCTGGACGAACGTCGCGCCGTCCCGTGGAAACCCTCCATAGGAGACGAGGTCGCAGCCGACGTATCGCTCGAAGCGCCCGAGCACCACCGGAGCGAGGGCACCTCCGCCGCAGCCCACGTCCACCAGCGTGCCGCTTCCCGCCCCCGCGCGCTCGAGGAGCGAGGCGACCCACTGGTGCAGGCGCGGGTCGCTCTGGCCATGGGAGAGCGCGGCCCGCTCGGCGGCGGGGACCTGCGTCATCCGACGCCCGGGGGCGGCGCCACCCCCGGCGCCAGCCACAGCGTGTGCGGCCACGCGTCCAGCGGCCGGCCGGGGTCGAGCGGGCGCAGCGCATCCGTCGCGGCGAAGCGGCGGTCGTACGCGGCGCGGCGCGTAACGGTAGGCGAATGGTCGATGGTCCAGCCGCGGTAGCCGGCCGCCGCGAGCTGCCCGAGGAGCGCCAGCGGGTCCACGCCGTGCCCGCGCAGTTCCGCCGGGTGCAGCTCCAACAGCAGGCGCCGGTAGCGACCCTCACGGAGGCCACGCTGCATGCCCTGGAGCGCGAACCCCTCGGCGCCCTCGATGTCCATCTTCACCAGGTCGATGGCCGGCGAGCCCAGCTCGTCGAGGAGGTCGTCCAGCGCTCGCGCGGGGACCTGGAACCGGGCGGTGGCATCGGTCGCGCCTGCGTCCGCGATGCGCGAGAGGCCCCAGTTCTCCTGCGCCTCGGAATAGCCCACCAGCTCCACCGTGCCCGCCTGGGCGGCGATGGCCACGTGGTGCGCGGTCACCCACGGCAGCCGGTTGAGCGCCAGGTTCGCCGCCAGCGTGGCGTGGATGCGCGGGTCCGCCTCGATGGCGATCACCCGCCCGCGCTCGCCCACCAGCCCGGCGGCGAGGAGGCTGAAGTAGCCCCAGTGGGCGCCCACGTCGGCGAAGGTGCTCCCCGGCGCGAGGAGGGACTTGAGGACCACCGTCTCCTGCGGCTCGTACTGGCCGGTGAAGAAGACCTCGCGGGCCAGGGCGTTGCGCAGGTCGCACTCGAAGCGGAGCGGGAGCGTGGCGTCCAGCGGCGCGACGAAGCGGGCGGGGCGTGAGCGCGCCAGCCAGCTCATCAACCGGTACCGCCCGGCGGGGAGTTGGCGGACCACGGCGGCGCACACGCTGGCCCAGAGGGGCGGGCGAGGCGCGAGCGCGAGCGAGGCCTTCGCCATACGGAGCGCCCGCTAGAGCCGGGCTTCCCGCGCCAGGCGGAAGCGCTCCTTGCGGGACAGGTGGAGGCGCGCGGGGACCCCGCGGACGTCCTTGATGGCCACCAGGTTGAACGCGTGGCCGGGGTGGTCGTTCACCCGCAGGAGCCAGGAGATGGCGTAGTCCACGCTGATGGTCCCCTTGAGGTCGTACTTGGGGCCGGCGACGTAGCCGCGCAGGTACCTGGTGCCGGTGGTGCCGTGGACCTGGTAGCCCAGCCCCTCCAGCTCCTGCGGGAACCAGCCAGAGCGGTGGCGCTGCATCTCGTTGCCGAACTCGGGGCCCTGCTCGACGAAGCCGTTGGGCGTCTCCAGCAGGACGTACCTGGACGTGAGCTCTTCGCACCGCTCCAGCAGCTCCCAGCCCTGCCGCTTGGGGAAGTGCTCCAGCACGCCGTAGAGCGTCACCAGGTCGAACTTCTCCCCGCCGGCACGCGCCAGGATCTCCTTCGGGTCGGTCCGGAGGATGTCCGCCAGCACGTAGTCGTCGTGGACGCCCTTCTTCCGGGAGTCCTCGAGGGCGCCCTCGAAGCCGTCCAGCCCCACGGTGCGGACCCGCGGCCGGAACTGGGAGAGGTGGGATTCGGTGCCGCAGCCGATATCGAGCGCGACGCGGATCTCCCCACGGTCGATCAGGTTGCGGGTGTAGTCGGTGGCGTTCCGGATCCGGAACACGCGCGCGGCGATCTCCGCAATCATGCGTTCACCTCAGCGCCACGGGGCGGCGGTGTCAACATCCCGGCCCCGGGCGGCCGGGCGAGCGTGCGAGGGTGGCCATGCACTAGGGTGGGCCGCGACGCGCGATGCGGATCCTGATCAGCACCGTGAGCGGGGACGTAGTGGGCGGGGTGGAGACCTACCTCCGCGCGCTCCTGCCCTTGCTCCACGCGCGCGGGCACGAGTTGGCGCTGCTGTGCGAGGTGGAGTCGCGCGGGGGCGGCCCGCCCATCGGGAGCGAGTCGTTGCTGGCGGCGCGGATCTCCGTGGAGCGGGACGGCGAGCGCGGCGCGCTGGAACAGGCCCGGAGGTTCGCGCCGGAGGTCGTGTACCAGCAGGGGGTGATGAGCGCGTCGCTGGAGGAGGCGTTGCTGGAGCTCGCCCCAGCGGTGTTCTTCGCGCACGCCTACCGGGGTACGTGCATCAGCGGGGCGAAGCGGTTCGCGGTGCCGCGGATGTCGCCGTGCTCGCGGCGGCTGGGGCCGGCGTGCCTGCTGATGTACCCGGTGCGCCGGTGTGGAGGGCTCAATCCGCTGACGATGCGGCGCGAGTACGCCGCGCAGATGGCGCGCGGTGCCCGGTTGCCGCGGTACCGGTCGGTGGCCGTCGCCGGCGAGCACATGGCGCGCGAGATCGACCAGCACGGGGGCGCGCCGCGGGTGATCGGCGGGTTGCTCACCTGGTCTCTTCGGCCGGAGGCGCCGCAGCCCAGGGCGCAGACCGGACGCGTCCTGCTGGCGGGGCGGCTCACGTTGGAGAAGGGGGTTCGCCCGCTGGTTCGGGCCGTGGACGAGGCGGCGCGGTCGCTGGGGCGTCCGCTGGTACTCCGCGTTGCGGGGAGCGGGCCCGAGGAGGCATGGCTGCGCGCGCGTGGCGGGGTGGAGTGCCTGGGTTGGCTCTCGCCGGAGGCGCTGCGCGTCGAGATGGAGCAGGCCGACGTCCTGGCGATGCCCAGCCTGTGGCCGGAGCCGTTCGGGCTCTCCGGGATTGAGGCCGGCGCCGTGGGGCTCCCCGCAGTCGCGTACGCCGTCGGTGGAATCCCGGACTGGCTGGAGGCCGGGCTGGGTGGGGAGCTGGCGGAGGGCGAGCCGGGGAGCGTCCCCGCGCTGGCTGGCGCCCTGGTCAAGGTGCTGCGCGATCCGGAGCGATGGCAGGCGCTGCGCGTGGGCGCGTGGAAGTCCGCGCACCGCTTCTCCGGCGAGGCGCACGCGCGGGCCCTGGAGGAAGTCCTGCGGGATGTGGCCGGCGAACGTTCCCGGGCCCCGGCGCCCGCCGAGGACGGCCCGCTGGTCTCGATCGGAATTCCGACGTACCAGCGGGCGGCGTACCTCCAGGAGGCGATCGAGTCGGCGCTGGCGCAGCGGTACCCGCGGATCGAGGTGCTGGTCTCCGACGATGGAGCTTCGGAGGAGGTTCGGCGCGTGGCCGAGGCGGCAGCCGCTCGCGATGCGCGGGTCCGGTACTGGCGAAATCCGCGGACGCTGGGGCTGGCCGGGAATTGGAACGCGATCGTCCAGCAGGCGCGCGGCGACTTCGTGGCCTTGATTGGCGACGACGATCGGCTGCTTCCCGACTTCGCCGGCCACCTGGTCACCGCCGCCGCCGCGGGGGTGGACGTGGCCTTCGCGGACCACCACCTGATCGACGCGACGGGGGCGCGCCTGGAAGCGGCGACGCGGGAGCACAGCCGCCGCTACGAGCGCGATCGGATGCCGGCCGGCCTCGTCGATGCGGAGGCGTACGTCTGGAAGAACTCCATCCCCGCGTGCGCGGCCTTGATCCGCACGGAGTCGCTGCGGCGGTTCCCGTTCCGCGAGGACCTGAACACGCCGGAGATCGAGGTCTTCGCCAGGCTGGTCGCGGCGGGTGGCCGATTCGTGTTCGTGCCAGGGTTCGTCATGGAGTACCGGGTCCATCCGGGGTCGCAGACCACGTCCGGGTTGCGGAGCGAGGAGTTGGTGAAGTACCTGGCGCCGCTTGCGGTCAGCGCGCGCGCGGAGCCGCTCAAGCGCCGGTTCATGGAGGGCCTGTTGGAGGACGCGACCGGGCGGTTGCTGGCGAGAGGCGAGGTGGGGCGGGCTCGCGAGCTGGTCGCCAGCCCGTTCTATCCGCACGGGGCGCGGCCGAAGCTGTGGATCCAGCGCGCGTGCTCGCGGTTGCCCGGGGCGGTCGGGCGGCCCCTCTACCTCGCGGCGCGGGCGGTGGGCGGTGGGATGAGGGGGCGGTGATGGAGATCTTCACGCCCATCGAGACCTGCTGGGTGTGCGGTGGACGCGAGCGCGCGCCGCTCAGCACGGCCTCGTTCGATCTCACGGCGTTTCACGGGCAGCACCCGGACCTGGCGCGCTACACGGGGAAGACGGTACAGGTCGTGGAGTGCCGGCGGTGCGGATTCGGTCAGCCGGAGGCGCTTCCGTCGCTGCCCGGTTACTTCGAGCAGATCTACGACCAGGAGTGGTCCGCGGAGTGGATCGAGGGGGAGTTCGCGGCCACGTACAAGGACCTCATCTTCGGGCGCGTGCTGGAGGAGCTTGGGCGGCGGGTCGCGGCGAGTGATCGACGGCTCCTCGACATCGGCGCGCACGTGGGGCGGTTGATGTCGCTGGCGAGCCGGGGGGGATGGGCGGTGGAGGGAATCGAGCTCAATCCGAGGACGTCGGCGTACGCGGCAAGGGCGACGGGGTTGCCGGTGCATCGGCAGGATGCGGCGACCCTGGCGGAGCGCGGGGTGCAGTACGGGGCGGTGACGCTGATCGACGTGCTAGAGCACATCCCGAAGCCGGTGGAGA
>DATBSS010000556.1:0-11890 GCA_036559665.1 Myxococcaceae bacterium
GGCCCGGACGGTGAAGCTGGGGAGGAAGGTGGATCCGTCCCGCGCCTGGCCGGCGACCCAGCGCTGGCCGGACAAGCGGGCCCCCTGCTCGGGCCGGCTTGACAACTGACCGGCGGTCATTTATTTACTGACCACCAGTCAGTTATTCACGATCGCCCGTCAGCCAATGGAACGAGCCCGCAAGCTGGAGGACAAGGAACGGCGCGCCCAGGAGATCCTGGACGCGGCACAGGCGCTGTCCCGGCAGGACGGCTGGGCGGGTTGCACGGTGGCGGCGGTGGCGGAGGAGGCAGGCCTGGCCAAGGGCACGGTGTTCCTCTACTTCCCCACCCGCGAGGCGCTGGGGCTGGCGCTGCTGGAGCGGGAGCTGGACTCCTGGTTCGGCGAGGTCCGAACCCGCCTCCTCCGGGTGCGCGGCGAGCAGACGTCCGCCGCCGTCGCGCGCGCCCTGGCCGACACCCTGCGCGACCGCCGCCTGATGATCGAGCTGCTCTCCATCCTGGGCAGCCAACTGGAAGCCAACATCGACGAGACCACCGCCCGCGGGTTCAAGGAGCGGCTGATGGCCCGGCTACTCCTGGCCTCCGCGGCGCTGGAGAACGCCGTCCCGCACCTCGGCCTGGGCGGCGGCGTCCGCTTCCTCCTCCAGATGGACGCCCTGGTGATCGGGCTGTGGCAGATGTCCTCGCCGGCCCCGGTGGTGGCGCGGCTCCTGGAGGAGCCCCACCTCAAGCCGATGAAGGTCGAATTCGCGCGTGAGCTGACCATCGGCCTGCGCGCGCTCCTCGATGGTTCCATTCACGAAAGGAAGTCGTCATGAGCAACGCTGAGACCCGCAACACCACCCTCATCACCGGCCCCACCTCCGGCATCGGCCTGGACCTGACCGCCCTCTTCGCCGCGGACAAGCACGACCTGGTGCTGGTGTCCCGCAGCGCGGACAAGCTGGAGCAACTGGCCGCGGAGCTGAGGCAGAAGCACGGCGTGGCCGTCACCGTCCTGGCCATGGACCTCTCCGAGCCGGCGGCTCCCGCCGCGCTCTGCTCGGAGCTGGAGCGCCGGAAGATCGCCGTGGACGTGCTGGTGAACAACGCCGGCTACGCCCAGTACGGCGCCTTCACCGAGACCGACGCGGACCAGGAGCGGCGGATGATGCAGCTCAACATGATCACCCTCACCGAGCTGACCAAGCGCCTCGTCCCCGGCATGGTGAAGCGCGGCCGCGGCCGGGTGCTCAACGTCGCCTCCACCGCCGCCTTCATGCCCGGCCCGTTGATGGCCGTGTACTACGCCACCAAGGCGTACGTGCTCTCCCTCTCCGAAGCGCTCGCCTCCGAGCTGCAGGGGACCGGCGTCTCCGTCACCGCGCTCTGCCCCGGCCCCACCCGCACCGGTTTCCAGGCCCGCGCGCAGATGGAGTCCTCCAAGCTGGTGCAGGGGAAGATCATGGACTCCGCCACCGTGGCGAAGGTCGGCTACCGCGGGCTGATGGCCGGCAAGCCGCTGGTCATCCCCGGCTTCAGCAACCAGGTGCAGGCCATGGCGCCCCGGCTGATCCCGCGCTCGGCGATGCCGGCCATCGTCAAGCGCGCCCAGGCCCGCGTGCACGCCTAGAACTGCGCTTCGAACATCAACCTCGCCTCTGCGCCGGCCCCACCTCGCCCGCGAAATCTGCGCCCGAGGAGCCCAGGACCCATTGACACGCCGTGGCAGTGAATATATATGCACTGAATATGCAGGAAGGATTCATCGGCGTGATGGGGGCCTCCGGCTACTCCGGCCTGGAGGTGACGCGGCTTCTGGCCATGCATCCACAGGCTCGCCTGCGCTTTTGCGCGAGCGACCGGTGGGTGGGTGAGCCGGTGGCCGGGCGGGCCGGGTTGCGCGCCGGGGCGGCCGGCGGCCTGAGCTACGTCTCCGCGCAGGCGGCGGAGGCGCTCTTCGCCGGGTGCGACGCGGTGCTGCTCTGCACGCCCGCGGAGGTGTCGGTGGAGTTGGTCCCCAAGGTGCTGGCCGCCGGGGCGAAGGTGGTGGACCTCTCCGGCGCCTTCCGGCTGGAGGACGCGGCCGCCTACCCCGCCCACTACGGGTTCTCCCATCCCCACGCGGAGCTGCTGAAGGCCGCCACCTACGGCCTGCCGGAGCTGTTCCGGGAGCGGATCCGCGGTGCCCGGCTGGTCGCCAACCCGGGCTGCTACGCCACCGTGGCGGCGCTGGCGCTGGCGCCGCTGATGAAGGCGAACCTGGTGGAGAAGGACGAGCTGATCGTGGACGCGGCCTCCGGGGTCACCGGCGCGGGCCGCAAGGCGAGCGAGGAGTACAGCTTCGCGGAGCTTTCGGACGACTTCCGCGCCTACAAGGCGCTGCGGCACCAGCACGCGCCGGAGATCGCGCAGACGCTGGGCCGCGCCGCCTCCGCCCCACCGCCGGCCGAGCTGGCCTTCACGCCGCACCTGCTCCCGCTCCGGCGCGGCATCCTCGCCACCTGCTACGCCCGCCTCCGCCCCGGCGTCGCCGCGGGCTCGGTGGCCTCGGCCTTCGCGGACGCCTACGGGCCCGAGCCGTTCGTGGACGTCGCCGCCTCGGCGGACGCGGTGTCCCTCAAGGCGGTGGTGGGCACCAACCAGTGCCTGGTGGGCTCGGCCGTCTCCGGGCGCCGGGTGGTGGTGACCGCTGCGCTGGACAACCTGGTGAAGGGCGCCGCCGGCCAGGCGGTGCAGAACCTCAACCTCGCCCTCGGATGGGACGAGTCGAGCGGTCTGGCCTCGCTCTGCGGGAGGTATCCTTGAACGCACCCGGCGGCTTCACCTTCTCCGGCCTCAACGCCGGCATCAAGCCGCAGCGGAAGGACGTGGCGCTGGTCTTCAGCGAGACACCGTGCGCCGCGGCCGGCTGCTTCACGGTGAATCGAGCCAAGGCGGCTCCCGTGCTGGACGCGGAGAAGCGCCTGCCCGCCGCCGGGGTGCAGGCGGTGATCATCAACAGCGGCAACGCCAACGCGCTCACCGGCCCGGCCGGCCTGGAGGACGTGGAGTCCATCCGCCAGGCCGCCGCGAAGGTGCTGGGCGTGGATGGCTCGGCGGTGCTCACCGCCTCCACCGGCGTGATCGGCGTCCGGATGCCGGCGCACAAGGTGGTGCAGGTGCTACCGGCGCTGGCGGATGGGCGGAGGCCGGATCCCTCGCTCGCCGCCGAGGCGATCATGACCACCGACACCCGGATGAAGATGGCCACCCGGGCGGTGAAGCTGGGCGAGCGCGAGGTGACGCTCACCGCCATCTGCAAGGGCTCCGGGATGATCGCCCCGCAGCTGGCCACCATGATCGCGGTGGTCACCACCGACTGCGCCATCGCGCCGGAGCCACTCCAGCGCGCGCTGCGGAGCGCGATGGAGCGCAGCTTCAACAGCCTCACCGTCGACAACGACATGTCGACCAACGACGCGGTGTTCGCGCTCGCCAACGGGCGCGCGGGCAACGCGCCCATCACCGGCGACGGCCCGGCGTTCGACGCCTTCTCCGCGGCGCTGGAGTCGCTCTGCGTGGAGCTGACCAAGGAGATCGCCGCCGACGGCGAGGGCGCCACCAAGCTCCTGGAGGTCGAGGTGCGCGGCGCCTCGCTGGCCGCGGTGGCCCAGGACCTGGCCCGCTCCATCGCCGGCTCCTCGCTCGTGAAGGCCGCCATCTTCGGCGCCGACCCGAACTGGGGCCGCATCCTGGCCACCGTGGGCGCCCGCGCCGGCTCGCAGGGCTTCCTCGGCGTGAACCCCTACACCTCCTCGGTGGAGATCCAGGGCGTGCGCGTCTACGACGGCTCCCCCACCCCGCACGACACCTCCATGCTCAAGGCGCGGATGCGCGAGCCCACCGTCCGGGTGCTGGTGGCGTTGCGCGGCGGCGAGGCGTCCTCCACCGCGTGGGGGTGCGACCTCTCGTACGACTACGTGAAGATCAACGCGGACTACACCTCGCTGATCGTCCAGACGCCGAGCGGCGGGGTGGCCAAGGACGACCGCCTCTCCAACTACACGCCGGCGTTCAAGGTCTCGCTGCTGGTGGAGGCGCTCTCGTACATCGCGCGCTTTGCGGGCAAGCGGTGCGTCATCCGTTGCGGGCCGGAAGCGGTGGCCAAGGACTCGCTCAAGCACGCGCTCTGCGAGGACATCAACCTGCTCCGTTCGGTGGGCCTGAAGCCGGTGCTGGTGCTGCCGGTGCAGGGGCTGCCCGCGGCCGCGCTGAACTCGGACCTGGTGGCGCTGCTCAACCGGAGCGGCAGCCACGCGGTGGGCGTCTCCGCGCACGACGGCGGCTTCCTCAAGGGCGACCCGCCGGCGGTGAACAAGGAGTTCCTCGAGCTGCTGCTGAAGCAGGGCTACCTCCCCGTCATCTCCGCCGAGGGGATGGACGAGGACGACGTGGCGGCGGCGGTGGCCGGCGCGGCGGAGGCGGCCAAGCTGATCTTCATGGCCGGCGCGCCCGGCTACGTGGAGGGCGAGGAGCTGGTCTCGGAGCTCACCGCCCCCGAGCTGGTCGCCTGGCTCGCCGCGGGGAAGGTCCCGGCCGGGTTGCAGGGGAAGGCCCGCGCCACCCTGAATGCGATCAGCGCCGGCGTGGAGGGCGTCCACCTCCTCGACGGGCGCACGCCGCACAGCGTGATCGCCGAGCTGTTCACCGACCGCGGCGTGGGCTCGCTGGTGAAGCGCGCATGAACGCCGTTGCCGAGCTGCAGGTCGAGCGGCGGGAGGCGATCCGGAGGCTGATCCGGGCGCAGCGGGTGGCGACCCAGGAGGAGCTGCGCGAGCGGCTGGCCGGCCAGGGCTTCGACGTCACCCAGGCCACCCTCTCGCGCGACCTGGCGCGGATCGGCGCCCGGCGGGTCACGCTGCCCGAGGGCGGCTCCACCTACGAGCTGGAGGGCCTGGGCCCAGCGCCCAGCCTGGATCACCCGTTGGCCCAGCTGCGGCCGATGGTGGTGGACATGGACTTCAACGACTCGATGGTGGTGGTGCACACCATCCCGGGCGCGGCGTCTCCGGTGGCGCTCGCGATGGACCGGGCCCGGCTGGAGGAGGTGCTGGGTACCATCGCCGGGGACGACACGGTGTTCGTGGCACCCCGGCGGGGGCATCCGGCGGGGAAGGTGTGCAAGCAGCTCAGGTCACTCATGAAGGCGGAATGAACGCGATGAAGAACAAGATTGTCCTGGCGTACTCGGGTGGGCTGGACACGTCGGTGCTGGTGCGGATCCTCACCGACGACTACGGCTATGGCGTCATCTGCTGCCACGCGGACGTCGGCGAGGCGCGCGACCCGGAGAAGATCTCCGCCAAGGCGATGAAGGCCGGCGCGGTGGCGGTGGAGATCGCCCCGGCGCAGGAGGAGTTCGCCAAGGACTTCTGCTTCCCGGCGCTCCAGGCGAACGCGCTCTACGAGGGCGTGTACCCGCTCTCCGCCGCGCTCTCCCGCCCGCTGATCGCCAAGCACCTGGTGGCGGCGGCGCGCAAGCATGGGGCCACGGCGGTGGCGCACGGATCCACCGGCAAGGGCAACGACCAGGTGCGCTTCGACCTGGCGGTGAAGGGCCTGGCGCCGGACCTCAAGATCATCGCCCCCCAGCGGGAGCGGAACATCTCGCGCGACGAGGCGATGGAGTACGCGCAGAAGCACGG
The DNA here is from genome assembly GCA_036559665.1 of Myxococcaceae bacterium. Lineage (GTDB taxonomy): Bacteria > Myxococcota > Myxococcia > Myxococcales > Myxococcaceae > DASRBA01. The sequence goes on from DATBSS010000556.1 coordinate 5,669, forward strand.
CATCGAGGTGCCCACCACCAAGAAGAGCCCGTTCTCCGTGGACGAGAACCTCTGGGGCCGCAGCATGGAGGGCGGTGTGCTGGAGCAGCCGGAGACGGAGCCGCCGGAGGAGGCCTTCGCCTGGACGAAGAGCTGGCAGGACGCCCCGGCCAAGCCCGCCTACCTCAAGATCGGCTTCGAGAAGGGCCTGCCCGTCACCGTCAACGGCGAGCCGTGCTCGCCCGCGGCGCTGATCAAGAAGGTCGCCGCCATCGCCGCCGAGAACGGGGTGGGCCGGATCGACCTGATGGAGAACCGCTTCGTGGGCATCAAGAGCCGCGAGGTCTACGAGTGCCCGGCGGCGGTGGTGCTGATCGCCGCCCACCAGGACCTGGAGCGCTTCACCACGCTGGGGATGAGCCACCAGGTGAAGCGGATGCTGGACCAGAAGTACGCGGAGCTCATCTACCAGGGCTTCTGGTACTCGCCCTACCGGGACGCGCTCCAGGCGTTCAACGACTCGCACAACCAGTCGGTCACCGGCGAGGTCACGCTCAAGCTCTTCAAGGGGAGCTGCGCGGTGGTGGGGCGGACGTCGCCCGTCGGCATCTACAACCACGCGCTCTCCACCTACGGCAAGGAGGACCAGTTCGACCACCGCGCCGCCGAGGGCTTCATCAAGCTGGTGGGCCTGCAGCTCTACGAGCACTCCCGCATCCACAACCGGAAAGGCTGACCGGATGACGGTGCACTTCCTCACCCTGGGCGACCTGCCGCTCGCCGCCCACCAGAAGGTCTTCGACCGGGCGGTGTCGCTGAAGGCGCGGCGCAAGCGCGGCGAGCGCGACACCACCCTGGCCGGCCGCACGCTGGTGCTCATCTTCGAGAAGGCCTCCACCCGGACGCGGCTGTCGTTCGAGGCGGCCATCGGCCAGCTCGGCGGGCAAGCCATCACCCTCTCCACGACCGACAGCCAGCTTGCTCGCGGCGAGAGCTGGGCCGACACCGCCCGCGTCATCTCCGGCTACGCGGACGCGGTGATGATCCGCACCTTCGCGGACGCGCGCCTCCAGGAGTTCGCCAAGGCGTCGCGGGTGCCGGTCATCAACGGGCTCACCGACGGCGGCCACCCGGTGCAGCTGCTGGCGGACCTGTTCACCATCCGGGAGCGGCTGGGCTCCATCGAGGGCCGCGCCGTCGCCTGGGTGGGGGACGGGGCCAGCAACATGGCGCGCTCCTGGATCGAGGCGGCCCGGATCTTCGGGTTCGACCTGCGGATCTGCGCGCCGGCCGGCTACCGCCCGCAGCCCGCCGAGCTCCACGAGCGCGCGAAGCTGGTGGAGACGCCGGCGCAAGCGGTGGAGGGCGCGGACGTAGTGACCACCGACGTGTGGACGAGCATGGGACAAGAGAAGGAGTCCGCCCAGCGGCGCCAGGCCTTCGCCGAATACTGCGTGGACTCCGCGCTGCTCTCGAAGGCGAAGCGGACCACCATCGTCCTCCACTGCCTCCCCGCCCACCGCGGCGAGGAGATCAGCTCCGACGTGCTGGACGGCCCCCAGTCCGCCGCCTGGGACGAAGCCGAAAACCGGATGCACGTGCAGAAGGCGCTGCTGGAAAAGCTCATCCTTGCCCCGACGACCTGACATCAAGAAAGTCCTGGTGATCGGCTCCGGGCCGATCGTGATCGGCCAGGCGTGCGAGTTCGACTACTCGGGCACGCAGGCCATCAAGGCGCTGCGGGAGGAGGGCGTGGAGGTCGTCCTCCTCAACTCCAACCCCGCCACCGTGATGACCGACCCGGACCTCGCCCACCGCACCTACGTGGAGCCGATCACCGTGGAGGCGGCGGAGTGGATCATCGCCCAGGAGAAGCCGGACTCGCTGCTCCCCACCATGGGCGGGCAGACTGCGCTCAACCTCGCCAAGGCACTGGCCGAGCAGGGCATCCTGGAACGCCACGGCGTCAAGCTGATCGGCGCCTCGCTGGAGGCGATCAACAAGGCCGAGGACCGGCTCCTCTTCAAGGCGGCGATGCAGAAGATCGGCATCCCGCTCCCGAAGTCCGGCTACGCGCGCTCGCTGGAGGAGGCGATGGCGCTGTCGGCGGAGATCGGCTTCCCCGCCATCATCCGGCCCAGCTTCACCCTCGGCGGCACCGGCGGCGGCATCGCCTACAACCGCGAGGAGTACGAGCAGATCTGCCGCGCCGGGCTGTTCGCCTCCCCCACCTCCACCATCCTCTGCGAGGAGTCCGTGCTGGGGTGGAAGGAGATCGAGCTGGAGGTGGTGCGGGACAGCCGCGACAACGTGATCATCGTCTGCTCCATCGAGAACCTGGACCCGATGGGCGTCCACACCGGCGACTCGATCACCGTCGCGCCGGTGCAGACGCTGACCGACAAGGAGTACCAGCGGCTCCGGCAGGCCTCCATCGCCATCATCCGCGAGATCGGCGTGGACACCGGCGGCTCCAACATCCAGTTCGGGGTCAACCCGGCCGACGGGCGGATCGTGGTGATCGAGATGAACCCGCGGGTGTCGCGTTCCTCGGCGCTGGCCTCCAAGGCCACCGGGTACCCGATCGCCAAGGTCGCCGCCAAGCTCGCGCTGGGGTACTCGCTGGACGAGCTGCGCAACGACATCACCCGCGACACGCCGGCCTGCTTCGAACCGACCATCGACTACGTGGTGGTCAAGATTCCACGCTTCAACTTCGAGAAGTTCCCGCACGCGGACCGCACGCTCACCACCGCCATGCGTTCGGTGGGCGAGGCCATGGCCATTGGCCGCACCTTCCCGGAGGCGTACCTGAAGGCGCTCCGCTCGATGGAGTCGGGGCGGCTGCCGATGGATCCCCCACCCACGCAGGCGCTCCGCGAGGGCCTCCGCGTCCCCCGCCCTGAGCGGCCGGCGTTCCTCTTCCAGGCCTTCCGCGAAGGGATGTCCGTGGAGGAGGTGAACGCGCTCTCCGCCATCGACCCCTGGTTCCTCCGCGCCATCGAGTCGCTGGTGCGCGAGGAGCAGGCGCTCCGGAAAACCAACCTGGATGCGCTCCCGCCGGACGAGCTCCGACGCCTGAAGGCGCTGGGCTTCTCCGACCGGCAGCTCGGCGCGTTCCTCGGCGCCCCGGAGGACGCGGTGCGCGAGCGGCGGTGGGCCGCCGGCATCCGCCCCGTCTACAAGCGGGTGGACACCTGTGCCGCCGAGTTCGAGGCGTACACGCCCTACCTCTACTCGACCTACGAGGAGGAGGACGAGGCGCCGCCGGACGACCGGAAGAAGGTGCTCATCCTGGGTTCAGGGCCCATCCGCATCGGCCAGGGTATCGAGTTCGACTACTGCTGCGTGCACGCCGCGCTGGCGCTCCGGGAGGCCGGGTACGAGACGGTGATGCTCAACTGCAACCCGGAGACCGTCTCCACCGACTACGACACCTCGGACCGCCTCTACTTCGAACCGCTCACCATCGAGGACGTGCTGGAGGTGGCCCAGCGCGAAAAGCCCATGGGCGCCATCGTCCAGTTCGGCGGGCAGACGCCGCTGCGGCTCTCGGTGGCGCTGGAGAAGGCCGGGCTGCCCATCCTGGGCACCTCGCCGGACGCCATCGACCGCGCCGAGGACCGCGAGCGGTTCGCCACGCTCATCGAGGCGCTCGGGCTGAAGCAGCCGGAGAACGGCGTGGCGCGCTCGCCGGCGGAGGCGTTCGAGGTGGCCAAGCGCATCGGCTACCCGGTGATGGTGCGGCCCTCGTACGTGCTGGGCGGGCGGGCGATGCAGGTGGTGCACGACGGCGGCGATCTCGCGGCGTACATGCGCGAGGCGGTGAGCGCCTCTCCCGAGCACCCGGTGCTGATCGACCGCTTCCTCCGCGACGCGCTGGAGGTGGACCTGGACCTGGTGGCGGACCGCACCGGCCGGGTGACGGTGGGCGGCGTGCTGGAGCACATCGAGGAGGCCGGCGTGCACTCCGGCGACGCCGCCTGCACCCTGCCCCCGCACTCGCTCTCCCCGGACCTGGTGGAGCGGATGAAGGACCAGGCCACCGCGCTGGCGCGCGAGTTGGGCGTGGTGGGCCTGATGAACGCGCAGTTCGCCATCCAGGGGAAGACGGTCTACGTGCTGGAAGTGAACCCGCGCGCCTCGCGCACGGTGCCGTTCATCTCCAAGGCCACCGGCGTGGCGCTGGCGAAGGTGGCCGCGCTCTGCATGGTGGGCAAGACGCTGGAGGAGCTGGGCGCCACCGCCGAGCCACAGCCGCGCCATGCGGCGGTGAAGGAGTCCGTGTTCCCCTTCGCGCGCTTCGCCAACGTGGACACCATCCTGGGGCCGGAGATGAAGTCCACGGGCGAGGTGATGGGCCTGGCCCCGGACTTCGCCAGCGCCTTCGCCAAGAGCCAGCTCGCGGCCGGCACCCGGCTGCCGAAGAGCGGGAAGGTGTTCCTCTCCGTGAAGGACGAGGACAAGCCGGCGGTGGTGGACCTGGCGCGGCGGCTGCGCGCCATGGGCTTCACGCTGGCCACCACGTCCGGTACCGGCGAGTACCTGGCCCAGAAGGGAATCCCCACCGAGCGTGTCCTCAAGGTGACCGAGGGGCGCCCGCACGTGGTGGACAAGATCGTGGATGGGGAGATCGCGCTGGTGATCAACACCACCACCGGGAAGCAGGAGATCGCCGACAGCTTCTCCATCCGGCGCGAGGCGCTGATGCACGCGGTGCCGTACTTCACCACCGTGCAGGCGGCGCGGATGGCAGTGTCCGCCATGGAGGCGCTGCGCAGAGATCCACTCGTGTACCGGGCGCTTCAGGATTACCTTCGCCCGGTGTGAAGGAGGTACCGACGATGAAGGGCGCGCTGATCGCGGTGGGGGTGGCGGTGGTGCTGGTGGGCCTGTGGGCGGTGTCCGCCAACAACTCGCTGGTGAAGCAGGACCAGGGGGTCAAGCAGGCCTGGAGCCAGGTGGAGAACGTGTACCAGCGGCGGATGGACCTCATCCCCAACCTGGTGGAGACGGTGAAGGGCGTGGCGAGCTTCGAGAAGGACACCTATGCCGCGGTGGCGGACGCCCGCGCCCGCGCCTCCTCCATCACCATCAGCCCGGAGCTCCTCAACGACCCGCAGAAGTTCCAGCAGTTCGAACAGGCGCAGAACCAGCTCAGCGGATCGCTCGGGCGGCTGCTGGTGGTCTCCGAGCGCTACCCGGAGCTCAAGGCCAACCAGAGCTTCGAGACCCTCCAGAGCCAGTTGGAGGGTTCCGAGAACCGGATCGCGGTGGAACGGCGGCGCTTCAACGAGGCGGTGGGCGGGTACAACGTGGAGGTGAACAGCTTCCCCAAGCGGATCATCGCCGGGATGCTGGGCTACCGGGAGAAGCCGTACTTCACTGCCACCCAGGGCGCGGAGCAGGCGCCGAAGGTGAAATTCTGATGAGACCCCGCCTTCGCCCCGTCGCGCTATTCCTGGCCCTGGCGCCCGCGCTGGCGCTGGCCTTCAGCGTCCCTCCCGCGCCGCAGCGCTTCCTCTACGACGGCGCCAGCGTCCTCAACGGGTACCAGCGCCAGCAGATCGAGTCCCGGCTGATGGAGCTCAACCGGCAGGGACAGCAGGTCGGCGTCGCCATCCTCCCCAGCCTGGACGGGGAGAGCGTGGAGGACGCCACCATGCAGATCGCCGAGCGGTGGCGGCCTGGCTTCAAGACCCAGGACAACGGCGTGGTCATCGCCGTCTTCGTCAACGACCGGAAGATGCGCATCGAGGTGGGCTACGGCCTGGAGAGCCGGATCCCCGACTCGGTGGCTCGGTCCATCGTGATGGACCAGATGCGGCCCGCCTTCCGCCGCGGGGACTACGCCGGCGGCATCACGGACGCCATCGAATCGGTGGCGGCGGCGGCGACGGGCAACCGCTACAGGTCCTCGGGCCGGACCACGGCGATCCCCATCCCCGGCGGATACCACTTCGACTCGAACCAGCTGGGTACCGGAGGATTCGGCGGCCTCGGCTGCTGCTGCACGCTCCTGATCGCCTTCGTCATCCTGCGCACCATCCTCCGGAGCGTCTTCCGGCCGCGCGGCTACGGCTTTGGACAGCAGGCGATGTATCGGCCGAGCGTGCCGTGGTGGGGCTGGTTCCTGTTCGGCAACGCGATGGGCGGTGGCCACCGCCACCACCATCACCACCATCGCAGCTCGGGCTGGTTCAGTGGAGGCGGCAGCGGCGGCTGGGGCGGGGGCGGGGGCGG
>DATBSS010000557.1:0-13138 GCA_036559665.1 Myxococcaceae bacterium
GGAGGAGCCCACCGGAGCCACCGCCTCAACCGGCCAAGGCAGAGGAGAAGATGCCCCCACCTCCACCCATGGCTGCGATTCCGGCGGTTCCTCCGCCTCAGGTCGAACAGCAACCGGTGCAGGCCTCGGCAAAGCCAGCCAGGGAAACCCCACCTCGCGCGTTCAAGCCCAGACCAGCCTCGTCTACCGCTCCTCCTTCGACCCCGGCCAAGGCCAGCACGGCTCCTCCTCCAGTGGAAGCCAAGGTTCCCTCCCCAACCAATCCTCCTTCTCCTCCAACCCCGCCCCCTGTTCCCGCGCCAATCGTCGCGAAGGAATCAGGTTCGGCCGCCGCTCCACCGCCCCCGGCCAAGCAATTCGGCAAGGCCAAATTCATATCGAGCCCCGCGTCTCGTGTGACTGTGGACGGCAAGCAGCTCGGCGAGATGCCTCTTCCGGAGATCGAGCTCGAAGTTGGTTCGCACACGGCGATCCTGGAGTGCGACCGCCGGGACCCCCAATGCGGGAAGGTGAACGAGCCTACCCGCGTCCAACCCTTCGAAGTGGCGCCCGGCAAGACCACGACGGTCAAGCACTTCTTCCAGTGAGCGCGCCGGCCGTGCTCACGGCGCCCTGAGATCCAGCTCCAGCCTCGCCGCCCCGCGCGCCGCGAAGTCCTGCCGGGTGAGCTGGTATGGCGACCCGTCCGACAACCTGAACGTGACCAGCGACGCCGGGCCCACCGCGTCGGCCGGCTCGAAGGGCGAGTCGGGGCGGTCCAGCGGGGCGACGTTGAGCCTCAGGTGAACCCTCCCGGCGAGGTCGTAGAAGGTCCTCGGCCCCGGAATCGCGTACCAGCGCCCCGGTTCCAGGATGGCCTCCCGCTTCTCCTGCGGGAACAGCCGGCTCACGTCCTTCCCCTCCACCGCGTCCAGCGAGACGCGCGCGCGCTTCTCCACGCGGAGGCTGATCTGGACCCGCTGGGCGGTGGCGTCGGGATTCGCCAGGAGGTCCGCGCCCTCCCAGGAGCCGTCCAGCCGCTCCGTCTCTCCCATCACGGTGACGGTGATCTCCATCGGCGCGCGTCCTCGCGCCTCCGCGCGCAGGAAGCCCTCGCGCAACATCCCGCCGATGGCGGCAGAGACCACCGCCTCCACCAGCAACAGCACCGGGTGTCTCAGGAAGCTCATGCCCGCTCTCCCACCGGCAGCGGGCGGAGGATGTCCCTCTCCCCGCCATGGACCTCCACCACCGCCTCGGCCAGCGCCGCCGTGCGATCCGCCAGCGCGGTCAGGGCCACCTCGCCCTCCTCGCACCGCGGCGCGGAGGCGGTCTCCACCAGCCGCGACCGGATCTCCCCCAGGCTGCGCTCCAGCTGCTCCAGCTCCGCGCCCGCCTTCTCCGCCCGTGCTTGCAGGCCGCGCCGCGGGAGGCCCTCCGGCAGCCGGCATGCCTCGCTCAGCGCGCGCACCCGCGCCCGGTACACGTCCACCGCGCGATGCGCGCCGCGCAGCAGGTCCCTCCGGCCGTCCGGGAAGAACGCCGGGAACCGGGTGACGGCCTCGTCCAGCGCCGCCAGCGCCCCGTCGGCCTGCACCAGTGCGCCCCAGGGCGCGTCCGCCGAGTCGATCGCGATCCCGGACCGGTCCAGGTGCGGGCAGCGCCAGGCGAGGTGCAGCTCCCCGCGCCGGAGCAGGAAGGAGATCGCCGCGACCGAGGTCAGCGACCCGATGGCCAGTGTCCCCAGGGCCAGGACCGGCTCGTGGAACGCGACCAGTTGGTACGCCGCGGCGAGCGCGAACAGCGCGACGGTGATCTCGGTGCCGGCGCGCCGCGCCAGGCGCCGGAGACGAAGGAAGGGGTTGTTCAAGCTCATGGGTTCCTCGACTGCGCCAGCGCCGACGGCTCGCTGGGAAATTCGACGCTCATCCGGACGACCTTCCCGGGCAGGCCCAACCACACGCCGCCGTACCCGGAGGGCGCCACCGCCATCACCTCGCCGCCCGCCGGCACCAGCGCCGCGGTCCGCCCCTTCGGCACCAGCGAGGCGTACGACGTCCTGGCGAAGACCTGGGCGTCGCTCACCACCAGCAGGCCGGCCGGCGTCCCGGCGTAGACCTGGCCGTTCATCACCGCCAGCGCGCGCGGGTTGACGCGGCCCTCGGGCAGCCCATCCAGCGGCGTCAGTGGCGCCGAGCCACCCAGCCGCACCAGCCCGCCACCGAACGTGCCGGCCCAGGTGACCGCCGGCGTCTCCTCCCAGGCGTTCCTCGCCACGGCGGTGACGAACGGCTCCGGGAGCGACGCCTTCACCGCGACCTCGGACAGGTGCCCGGGCGCCGGCGTGCCGATGGCGTTCTGGCACTGGTCACAGTCCTCGGGCTCGGAGGGCTGCGGGCCGAGGCGGAACTTCCGCAGTCCGTCCACCGACCCGGCGCAGAGGTCTCGCTCCCCACACTTCGCCAGCGAGGTGGGCTGCGACAGCCGCACGCCCTGGTCCGGGCCCCAGCGGGTGATCGACCGCGAGGCGAAGCCCAGCCTGACCAGGCCACTCCGGCCCGCCAGCCACACCCCGTCCATCACCGCCACCGCGCTGAACGCGCCCGAGGCCACCTTGCGCGCCACCCGCCCTCCCGGCTCCACCACGAAGGCCCCGTCGTCGGAGGCGATGACCAGGTCTCCCGTCAAGCCGAAGGCCAGCGCGTTCACCGCCTGCACGCCCTCCACCCGGTGGACCGTCCCGCCCTGCTCCAGCACGAAGACGCCGTCGTCGAACGTCGCCGCCGCCAGCAGCTCGCTGTACGCCTCGCCATACCCTGCGATGGCCACCACCGGGCTCTGGACGGGGAGCCTTCGCGTCTCCTCCACCTTCGCCTTCACCTCCACCCGCGCCACCGGAATGCCGCCCGCCTGCACCGCCGACGCGCGCTCCGGGGAGGCGAGCACCGGCTCCGGCGCCCGCCGCACCCGCTCCCACCACAGCTCGGGCGAGTCCGCCCGGCCGGGGGCGCCCGCCCCTTGGGCCACGAAGGCCACCGGCGCCGCCACCCCCAGCACCGCCGCGCCCAGGGCGACGGCGACCTTCGCGCCCGTCCTCACGGCTGGATCTCCACCATGGCCGTGGTGACCGCGCTGTTGCCGGCGAAGTCCTGGGCGGTGAAGGTGACCGGGTACCGGCCCGGCCTCATGCTGGCGTTGGTCTCCACCATCCCAGCGAAGCCGGCGGTCCTCGGCTCCATCTGGAGCTGCACCTCGCGGCCGTCCCACAGCCGCGCGCTCACGGTGCGGATGTCGAAGAGGGCCTTGAGCGCCTCGGCCGGGTCATCGCGGCCCACCAGCGCGGTCGCCAGCTCCACCGGGCCCACCACCGCGCGGGCCTCCAGGCGCACCGTGCGGCCGGCGCGAGCCGCCCCGGCGCGGGCGGCGAAGGCGGGCGCCGCGGTGTCGATGGAGATGCTCTGGTCCAGCCACTCCTTGCGGCCGTCCGCGTGGGCGATCTCCACCCGGACCGGGTAGGTGCCGTCGCGGGTGTCGGCGGGCACCAGGAAGCGGGCGATCCACAGGCCGTCGTCCTCGCTCCAACGCGCCTGCTTCACCTCGCCCCAGGCCGGCAGGTACACGCGCACGGCCGCCTCGCGCGGGGCGCGGATGCGCACCGTGGGGTCGCCCGGCTTCACCCGCGACGGGCTCACCGCCGCCACCATCGTCGGCTGCGCGGCGATCATGGCCGTGTAGGGGGTGAGGATCTGGTACTGCTTGGAGAGCGCGATCACCTCGGTGCGCGCCTCCTCGCTCTCGCCGTTGAGGCGGTTCTGCGCCAGCAGGAAGTCGATCCGCCGCTGTGCCCACAGGCGGGCCACGAAGGTGTCGGCGGTGGCCTTTTCCGGGAAGGTGGCGTCGAAGGGCAGCGAGGTGCGCTTGCCGTTCAGCGTCCCCTCCATCGCCGCGTGCACGGTGCCGCTGCCCCGGTACCGGCCCACCATCACCAGCTGCGAGCCCTTGTACAGGTCGGGCAGCACGTCCGGGTACATCATCGCGGTGGTCACCGCGCCGAACTTGAAGCCAAGGTCGGAGAGCACCGGCCGCGAGATGCGCGCGTAGAACCCGCCCACCACCTGCTCGATGGTCTGGCTTCCGTCCACGTAGTCCACGCCGCCGCGGTTCTCGCGCCCCAGCCGCTCCAGCAGCAGCCGGTTCACGTCCTGCCCCACGCCGAAGGTGAAGAGCCGCCCGCCGCCGGACGCCGCGTGCACCTGGTCGGCGATGGCCTGCGGGTCGGTGAGGCCGGCGGTGGGCATCCCGTCCGTCATCATCACCACCACTTTCGGGCGGTCGCTCCCCTGGAACATCTGGAAGCCGCGCATCAGCGCGCCGTGGATGTTGGTGCCGCCGCTGGCGGAGAGCCGCTGCGCGAACTCCAGGCCCTCCTGGATGTTCGCCGGCGTGGCCGGGAGCAGCTCGGCGCGCATCGGGTCCAGCGAGTCGGAGAAGGCGACGATGCCGAAGCGGTCCTGTGCATTCAGCGCGGAGAGGCACTTCTGGAGCGCCTGGCGGGCCTGGTCGATCTTCGGGCCGCTCATCGAGCCCGAGGTGTCGAACACGAAGACCACGTCCTTGTGGACGATGTCCGCGTCGGTGGTCAGCTCCTGCGGCGAGGCGAGGAGCAGGAAGTAGCCGGGCTCGTTCGGGTCGGGCCGGTAGGTGGCGAAGGTCAGCCCCAGCCGCGAGCTCTCGGTGCGGTAGGTGACCAGGATCTCCTTCGGCAGCGCCGCGTCCCTACCCTCCAGCGTGACGCGGAAGGCGGTGGGGCTGACCCGCTCCACCTTCGCCGGGGCGCCGGTCACCTTGAGATCGGCGATCTTCTTCTGGTCCGCCACCTCCACCAGCGCGCGGAAGTCACCCACGGGCTCCTGGCCCTGCACGCCCTCGGTCGACAGCGGCAGGCGGAGCGTCACCAGCCCCGAGTCGTAGGGGAGGATCTGCGCGAAGGAGGCCTCCACCCGCTTGGTGCCCTGGGCGGGGATGCCGTCCACCTTGGTGCGGAAGCGGTTGGGCGCGTCCTTCTCTAGAATCGCCGGCTGCTGCGAGGTCCCCTTGGCCTCCTCGTAGATTTTCTCCGCCTGCTGCTTTTCCTCCACGCGGGACTCCACCCGGCGGCCATCCACCCACGTGGCGAAACCGGAGATGGCGGCGCCCTCCGGCAGCGGCAGCAGGTAGGTCCCCTCGGTGGCGCGGTCAGTGTGGTTCTCGAACACCTCGTCCAGGGTGGCCCGGGCCACCTGGTCCTGGACCGTCACCTGGATCAGCTCTTTACGCAGGGTGAGTGGCCGATCTCCGGGCTCCTTCGGCACCAGGACACCCGCCGAGGCGAGGGCGGGAAGAAGGGCGAAGAGGGCGGGGAGCAGATGGTGACGCGGTGAGGCAACGGGCATGTCGGTCTCCTGGGTTCCGACAGGCCACAAAGCACGGCCAGTGCCAGCCCTTTCCGTGTCCCCCGGGCCGCGTTGCGCCACCTCGTGCAACACCGCGCCTTCAGGCGCGATAAAAAGGCATCTCCCATGTCCATCAAGGGCTCTCCCGAAGGCGCGGCGTCTCCCCGCACGCGCTCGTCCGATTCCATTCCTGCTGTTTCCCCGCGCTCCGCTTCCGCTGAGCCCAAGGTCTCGCGCGATCCACTCCCGGCCACGGCCCGTTCGGCGGCCGCCATCCAGCGCGGCGTGCGCTACGTGAAGGAGGGCCAGGACCGGAATGGCCGCGACGCCTCGCTCGGGCTCACGCGGCTGGATGACAAGCGCGTGGAGGTGACGCTGGAGGTGAACGGGAAGAAGGTCACCTACGTCCTCGACCTCACGCGCCCGGACGCCCAACAGGCGTATGACGATTTGACGAAGTTCCGGACCACGCGCGCAGACCTCCTGGCCGCCAAGCCGGCGAAGAGCGGTGTGACGAAGGCCCCCGAGGCGCCGGCGCAGCCTGCTCAGTCCGCTCAGACCAAGGCGGCGCAGACGGCGCAGACCACGACGGACCCGGCGAAGCCCAAGACCACGGTTCAGGTGAAGGGGAACGTCAAGCCCAAGCTCGAGAAGAGCACCGACGCGAACGGCGCGGTGACCAAGACCAAGGGCGCGGAAGTGAGCGGATCCGCCACCGTCCAGAGCGGCAAGACGAAGGTGGACGTCAAGGGGAACGGCAAGGTCGAGCGCAGCACCACCACCACCAAGGACGGGAAGACCACCAAGACGGATACGATCGCAGGCGGCGGGAACGTCACCGTCACGGCGCCGGTCGGCAAGGGCACCGTCACCGCTTCGGCGGGCGCGAAGGTGGAGAAGAGCGATTCGCGCACCACCGACGCGAAGGGCGCGGTGGTTTCCCGGACGCAGCAGAAGGCCACCACGCTCGACCAGAGCGTGCGGGTGACGGGCAAGGACCCGAAGAACACCGCAGGCGTGGCGGTGAAGGAGACCCGCGGCGAGAAGGTGGAGACGGACGCGGCCGGGAAGAAGACGGTCACTACCAACCGCTCCAACGACGTCTCGGCCGACGCGAGCGTGACCGCCAAGGTCGGCAAGGAGGGCAAGCTCGACGCGTCCGCCTCTGTCACCGCGCGCGACGCCAGCACCCAGGTGGTGGCGCCGGACGGGAAGACCTCGCGCACGGACGAGAAGAGCGTTGTCGCGAAGACCTCGGTCACGGTGGCGGACACCACCGGGCCGAACCAGGAGTCGGTCAAGGTGACCGCGGGGACGAACCGCTCGACGAAGGTGGAGACGGCGCCCGACGGGAAGAAGACCGTCAACGACAACCGCTCCTCGGACGAGGCGGTCAGCGCCAGCGTCACCCGCACCAGCGGCGAGACGGTGGTGACGGCCTCCGGCAACGCCAGCCGCAGCGATTCCCGCGTGGCGGTGACCACCCCGGACGGGAAGACCGCGTCGACCACGCAGGAGAAGACCACCGCGGACGGGTCGCTCACGGTGGCGGACAAGACCGGGCCGCAGCAGGGCTCGGTGACGGTGAAGGGGAACGTCTCCCGCGACTCCAAGGTCGAGACCACCAAGGACGGCGCCGTCACCCGCACCGACAACGCGCAACAGGGCGGCTCCGTGGCGGTCACCACCAGCTCCACGAAGGGCGACCGGACGGTCTCCACCTCCACCCAGGTGGACGTGAGCTCCTCCAGCACCGCCACCACCGGCCCGGACGGCAAGAAGACGTGGAGCGACGCCAACTCCGTCGGCGTGACTGAGACGGACACGCTCAAGAAGGGGACCACCACCGCCACCGCCAAGGTGCAGGTGAAGTCCACCGAGTCGGAGAGCGGCGACGAGAAGGGCGTGAAGCAGGAGAAGGGGACGCTCTCCGCGCAGGTGGACCTGACCGCCGCCTTCAAGGGCAACCGGAAGGTTGGCTTCTCCGGGGCGAATTCACGCGACTACACGCTCACCCTGCCCGCGGGCGTGCCGCAGGCCCCGGCGCTGCCGCTGAATTCCGCCGCGGCGCAGGCGCTGCCGGAGGGCGCGTCGTTCACGCTCAACGGCAAGGGCACCCTCGGCGTCAATGGCGAGGCGGACGGGTTCAAGGGCGGCATCTCCGAGGAGCGCACGTTGCAGATCAAGGTCGACCGGCAGGCCGGCACGAAGGTGACCGCCACCGTCGACCTGGGCCGGAAGGACACCAACACCGAGTCCTTCGACCGGACCTTCGGCGACGCGAAGAAGCTCAACGCCAAGCTGGCGGCCAGCAACACCGGCACTGCCTCGCAGGGCCGCACCGAGCAGTTCTCCTTCGACCTCTCCAACCCGGCGCACCAGGCGGCGTACGACGCGGCCCTCCGCGGCGACCTCCGCCAGGCGCAGCAGCTGGGCCTGGGCAAGGTGCTCAAGAGCACCGACGCCGGCGGCAACGAGCAGCAGCTCAAGGCGGGGATCGCCTTCAACAAGATCGGCGCCAGCGTCGAGCTGGACCGGAAGGACATCGACCCCTCCGACGACCGGATCCAGAAGGACCCTGCGCGCAAGGCGATCACCGACGCCGCCCAGAAGGACGGGAAGGACGTTCGGTGGATCGAGCGCGGCGGCGCGTGGGAGCTGGGCGGTGGTTACGACTACGGCGTCTCGCCCGGGGTGGCGGGGTTCGGGTTCGGCTTCGAGGCGAAGAAGGGGATGGAGTGGCGGTCGCTGGGGCCGAAGGTGGACGGCGAGGGCGGCGCGCCCGGCGTGGCGATGAATGCGGACGAGGCGGAGAAGATGCCCGCCGGCTCCGAGTTCTCCGTCCGCGGCACGACCAAGGTGAGCGGCCGCGCCAGCGTCCTGGGAGGGTGGCAGGCCGGCGGCGGCGGCGTCACCGTCTCCGCGGGTGTGGGCTTCGACGTCTCCAAGGGCAAGACGATGGACCTCAACGTCCGGGTGAAGAAGCTCCCGGACGGCAAGGTCGAGGTCCGGATGGACCAGCTGAAGACGGACCAGGCCTCCGCGCAGTTCTCGGCCAAGATCGGCGCGTCGGTGAACGGCGCGGAGCTGGCGGCGGCCGGCGGCTCCGTCCTCGGCGCGCTGGCCAAGAAGCCGGACGTGGCGGAGAAGCTGGCGGGGCTGACGAAGAGCCTCTCGGTGGAGTTCAAGGCGGGGAAGAGCCACACGGAAGAGGAAGGGAAGGGCCTGGTGTTCACGCTCGACCTCTCCAAGCCGGAGGCGCGCGCCGCCTACGACAAGCTGGTGCGCGGCAACCCGGAGCAGGCGCTGGACAACGCAGACCAGGCGGACCGCGGCGTCCACCTGAATTCGCAGAGCGAGCTGACCTCGAAGCAGACCGACCGCAACATGTCGCTCAAGGTCGGCAACACCGCGCTGTTCGAATCATCCGACTCCCGCAAGGACCTCACCGCCGAGGTCACCACCGAGCAGAAGACGGAGCGGCTGGACGAGTCGGTCGCCGCCCGGACGCGCGCCTCCATCTTCGGGCGGCGGCGCCAGCTCAACTTCGACGCGGTGAGCCTGCGGACGGACCGCGCGCCCAACGGCGAGAAGTTCATGCGCCTGACGTACGAGGAGAGCGACCGGTACACCTCGCGTGGGGAGCTGGCGGATCGGCGCGCGCTGGCGAAGTCGCTGGGGGCTGTTCCCACCAAGCCGGAGGTGGTCAAGGAGGAGCACGGCGGTGGGGTGATGCGGTGGATCTCCGGGTCGCACAACGACCACGGGAAGGTGAGCACCAGCATCGACGCGTACATCACCAGCGCGGGCATCCAGAAGATCCGCTCCGCGGGGCGGGAGCAGCAGATCAGCGCGTTCGGCGAGGCGCTGAAGGACATGCGCGGGCGGGCGCCGGCGTGGAACGACCCGGCGACCTCGGGCCGCTCGCGGGAGCTGCTGGACGGGTACCGGACCGCGCCGGAGCGGGGCCGCGACCAGTTCCGCAAGCAGTACGAGCGCGAGTTCGGAAAGGACGCGTTCAAGGCGGACGTGAAGGACTACGCGCGGGCGTCGGAGTTCGCGGACGCGCTGGCGAAGTCCAGCGACGACGTCAACCCGGCGGCCTGGAACCGGACGTTCACGGACCTGGCGCAGAAGATGGGCTTCAACTTCTTCGAGTCGCTGTCGGCGATGAACAAGCTGGCCGGCGACAGCGAGGTGGTGATCGGGAAGTACGCGATGAAGGGCCGCTCGGTGGACATCGAGATGACCAGCGAGGGCGCGGTGAACAAGCCGCAGATCACCGGCGGCCCCACCTCCGCCGAGGCCGCCCGGAACAGCGCGCGGAAGTGAAGTGAGGCCGTCTCTCAGTCCCCGAACCCAGGGGACGCTGATGCGGCGGCCTGCGGCCGCTTCCTCCGGGCTCAGTATGGCTTCTGCCCGGCGACGTTGCCGGGCGGGTCGTAGTCGCAGACCCAGAAGTCCCAGCTCTGCCCGTTGCTGAAGGGGGAGGTGGGGCCGGCGCAGGTCGCCTTCGCGCAACCGACGGCGACGGTCGCGCGCCACACCAGCTGCGTGTAGTGCAGGCAGTCCCCGTTGCACGCGTTGGCCGCGTAGTCGTAGTTCTCCGCTTCCCCGGACCAGAGCCCGACCACGTCGGCCGGCGTCTGGCTGCCGGCAGGAGACCCTGCGGCGATGTTCTCGCCCAGGTGCCCGCGGTCGGCGTTGTGGCCGTACGCGCACCCCTTCGCCCACGCCTCGGCGACCGACGCCGCGTGGTTGGACCAGGTGAGGTGCGGCAGCGACGGTGAAGGCGGCGGCTGCGCCGAGTCGCGGACCGCGTTCTGCGCGTCGAGGAAGTCTTGCGCCATCTGGGAAGGGGGCGTGTCTCCCCCCGGCGGGCCGCACGCGGCGGCGAGGGCGGTGAGCAGGGCGGCTGCGGCCATCGGTCTCGGGAACGAGGGCATGGGCTGGATAGTATGCGTTCCATGGCGCGGCCCACACGGAACGCTTCGCGGCTGCTGGGATGGGCGCTCGCGACGGCGTGCGCCGGCCCGGGCGCGGTGACCGCGGGAGCGCCTCCGGCCTCGGTGCCGGGAGTTGGTCAGGCGTTCGTGGACGCGCACAACCGCCATCGCGCGAAGCACTGTGCCCCGCCACTGCGCTGGTCAAGCGAGGTGGCGGAGAGCGCGCAGCGCTGGGCCGACGGGCTGGCGCGGCGTGGCTGCATCCTCGACCACAGCCATGGGCGCTACGGGGAGAACCTCGCCTCCGGGACGCCGGGGTACCTGGGCCCCGAGGCGGTCGTCGAGATGTGGTACGGCGAGGCCCGCGACTACAGCTACCGGCGCCCGGGTTTCTCGCCCGCCACGGGGCATTTCACGCAGGTCGTCTGGGTGCGGAGCGCGAGCCTGGGGTGCGGCTTCGCGCCGTGCGACGATTCGGAAGTGTGGGTCTGCCAGTACGACCCGCCCGGCAACTTTCTCGGGGCGTTCGAGCAGAATGTCCTCCCGGAGTCCTGCCACAGATGAACCGAATCGGTCCCTGCCTCCTGTTCGCTGCCCTGGCCGCCAGCGCATGCCGCCGGCACCCTCCCGCGCCAGCCATCGAGGACGCCGGCTCCTCCGCGCCGGTCGAGGTGGTCGAGGTGGTGGAACCTCAGCCCCCACCCCCGCCTCCGGAGGAGAGGCCCCGCGGGCCGATCGGGTTGCCACCGCCGCCGCCCGAGCCTTTCGAGGTCGCGAGCGCGCCGGAACCGCCGCCTCGGCCGCCGGAGCCTCCCCAGGAGCTCCCGTCGCCGCCCGTGCCTGCGGGTGGAGGGCCCTCCGTGGATCTCTTCCAGGGTTGGAAGCTGGCGAGGGAGCACGCGAAGGCCGGGCGGATCTCCTCGGCGGTGGAGGAGTTGGAGCGGCTGAGGAGCGCGGTGCACGAGAACGCCGCCCGGGTGCGCTGGCTGGCGAATGCCGAAGGATCGCTCGCCAGCGACCTCCTCGAGATGGGGAACCCGGATGACGCGCGGCGGTTCGCCAACATCGGCGTGGAGACGGACCCGGAGGCGCCCCGCCCGCGCGAGGCGCTGGGGTCGATCAGCTACGCCCGCAACGACGTGACGGAGGCGGTGAGCGAGTGGAACCGGGGCCTTTCGGCCAACCCGCAGGACGCCAGCCTCCGCCAACTCACCTCGAAGGCACAGGTGGAGCTGGCGAGCCTGAAGCAGTACCGGACGCGGTCCTCGGACCACTTCATCCTCACGTTCGAGGGTGAGGAGGACCGGGAGATCGCAGGCGTCGCGCTGGCCGACCTGGAGGAGGCGTACCAGAAGGTGACCGCGCTCTACGCCTTCAAGCCGGCCGACAAGGTGCCCGTGGTGCTCTATCCGAGCGAGGCGTTCGACCAGTTGGAGGGAAGGGCCCGGTGGGCGTCCGGGATGTTCGACGGGAAGGTGCGCGCCGGCACGGGAGGGGCCGCCGGCCACTCGCGCGACTTCCGCGGGCTGCTGGCGCACGAGTACGGCCACGCCGTCCTCCACCGGGCGGTGCGGGCCGCGAGGGTGCCCGGATGGTTCGACGAGGGGCTGGCGCAGGTGGCCGCCGGGATCCTGGAGCCGCAGGTGGAGCTGACGTGCGGGTTCGGGCACGAGGCGCGGCTGGCGGATCTCCGCAATTCCTTCGGGGCGCTCCAGGGGAGCAACCGCCAGGTCCTCGACTGCTACCTCACCGCGCGCCACGCCATGGAGCGGCTGATCGCCCGGCGCGGGCGGGAGGCGGTGCAGGAGGTCATCCGGCGGACGGGGCAGGGGGAGCCGTTCGACCAGGCCTTCGAGCGTGGCATCGGCCAGAGCTACGCCTCGTTCGTGGAGGCGTTCGACCGGAAGGAATGCGCCGCTCAGAACTGGAAGTAGATGTACGGCTGGACCTCGAAGCCGGCGATCTTCCGCGCCACCAACCCCAGCGCCACCAGCGCGACCGCGCGCGCCAGCACCGGCGCCCGGGTGAAGAGATCCACCGCGCTCTGGTACGCGTTCTTCGGCAGCGCGTAGAGGAAGATCCCCGCGCCTAGCGTGGCCCACACCAGGCTCGACACGTTGGCCAGGCCCCAGCTGAAGTGCGAGAGCTGCTGGAACATGGCGAACGCGTGCTGGATGTCCGGCGCGCGGAAGAAGATGCGCGTCAGCGCGACGCAGATGAAGGTGGCCAGGATTCCCAGTGCCGCTCCCACCATGCCCTTCTTCGCCTTCTCCGCTTCCGGGTTCACGTACCACCAGTAGCAGCGGATCAGCAGCAGGAAGGTCCCGTGGATCCCGCCCCACAGCGCGAAACGCCAGTCCGCGCCGTGCCACAGCCCGCCCAGCACCATCACGATCATCAAATTCCGGAGCGTCCGCGCGTTCGAGCCGCGGTTGCCGCCCAGCGGGATGTAGAGGTAGTCGCGCAGCCAGGTGGAGAGGCTGATGTGCCAGCGCTGCCAGAACTCGCGCAGGTTCGTGGCGGAGTAGGGGAGGTTGAAGTTCCACATGATGTCGAACCCGAGCACGCGGGCCGTGCCGCGCGCGATGTCCGAGTAGCCGGAGAAGTCGCAGTAGATTTGCAGGCCAAAGGCCAGCGTGCCGAGGAGGACGGTGGCGGCGGTGAAACGGGAGTTGTCGAAGGCCATTTCGGCGAGCGGCGCGAAGTTGTCCGCGAGCACGACCTTCTTGAACATGCCCCAAAGGATCAGCCAGATGCCTTCCTCCAGCATGGGGAGGGTGA
>DATBSS010000558.1:0-17147 GCA_036559665.1 Myxococcaceae bacterium
TCTCCAGAGAAAGCCGCGCGCATCGCCTCCCAGGCCGCGCGCGTCCGCGCCGCCAACAGGACTCCTGAGGTCCCCACATCCAGCCGATGGCACAGGCCGCCCTCGCGTGGGTCGTCCCCCGCCGCCGCGCACTCCGGGTAGCGCGCCACCAGCGCGTTGGCGACGGTGCCGGTCTCGCCGGGCTGCAGCGGCTGGCTAGGCCTTCCCGCGGGCTTGTCGCAGAACACCAACTCCGCGTCCTCGTGGAGTACCGACAGCGGCGCATCCGGCTCCGGGACCAGCGCCGGCCCTTCCTCCACCGCGCCGCCCGCTACCTCTACCCGCTGCCCCGCGCGGAGCAGGTCCCCCTTCCGCGCGGGCCTCCCATCCACTCGCACCGCGCGCTCCTCGAACAACCGCTTCACCCGGGCGCGGGACAACCCCAGCGCCTCGGAGACGAAGAGGTCGACCCGGCGGCCCGCGGCGCCCGCCGGCACCTCCAGCGGCGCCGGCGCGGTCACTCCGACAGCGCCTCGTAGACCTCCTCGGCGGTCTGGTAGCGCTCCTCGGCGTCCTTGCGGATCAGCTTGTGCGCCACCCGCACGAGCTGTGCGTCCGCCTTCGGGTTGAGCGCCAGCAGCGACGGCGGCTCCGTCTCCAGGACCTTCTCCCACAGCTCGTACGGCGTCTTCGCCTCGAACGGCGCACGCCCGGAGAGCAGCTCGAACATGATCACGCCCAGCGAGTACAGGTCGCTGCGCGCATCCAGAGGCTCTCCCAGGATCTGCTCCGGCGACATGTACCGGAACGTCCCCACCAGCCTTCCATCGGCGGTCACCCCGTCGTCCACCGCCAGGAACTTGGCCAGCCCGAAGTCCATCAGCCGCACCACCCGCTCCTGGTCCACCATCACGTTGGACGGCTTGAGGTCGCGGTGGATGAGCCCGCGCGCGTGGACGTAGGAGAGCGCCAGGCAGAGCTGGAGCATGGAGTCCTTCAGCTTCTGCACCCGCTCCGGCTTGTTGTACGCCTCCAGGTTCACCGGGCGCGGCCGCTCGTCCGGCGCCGGCTTCCCGCCCCCCTTCATCTCGTACTTGGGCGCGAAGTCCCCTTGCGAGTTCGTGTCCGGCTCCTCCAACGCATCGGCGAACGCGCGGAGCGAGTCCGGTCCGGAGTCGGAGTCGAAGTCGACGTTGCTGGGCGCCTCGTCGTCGCCGTTCTCCCCCAGGAAGAAGCGCTCCTCCCGGTCCCGGCCCGGCGCCTCGGACGGGTCCCACTCGCCGGTGGGCTCCTCGCTGGGGTCGTCCGCGTCCTCATCCTCGTGCGCGTCCGGGTGGCCCTGGAAGGAGTCCGACGACGGGGACTCCAGGGCGCTGGCGAACTCCTTGGCCAGCGCGGCGGCCGCCTTCGCCGACGTCGACGAGCCCACCGACCGGGAGACGCTGATCAGGTCGTCGTCCGAGAAGGAGAGGTAGTGGCGGAGGGTCAGGCCCTCCACCAGCTCCATCGTGAGGTACGGGTACCCGTGGTACACGCCGGTGTCGTAGACCTTCACCACGTTGGGGTGAGAGAGGTCCTGGAGCGCCTCGAACTCGCGTGCCAGCCGCCGCGCCGCCCTCGGGTCCAGCGCGGGCCCGGCCGCCAGCAGCTTGAGCGCCACCGCCTCGTTCGTGCGCCGGTCGAGCGCCCGGTACACGGTGCCCACGCCACCGCTGCCCAGAGTCTCCAGGACGCGGTACGGGCCAATCACCTTGGGTGGCATGAAGGGCTGGATGGTAGAAAACCGCTCGCTCGGCGGTCAAACGCCCGCGGGGGGCCGGGCGGGCCAGCCCTTGGGCGTTCCGTCCAGGGGGCTATGATTGGCTACGCCCGCGGCGGCCCCCATTGTCGCAAATCGGCAAATATGAGCTGCTCAGGAAGATCGCCATCGGCGGCATGGCCGAGGTGTTCCTCGCCAAGGCCGCCGGGCCGATGGGCTTCGAGAAGACGCTGGTGGTGAAGCAGATCCTCCCCCACCTGGCGGATGACCCGAAGTTCGTGGAGATGTTCCTCGCCGAGGCCAAGCTGGCGGCGCAGCTCAACCACCCCAACGTGGTGCAGATCTTCGACTTCGGCGAGGCGGAGGGCCACCACTTCCTGGCCATGGAGTACGTGGACGGGCCCAACCTGCGCGCGCTGGTGCGGCGGGCGCAGGAGCTGGGCCGCCCGCTCGACCCGCCCGTGGTGGCGAAGATCATCTCCCTGGCCTGCGAGGGCCTGGCCTACGCGCACGAGTTCCAGGATCCGGCCACCGGCCAGCCGCTGGGGTTGATCCACCGCGACGTGAGCCCGGACAACATCCTGATCTCCAAGACCGGCGCCGTGAAGGTGGTGGACTTCGGGATCGCCAAGGCCGCCAACAAGACCCAGCAGACGCGCACCGGGGTGCTGAAGGGGAAGTTGGCGTACATGCCGCCGGAGCAGCTCCGGCTCCATCCCATGGACCTCCGCGTGGACGTGTTCGCGCTGGGGATGGTGCTCTACGAGCTGCTCACCGGCGTTCGCCCGTTCGACGCGGTGGACGAGATCGCCATCATGCAGGCGATCATCTACGAGCCGTTCGTCCCGGCGGCGACCCGCCGGCCGGACACGCCGCCCGCCCTCCGCGACGCGATCGACAAGGCGATCGAGAAGGACCGCGAGAAGCGCTACCACTCCTGCCGCGAGCTGCAGGCGGACCTGGAGCGCTACATCGTCTCCACCGGGAACCCGGTGGCCGGCTACCAGCTCTCGCAGCTGGTGAACGCGCTGGCGCCGGACGGCGCTGGAAACCAGCCCTCGCCCGCGCCGCGCCAGGTGCGCACGCCGATCAGCCAGGCGCAGCTCCTGGCCACGCCGCTCCCGCGGACGGCCGCCGGGCTCCCATTGCCGCCCCCGGAGCCGCGCGAGCCCGACCAGCCGCTCGCCCAGGCCCCCAGGCCCATCTCGCGCACCGGTGCGCCTCGTGGGACCGACCCCCACCTCCGCCCGCCACCCTCGGTCCAGCGCGGAGCCGGGCGGCCCGCCAATCCGCGGGTGATGGGCGCCGTGGGCGCGGGAGTGGTCCTGATCGGCATCCTCGTCTTCGCGCTCACCGGGCGAAGCCCGGCGCCCCCTCCGCCTCCACCGGCGGCGGCGACTCCAGCGCCCACGCCCGCGGCCGCGCCTACGCCCGCGCCAACGCCGGTCGCTCCGTCCACGCCGGGTCCGGCACCGGTAGCGACCTCGCCCGAACCGAAGACCCCGGCTCCCGCGCAACCCCTGCCGAAGGCCAAGCCCGCGCCCCCCAGGCCGAAGACGGTCGCCGCCTCCGCCACCGCGCCCGCGGTGGACGCACACCTCGCCAGCCTGGTGGTGGAGTCCGTGCCGCCGGCGACGGTGAAGGTGAACGGGCGCGTGTACGGCAAGAGCCCCGCCACCGTGCACAACCTCCCGCCGGGCGACGTGAAGATCGAGGTGTTCGACCCCCAGGCGCCGTTCTCCCGGACGGAGATTGGCACGCTCACCGCCGGCAAGACGCTCACGCGCAAGATGGTGGTGGGCAAGGCGAAGGTGGAGTTCCGGGTCCGGCCCTACGCCACCGTGTTCCTGGACGGCAAGCCGCTGGGGCAGACTCCGTTCGACCCGGTGGACGTCTGGGAAGGGCGGCACTGGGTGAAGCTGGTGAACAAAGATCTCAAGAAGGACCTCACCGTGGAGCTGGTCGTCCGGCCCGGGCAGCCCAACGTCTTCAAGTACGTCCTGCAGTAGCGGGCGACTCCGACCGCGGCTCCTGGTGCTCTACTCGTGCGGGAGCAGGAAGTACGTGGCCACCGCTCCGCACGCCAGCGCCCCCGCGGCGACGAAGAGCGTGTTCGCCACCGGCGCGGAGCGCGTCGCGTCCTGCCAGTGGGCGTACGCCTCGTCCTGGTAGGTGGCCCGCTGCGCCTGGTCCAGCGAGCTCCGCGTCATCAGCCCGAACACCGTCCCGCCCACCCCGGCCGCCACCGCCACGCCGCCCAGCGCGGCGGGGACCAGCGGCACGCGGGCGCCGAACATCGACGGCCCCGGCGCCGCCGCCGGCGCGGGCGGGGGGGCTGCGGCCGGCACCAGCGACGGGGTTGGCGGCGGGGTCGCCGCCACCGGGCGATCGCCGGCCGGCGGGGTCGGAGGGCGCGTACTCCGCTTGGCGTTGGTGCGCGCCAGCTCCTGCGCCACCTGCTTGCGGAGCTGTTCGAACTCGCGCTCCACCTTGGGGGAGACCTTCACCGGCAGCCTGGCGTCCGGGCGGAGGAGGAGCGCGGCGCGGAACGCGGCCTGCGACTGGTCGCGGTGGCCGCTCATGTCCGCGTAGATGATCCCCTCGTAGAGCGCGATCTCCACCTCTTCGTCCGGGCGCGGCCCCAGCTTCCTGGCGCGCGCCAGCTGCTCCAGCGCCGGGTCGTAGTCGAGCGACTCGTAGAAGCGGGACGCCGCCCGGATGGAGCGCTGGACGTCGTCCCCGGCCGCGGGCGCCGCGAAGGCGAACAGCCACAGCCCGAGCGCCGCCGCCAGGTGTCCGTGCCTCCGCGTCACGCGCCGGACTCTACTCGCCCGATGGACCGTTTGCCCGTATGGTCCCCGGACGAGCGATGGATAGCCCCACCAGCGTCACCGATCTGGAGGAGCAGCTTCGGGAGCGGCCGTTGCCCCGCCACGTGGGCATCATCATGGACGGCAACGGCCGCTGGGCGGAGGCGCGCGGGCTGCCGCGGATCGAGGGCCACCGCGAGGGCTCCAACAGCGTGCGCGAGATCACCCGCTGCGCGCGCCGGGTAGGCTTGAAGGCGCTCACCCTCTACGCCTTCTCCTCCCAGAACTGGTCCCGCCCGGCGGACGAGGTGGCGGCGCTGATGGACCTGCTCCGGGAATATCTGGAGAAGGAGCGGGCGGAGATCATGGAGAACGCCATCCGGCTCAACGCCATCGGCGAGCTGGACAAGCTCCCGCGCTTCGTGCGCGACCCCCTGGACAAGCTTCGGGCCGATTCCAGCGACCACCGCGGGATGGTGCTCACCCTGGCGCTCTCCTACGGCGGGCGGGAGGAGCTGCTGCGCGCGGCGGGGCGGTGGGCGGAGGCGGTGGCGGAAGGGAAGGGGCGGCGCGGCCCGCCCTCGGAGGCGGACTTCGAGGCGCTGCTCTCCACCCGCGACCTGCCGCCGCTGGACCTGGTGATCCGCACCTCCGGCGAGCACCGCATCTCCAACTTCCTCCTCTGGCAGTCGGCCTACGCGGAGCTGGTGTTCACCGAGGTGCTGTGGCCGGACTTCCGGCCCGACGCCTTCGCGGGCTGCCTGATGGAGTACCAGCAGCGCGAGCGGCGGTTCGGGTTGACCTCCGCCCAGGTGAGGCCCGCCCCGTGACCGAAGCCAACCGCAACCTCGCGATCCGCCTCCTCACGTCGGCGTTGGTGGCGCCGGGCGTGATCGTGGTCATCTACATCGGCGGGTGGGCCCTGGCGGCGCTGATGGGCGTCGCCTGCGCCATCAGCATCCTGGAGTACTACGACATCACGATGACGGGATGGTCCCCGGCCGCCTGGGTGGGGATCGCGGTGAGCATCACCTTTCCCTTCACGCCGATGTACGGCCCCAGCGGCGGGTACGCCGCCTTCTTCACCCTGGTGGCGTTCGGGATGTTCGCCTGGACGTACTACCTGGTCCGCGGCCCGCAGAAGGAGGGCCCGCAGCGGGTGGCCTACCTGGTGACCGGGATGGTCTACGCGACCGCGGGCCCGACCTCGCTGGTCGCGCTGCGGCTGCTGGATCCACCCAACGGCGGCCACTGGGTGATGGTGGTGATGTACCTGACCTTCCTCAACGACACGTTCGCCTATTTCACCGGCCGCGCCATCGGCAAGCACAAGCTGCATCCCGACGTCAGCCCGAACAAGACCTGGGAGGGCTTCTTTGGCGGGATGGTCGGCGCCCCGTTGGGGCTGTTCGTGTTCCGCTGGCTCGGGTTCCACAGCCTGCACGTGGTGGACATCGCGGTCCTCTCGGTCGCGGGGGGGATCCTGGGCCCCCTCGGCGACTTCTCCGAGTCCATGCTCAAGCGCGCCTACGGGCGGAAGGACTCCGGCAAGATCTTCCCCGGACACGGCGGCATCCTGGACCGGATCGACGCGGTCATCTTCAACGCGCCGCTCGTCTTCCTGTACGTGTTCTTCCTCCGGCCGCTCCTCGTGGGCGGTTGACCCACCTGGCAGTCCGGTTGTCCACTGGCCGTCGCGTCTCCGTTGTCGGTCCGGGGGGCCCCGATTAACGTTGGCAGCGATGCCTCCGTCGGTCGCCTACCTTCCCTACACGATCCTCCTCCTGGGCGTGCTGATCTTCGTCCACGAGAGTGGGCACTTCCTGGTCGCCAAGGCCCTGGGAGTGAAAGTCCTGCGCTTCTCCATCGGCTTCGGGCCGCCCATCGTCGCCTTCACCCGCGGGGACACCGAATACCGGATCGCCTGGTTCCCGCTGGGCGGCTACGTGAAGATGGCGGGCGAGCAGCCGTACGACGAGCTGCCTCCCGAGGAGGCGAAGTACGGCTTCCTGGCGCAGGCGCCCTGGAAGCGGATGCTGATCGTCGCTGCCGGCCCGGTGTTCAACCTCGTCTTCCCGGTGCTGGTGTTCTTCATCGTACTGCTCGGGTTGAGCGAGCACGCCACCACCCTGGTGGGCGCGGTGGAGCCGGGGATGCCCGCCGCCGAGGCCGGCATGCGCCCGGGCGACCGGATCGTCATCATCGAGGGCCAGAAGGTCGAGCTGTTCGAGGATGTCTCCGAAGCGCTCAAGCCCCGCTATGACCGGCCCACCGTCATCACCGTGGACCGGGGCGGCAAGCAGATCGTCCTCACGCTCACGCCCATGCGGAGCACGGTCAGCGAGCCGCTGGGGGACCCGGTCACCCGGGGACAGATCGGCATCCGGCCCTACCCGCTCCCGCCGCTGCTGGGCGTGCCGGCCGGTTCGCCCGCGGCCGCCGCCGGCCTGAAGACCTTCGACCGCGTGGTGTCGATCAACGGCCAGCCGGTGCGGGACGAACGCGATCTGGAGAAGGTGCTCGCCTCGGCCCAGGGCGAGCTGGCGGTGGAGGTCTACCGGGTGGAGGCGCTGGACCTCCCCGGCATCGGCGGCACCAACCCGCGGGTGCTGACCGTCCACCTGGCGCGGCAGAGCGGCGACGGCTACGCCGCCCTGGGGGCCGAAGCGTCCAGCCTCTACCTCTACGAGGTCCGGCCGGACGGCCCGGGGGCGAAGGCGGGCCTCCAGCCGGGCGACCAGCTCCTCACGCTGAACGGGACGCCCATCCGTTCCTTCGTGGGCTTCTTCAACGCGCTCGGCGAGCAGATCAAGGACCAGCCCTTCACGCTCACCTGGCGCACCCCCACCGGTGAGGAGAAGAGCGCCCGGATCCAGCAGGAGCGCTCCGGGGAGAAGGACCAGCTGGGGCGCGCGACCCGCCGGCTGGACCTGGGCGTGTTGCCGCGGCTGGGCGGGCCGGAGGAGGTCCTCAACCCGGAGACGGTGAAGGTCCGGATGAGCCCGGGGAAGGCGTTCGTCAAGGCGCTGCAGATCGTCCCCCAGGACATCGCCAAGGTGGCCACCGTGCTCGGCTACATGATCACCGGGCAGGTCTCGATGGACCTGATGAGCGGCCCGCTGGGGCTGCACCAGATGGCGTCCCGCGCCGCCGAGGAGGGGTTCGACAAGTTCCTCTCCATGATGGCGATCATCTCCATCAACCTGGGCGTGGTGAACCTGCTGCCCATCCCCATCCTGGACGGCTTCCACCTGCTGGCCGCCGCCTGGGAGGCGGTCCGCCGCCGGCCGATCTCCATGCGAGCCCGGGAGATCGCCAACTGGGTCGGGCTGGTGATGCTGGTCAGCCTGATCGCCCGCGTCTTCTACAACGACATCACCCGGAAGTAGGCGACGATGGCGACCGCCTCGAGGGCAGCGCAGTGGGCGGCGGCGGCGGCGGCGCTGGCCCTGGCCGCCTGCGTACCCCTCACCCCTCCGGCCGAGCCGCTGCCCATCGACTACTTCGAGGAGGGGCGCGCCACCTACTACGGCAGCCCGACCAGTGAGGAGCCCAACGGCCGGGCGGCCGCCACGCGCGAATGGGACCCGGGGCTGATCACCGGCTCGCACCGCACGCTGCCTCCGGGGAGCTGCGTGCTGGTCACCAACCTCGAGAACGGCTTCGACACGCGGGTGCACATCTCCGAACGGGGCGCCTTCACGCCGGGCGTGATCATCGACCTCTCCTGGGCGGCGGCCCGGAAGCTGGGCATGCAGAACGCCCGCAACGGCCTGGCGCGCGTGCGGCTCACGCCCTGCGAGCAGTAGCCCCCGCGCCGCGCCAACGTGTTCCTCGCGCTCGACACTTCCACCCTCACGCTGAGCCTGGCCCTGGTGGAGCGGGCCTCCTGGCGCGCCGTGGAGGCGGTGGCGCTCGGCCCGCCGCGCAAGCAGAGCGAGATGCTGCCCGGCGAGATCCAGGCGCTGCTGGAGCGCCACGGCGTACGCGTCCAGGACCTGGAGGGCATCGCCGTCGGCCTGGGGCCCGGGTCGTTCACCGGGCTGCGCATCGGCCTGGCCACCGCCAAGGGGTTGGCCTACGCGGCCGGGGTCCCGCTCGCGGGCGCCTCGTCGCTGCAGGCGCTGGCGCTGGACGCCGCCTCCGCCGGGCGCGGGCCCCGCTGCCTCCCGCTGGCGGTCGCCCGCCAGGACGAGCTGTACGTGGCTGCGTACCGGGTGGAAGGGGAGGGCGCGGAGCCGGCCGGGCCGGAGCAGGCCCTCCCGCTGGCCGAGGCGGCGGCCTTCATCCGCGGGCACGAGGGGGCGGTGGTGGGCCCGGCGGTGCGGGAGTACCGCGAGAAGCTGGCGTCGCTGGGCGTGCCGGCCGGCCGCCTGTTCGACGAGCCGTCGTTCCCCACCGCGCGCTCCATCTGCGCGCTGGCCCGCTGGGAGGGCGCGGGGGACCTCCAGCGCCTGTTCGCCCTGGAGCCGCACTACGTTCGCGCCTCGGAGGCGGAGCGCAACCCGAAGTTTCCGCCGCTGCCGGGGCCCGCCCCAGCGGCCAGGATGAAGGACGAGTGAGGGTACGCACATGGACCGCAAGGTGAAGATCGCGGTGGTGGGGGCGACGGGCGCCGTGGGGCAGGAGATCCTCTCCGCGCTCATGGACCGCGGGTACGCCCCAGGGCAGCTCACCGCCCTGGGCTCCGAGCGCTCCGAGGGCGACGAGATCGAGCTGGGAGGCGACACACTCGGGGTGGAGAAGGCCGGCCCGGATTCGTTCCGCGGCATCGACCTGGCGCTGATCGCCGCGCCGCCCGAGGTCGCCCGGCCGCTGGCCATCGCGGCCCAGGGCGCCGGCGCGTGGGTGGTGGACACCAGCGCCGCCTTCCGCGCCGATCTCAAGATTCCGCTGGTGCTCCCGGCGGTGAACGCCGCGGCCGCCTCGGGCCCGTTCGAGGGCCGGATCGCCGCCGTGCCCTCCGCCACCACCGCCGCGCTCGCCACCGTGCTGGAGGCGCTGGCCCCGCTCGCTCCCACCGACGCGCACGTCACCGCGCTGCTCTCCGCCTCCTCCGCCGGGCTGGCGGGCGTGAAGGCGCTGGAGCAACAGACCGCCGCGCTGCTCTCCGGCCGGGAGCCCGAAGACTCGCTCTTTCCGCACCGGCTGGCCTTCAACGTCCTCCCGCAGGCGGGCCGGATCGCCCCAGGGTTCGCCGAGTCCGAGGAGGAACTGGCCTGGACGGCCGAGGGTGACCGGCTGGGCGGCGCCATCTCCCGCGCGCAGGTCTCCGGCACCGCGCTGGTGGTGCCGGTGTTCTACGGCCACCTCCTCTCCATCACCGTGCGCCTCAACGCGCGGCCCGGTCCGGACGAGGTGCGCGCCGCGCTCAAGGCCTCTCCCGCGCTCAAGCTGCTGGACGAACCGGCCGAGCGCGTCTACCCCATGCCCATGCTGGTCACCGCCGACGCCGCGGTGCACGTGGGGAGGGTGCGCGCCGCGCCCGGCGGCGACGGCTGGTTCCACCTGCTGGTGGCCGTGGACAACGCCGGCCGCGGCGCCGCGCTCAACGCGGTCGAGGTGGGGGAACTGCTGCTGGCGCGCGGGCTGTGAGGCGTCCCGGCTGACAAATTGGCAAGGCCCTCCGGCCTCCGCGACATTTGGGCGCGCGCGAAGTGGCGCGGCCCGCGGTTTCGGGAGAATAGTGAGGCCGGGCGGGCTGGCCCCAGGCTTGCTCTGTCCACCGGGCCGACCACACCACGGATGCCATGAGCCTGAGACCTTCCCTCTCCCTGCAGCGCGCGGCGATCGCCCTGGCGGCGCTGGTGACCGCCGGCCGCGCCGGCGCACAGAGCGTTACGCTCGACGTGAACCAGAAGCAGGCGGTGCTGCTCGCCAAGAACGACTGCAACCTCACCCTCAACGCCAACTGGTCCATCAACGCGGCGGGGGCGACGGCCTGCGATGCGCTGACGATCTGGGCCACCACCGCCACGAGTTGCGCCAACGCCCCGGTGGCCGGCGATCTGGAGATAGGCATCGTCCCCCAGGCCAGCTGGGTCACCCAGGCCACCGGCAGCTTCCAGTTCAAGGTGAGCGACCTGCCGCTGTTCACCAGCGCCGCCACCTGCCCCCAGGACATGAAGAACGACGTCATGAGGGTGTGCGCGTTCACCAAGTACAGCCCCCTCGGCGGAAACTGCGTGGAGGCGAAGGCCTCCCAGCCGCCGACCCTCACCTACGACACCACGCCGCCGGAGCCGCCCGTCATCACCAGCGTGGTGCCCCAGGACTCGGCGCTCCAGATCAACTTCACCGCGAAGTCGGACGTCTCGACCGTGGCGGTGGCCTACCAGAGCGCGATCGGGCCGTACACCGAGGGGCCCGAGGGACCGGCGGCCAGCGGGTCCATCCGCCTGGAGGGCCTCACCAACGGCATTACCTACGCGGTCCTGCTCCGCGCGAAGGACGCGGCCGAGAACGAGAGCACCGCCTCCAACGTGCTGAACGGCACGCCGGTGCTGAGCTTCGGCTTCTTCGCCAGCTACAAGAACTCGCACGGCGACACGGAGGGCGGCTGCGCGGCGGCGCCCGCGAGCGCCTGCCCGCTGCTGGCGCTGGGCTGGTTGGCGCGGCGGCGGCGGCAGGCGCGGGGAGGCGTTCGCGGATGAAGACGATTCACGTCAGGACCCTGGCGGCGGTGTCCGCCCTCACCCTCGGCGCGCTGGCGGCCACCGCCTCCGCGCAGTCGGCCCCCGGCACCGTGGAGCGCCCGCCGGGCGAGTTCGGATCCGAACGCACCACGGGCATCGAGGTGAAGCTGGGCGGGTTCAAGCCGCTGATCGACAACGAGCCCGGCCTGAGCGGCACGCCGTACAAGACCACCTTCGGCGACAACGCGATGCTGTTGCTCGAGGGCTCCGGGGAGCGCCAGCTCTTCCAGGCGTTCGGCACGGCCGGCGTCGGCTTCTCCGCCGGGTACGCGGAGAAGTTCGCCCCCGCCCACCTGGAGAACGGCTCGCAGGCGTCGGAGAGCACGGGCCTGCGGCTCGTCCCGCTGTCGCTCTTCGGCGTCTACCGGTTCGACTACGCCGCGCACACCTGGGGCATCCCGCTGGTGCCCTACGTGAAGGCCGGCCTCCGCTACACCATCTGGTGGGCCACCAAGGGTTCTTCGCTGGAGAACGTCGACGGGAAGCCGGCTGTCGGCGGGCGCTGGGGCTGGAGCGTGAGCGGCGGGCTGTCGCTCCTGCTGGACGTGTTCGAGCCCCGGCTGGCGCGCGACTTCGACACCGACGCCGGCGTGAACCACAGCTACCTGTTCGTCGAGGCCAACTACGCCGACGTGAACAACTTCTACACCGGCGGGCTGGACCTCTCGGGGCGTTACCTGACGTTCGGCATCGCGTTCGAACTCTGAGGTCCGGGGTGCTCCGCGCGGCGGCGGCGATCGTCGCACCGCTCGCGCTCCTCGCGGGGTGCGTGCGCTCGCTGCGCGCGGAGCCGGTGGAGGGCGGCGGCCCCGCGGACACCGGCCTGCCGCTGGCCTTCGCGCTGGACGGCGCCGGGCCCGAGGTGGCGTGGGATTTCGGAGACGGCGCGCCCGGGTCGAGCGGCGCGCGCGCCTCCCACGCCTTCGCGCGCGCCGGGCGCTACCAGGTGCAGGCGCGCCAGGGCGGGCGGGTGGTGGCCTCCACCTTCGTGGACGTGAGGGCCCGGCCCGTCCTCCGCGCCATCCCGGAGGAGGCCCAGGGGGCGCTCTCCTGCCCCGCGCCCGGGACCGGGCTGGACGCGGCCGCGGACCTGCTGGACGGGATGCTGGGCCCCGGCGGTGCCGCCGAGCTGCTCAACCGCACCGGGGTGGTGCACCTGGCGCTCCAGTCCGCCGCCGCGGGCGAGGGCGCGGTGGACCCGGACGAGGGGCTGGCCTTCTTCACCCTGGCGGGCGTGAGTGGCGTGGTGGCGGCGGTGGGCATCACCGACGGGGAGGCGGCGAGCCTGGTCCTGGGGCAGTTCCTGGAGGAGCAGGGGGCGGCGCTGAGCCAGTCGCCGGATGGGTTCGTCCGGGTGCACTGGCCGGGGCGGCCGGACGCGGCGGCGTTCGTGGACCGCGGGTACCTGTACCTGGCGCTGCCGGAGCGGGGACCCGAGGTGGACGATCAGCTCCGGCGGGCGATGGCCGCGGTGACGGCGGGCGGCGCGCGGGGCGCCGAGCGGTGGCCGCTGATCGCCGAGTTGGGCGCGGCCGTCCCGGAGGGAATCTGCGCGGTGGCGATCCCGCGCCGGCCGGGCGCCGGGCCGCGCGGGTTCTTCGGCACCCTGCGGGTGGAGCGGCGCGAGCTGTTGGTGGAGGGGGTGTTCCGGGCGGACGGGCCGCTCTGGGGCGTCCCGGCGGCCGCGCCTGCGCTCCTCGACCGCGGGCCGGAGGGGCCGGTGATGGCGCTGTCGGTGAGCGCGCCGGCGGAGGCGCTGGCGGCGCTGCTGTGGGGGCCGCGCGGTGCTCCGGAGCGGACCCGTTCCGCGGAGGCGCTCCAGGGAGACGGCTGGGACATCGAGGAGGCGGTGGAGGCCGCCGGCGACGAGGTGGCGGTGCTGGCGTATTTCGACGCGCCGGCGTTCCTGGGGAACCTGATCCGCGGAAGCCGGGAGCCGGACCCGCGCGGGGCCTTGCGGGTGGATGCCCGGTTGCGGCGGAAGGACCCGGCCCTGCGCGCGGTGCGCGAGGCGTTGGAGGCGAAGGGCGTGGAGTACGCCCAGCGCCAGGAGCAGGGGAGGGAGGTGTTGCGGTTCCGCGCGCTGGAGCACCCGGTGGAGGTGATCGTCGGCCCGGAGCGGCTGCGGCTTCGCGCCGGGACGGTGGCCGGGTGGCGCCGGGAGGTGCCGTTGCGGGAGGCATTGGCCGATCGCGTGGGGCCCGGGGCGTTCGGCGCGGGGCATGTCTCGGCGGTGCTGGACCTGGATCGGCTGCGGGACGAGCTGCGCGCACCCGCGTCGGTGCCGGGGGTGGCGGATCAGCGGGTGGAGGACGTCCAGCGGTTCGCGCTCCGGTTCATCGACCAGCTCACCGGGGCGAGCGAGCTGGCGCTGGACCTGGCGCCGGACCCGCTAGGTGCCCGGCTCCGGGCGCGGGTGGCGGTGGGCGCGAAGGGCCAGTGACGGAGCGCGATGGCGGGCCCCGCCGCAGGCGTCACGCTGCCCGCCCGGAAGGGCGACGGACCAGCTCGATCGTCAATTGAAGGGGCGCCTGCTCCATCGGGACGCGATGGCCGGGCCCGGGCGAGACGCACCAGAACAGGAGCGCCGCCGCGAACGGGCCCCAGAAGAACGGGCTCGCCCATCCCGACGGACCCGGCTCCGCGAGCGCGGCACGCCGGTAGTAGGTGGCGCAGAGCTCCTCCGCGCGCTCCGAGCCGGTCGCCCAGGCCACGGCCACGCACCACAGGATGCTGATGAGGCCCGCGAGGACCTGGAGCGGAGTGTGCTCGCCCTCGATCAACATGGGAATGACGCCAAGGAGGCTCAGGACGAGCAGGCTCGCATTCACGACCAGGGTGATCGTGCGCGCGATACCCGAGAACCGCCTGAGGAAGTAGCCGGTCATGAACCACACGCCACCGATCAAGCCCAGGACGATGACCGGCGCCTGCTCGCCGGGTCGCGCAAGCCCGACCCGCGCCACCGCCACTCCTACTGCGCACAGCGCTCCCAGGGCGAGGAGGCCCCCGAGCAGCAGGCACCAGCCGGCGATCGCCTTGAGATGGCGCTCCATCGAATGGTCGCGGTCAACGCGCGAAGTCGCGGTGTCGTCGACGATCTCAAGGTACGTGATGGTGGCGGCGTTCATCTGCATGGCCCTCGGTTGAGGTAATGGGTTGGAGCGCGCCGGTGGTGGGCGCCCCCTATCAACGCCAAGACCCCCGGGTGTTTACGTGGAGGGAGGAAAACGCGCCGCACATCGCTGGTCCGGTGTGTGAGCGGGTAGCATCAGCCCCGTGCGCCTCAAGATCCTCTACTTCGCCGCCGCGCGGGAACGTGCCGGGTGCGCCGAGGAGACCCTCGAGCTGGAGTCCGCGCCCGCGGTCCGTGACGTGCTGGCGGAGCTGGGCCGCCGCCACCCGGGGCTGGAGCGCCTGCTGCCACATCTCAGGGTGGCGGTGAACCAGAGCTTCTCCACGCCGGACGCGGCGGTGCCGGATGGCGCGGAGTTGGCGCTCATCCCACCCGTGGCCGGCGGCGCCGGGTGCTTCCGCGTGACCCCGCAGCCGCTGTCGCTGGACGAGGTGGTGCGGGCGGTGGAGGGCCCCGGCCTCGGGGGCGTGGTGACCTTCTCCGGGCAGGTCCGGGACCAGACGCGCGGCCGCGCCGTGATCCAGCTGGAGTACGAGGCCTATGCGCCCATGGCCGAGCGGGTACTCGCGCAGATCGGCGCCGAGGCCGCCGCGAAGTGGGAGCGCTCCCGCCTGGCGATCGTCCACCGCGTCGGCCTGCTCCGGCCCGGCGAGCTGGCGGTGGTGATTGCCGCCTCCGCCCCGCACCGCGCCGAGGCGTTCGACGCCTGCCGCCACGCCATCGAGCGCCTCAAGCAGGACGTGCCCATCTGGAAGAAGGAGATCTTCGCCGACGGCGAGGTCTGGGTCGGGCTGGGGCCGTAGCCCGGGCACCGGCAGGAGGTCCTCCGGCTCCGCGCCCAGGGACTGCTCCCTGCGCGTCCCGATTGCAGCGCCTCCCCTAGCGGCCGTACCGTGCGCCGATGAACAAAGCACGGCGGAACCTGCGGGGGATGTTGCTGGCAACCGGGCTCATGGCCCTGGGCGGCTGCACCGATTCCGACTTCGTGTTCGAGGTGGCACCCGGAGAAGCCACCCTCCCCGCGGGAGACGCCGTGACGTTCACGGCCCAGAAGGTGATGAAGAACGGCCAGGTGGTCCCGGTGGACCCGACCGAGTGGTTGACGAGCGATCCCTCCGTGGCCTCGCTCACCCCGCAGGCGGGCGGCACCGCGGTGGTGACGGGAGTCCACCCCGGCAACGCCGTCATCACCGCCCGCTACGCCGACCGGAGCGACACCGCGACGGTGCAGGTGACTTCGCCGAGGGTGGTTTCCGTGGCGGTGACGCCGACCACCCCGTCCCTGCCGGTGGGGGCGACGCTGCAACTCACGGCCACCGCGACATACAGCGACGGCACCACCGGGGACGTGACTGCCCAGGCGAACTGGTCCTCCTCGACGCCAGCCACAGCGGTCGTGGACAACGGCTCCAGCCGGGGATTGGCCCGCGGCGTGGCTCCAGGCACCGCGACCGTGACGGCGGCGCTTGGCGGGGTGAGCGGTACCACCACGGTGACGGTGACGGCGGCCACGCTGGTGTCCATCGCGGTGACGCCGACCAATCCGTCGCTGGCTCGCGGAACGACGGGGCAGCTCACGGCGACGGGGACCTACTCGGACGCGACCACCCAGGACCTGACGGCGCAGGCGACCTGGACGTCCAGCGACACCAACGTGGCCACTGTGAGCAACGCGGCGGGCTCTCAGGGCCTGGCGACGGCGGTGAACGCGGGGACGGCTACGGCCACGGCGACATTCGGCGGAGTGAGCGGTACCACCACGGTGACGGTGACGGCGGCCACGCTGGCGTCCATCGCGGTGACGCCGACCAATCCGTCGTTGGCCCGGGGAACGACACGGCAGCTCACGGCCACGGGGACCTACTCGGACGCCACCACTCAGGACCTGACGGCGCAGGCGACGTGGACGTCCAGCGACACCAACGTGGCCACCGTGAGCAACGCGGCGGGCTCTCAGGGCCTGGCGACGGCGGTGAACGTGGGGACGGCCACGGCCACGGCCACGTTTAGCGGGGTGAGCGGCACCACCTCGCTGACGGTGACGGCAGCCACGCTGGCGTCCATCGCGGTGACGCCGACCAACCCGTCTCTGGCTCGGGGAACGACACGGCAACTCACGGCCACGGGGACCTATTCAGACGCCACCACCCAGGACCTGACGGCGCAGGTGACCTGGGTCTCCAGCAACACCAACGTGGCCACTGTGAGCAACGCGGCGGGCTCCGAGGGCTTGGCCACCGCGGTAAACGTAGGGGCGGCCATGGCCACGGCGACGTTTGGCGGAGTGAGCGGCACCACCACGCTGACGGTGACGGCGGCCACGCTGGTGTCCATCGCGCTGACGCCGACCAACCCGTCGCTGGCTCGGGGAACGACGCAGCAACTCACGGCCACGGGGACCTACTCGGACGCCACCACCCAGGACCTGACGGCGCAGGTGACCTGGGCCTCCAGCAACACCAACGTGGCCACCGTCAGCAACGCGGCGGGCTCCGAGGGCCTGGCCACCGCGGTAAATGTAGGGGCGGCCACGGCCACGGCGACGTTTGGCGGGGTGAGCGGCACCACCACGCTGACGGTGACGGCGGCCACGCTGGTGTCCATCGCGGTGACGCCGACCAACCCGTCGCTCGCCCGGGGCACCACCCGGCAACTCACGGCCACGGGGACCTACTCGGACGCCACCACCCAGGACCTGACGACACAGGTGACGTGGACCTCCAGCGACAGCAGCGTGGCTACCGTCAGTAACGCAGTGGGTTCCGAGG
>DATBSS010000559.1:0-6049 GCA_036559665.1 Myxococcaceae bacterium
CTGGGCATGGCGCTTCCAGTGCCGCTCGCGAACGTTCGCCAGCCCCCCAGGTGGGGCTCATCAGCCGTCGCGCTCAGGCGAGAAGCCGACGATTGTATTATGGATGCCTGTGGCCTCTCGTCGGGCTCGTGCCCTCGTCGACTCGGTGATCGCCAGCTTCCCCGTCGGGAAGCTCCCGCACGCGGTTTCGCGGGACGAGCTGGCCGCGTTCACCTACCTCCGGCAGGCGTTCATCACGGCGGGCGCGGCGCGCGTGCTGGAGTTGGTCGACCCGGAGCGGTGGGTCCAGGTCGGCGCCTCCTTCGCCGGCGCGCGCCGAGCGGACGCGTTCATGCGCGAGCGCGTCCTCCCGCGCGTGGAGGCGTGGCTGCAGGCGGGGCGCGTCTCCAGATTCTTCTACATGTGGAAGCCGCCGGGCGTGCGGTTGCGCTTCTGCGTGCCGCGGCCCACCGCCGGCTTTGAACGCGAGCTGACCGCGCTCCTCTCCGGGGCTCGCCGCGCCCGCTTGATCACGCGCCACGAGTACGGCCTCTATGACGCGGAGACCTACCAATTTGGCGGCGAGGCCGGCATCGACCTGTACCACCGGCACGCCACCATCGACAGCATCGCCGTCCTCCGCCTGAAGGACCTCCTTCACCGCGGGCGCGCGGAGGCGGACGCGTCGAGCCTGTCGCTTGTGCTGCTGAGCTCCGTTTTTTCCCAGGTGACCGGCGACGCGTGGGAGCTGTGGGACGTCTGGTCGAACATGCGCCTCACCGGCCGCAGCTTCGAGCTGACCGCCGAACAGCGGGCGATCGCCCGCGAGCAGATGAAGCAGAACCAGGTCGTTCTCCGGCGCGCGGTGCTCGCACCGGACGCGTTCGTGGCGGGCCTCTCGAAAGAAGAGCGGCAGATCGTCGCGGACTACCGGCGCGGCCACGCGAAGTGGGCCGCAGGCGTCAAGCAGGCGATCCGCCGGCGCCAGCTCCTGTTCGGGATCCGGAAGGTCCTCCCGTTCTATGCGATCTTCCATTGGAATCGGTTCGGCTTCCCAGGCTACCTGCAGTCCACGCTGACCTACTTCATGCAGGAGTTGCTCAGCCCGAAGGGGACGCGCCGGCCCTGATGATCGCGCCCACCGCGGCATGTCCTCACGTCCAGCGTGCGGTGGCAGTACGCTGGGGATTGGACCCATGGGATTGAGAGCCATGTTCCGGGAGCAGACCGTCTCCCGCCTCTCCAGGCTGAGGCGCGTCAGCTACACGCGCCTCGTCCGCGAGCAGGAGCCGCCGTTCGCCAATCTTGCCTACGGCGCCGCCGGTCTCGCCTACGCGCTGCTCCGCGCCGCGCTCACCCTGGAGGACGACCGGGCGCTCCGGCAGGCGGCGCGGCTGCTGGACGACGCGCTCGCGGCTTCGCGCCGGCGATCTGCGTTCCTCCCGGCAAGGGTGCCTCCGGAGCATTGCCCGCGCACCTCGATTTTCTTCGGGTTACCGGGGATGCACTTCGTCCGGGCGCTGGTCGCCCATGCCGCCGGCGATCGCCGGGGCGCCAGCCGCTCGGTGGCGGCGTTCATCGCTGGCGCCCGCCGCGGCCTCGACGGCCCACTGGAGCTGTACGGCGGCCTCGCAGGGGTCCTCTCCGCCGCGACGGTCTTGTCCGAGGTGGAGCCGGCGCTCCCGGAGCTGGCGGCACTGGGGCGGACCGTGCGCGATCGCCTGCTGGCTGCCGCCGGTCCGGGTGAGCCGTGGGACGGGTTGCCCGCCAATATGATCGCCCACGGGCGCGCCGGCGTCGCCGCCGCGCTGCTGCAGTGGGCGGCGAGGGAGGGAAGCGCTGTCCCGGGCCGCCTGCTCGATGCGCTCCAGGGGCTCCGCCGGCGGACCCTGGCCATCCTCGCCCGCTCCTCCATTCCGGAGCCCCGAGGGGCCTACGTGCGCGGCAGCTTCTGCAGCGGCGCTGCCGGATACGCGCTCGTCTTCGTGATGGCCCATCGGCACACCGGCGACGAACGCTTTCGCACGGCCGCGGTGCGGTTCGGGACGGTCGCGCGTTCCTCGTCGGTGCTCGGCCCCTCGGCGTGCTGCGAATCGGCCGGCGCCTGCTACGCGCTGGCCGCGCTGGCGCGGGCGGACCCGGCCGGGCGCTGGCGCCGGCGCGCGGAGCAGCTTGCAGCCCGGTCTCTCGCCGCCCCGCACTGGAGGCGGTGGCGCTACAACCTGATGCGCGGCGGCGAGGGCGGCCTGTTGTGTCTGGCAGCGGACTTCGCGCAGGATGCGCCGCCTCGTTTCCCGCCTTTCGGCTTCTTCTAACGTGAGCTCAATGTCCGGAGCTCCTGGACGTGGGCCGATGGCGGAGGGCCTGGTCCCGGCCGACTTCTTTGCGGTGCGGACACCGTTGCTGCCCTTCGACGCGCTACTCGATTGGAGTGGGCCCGGGTGCCGGCTCCCGGCCGCGCCCGGCGACTCCGACGCAGACGTGCAGTCCGAGCGCGCACGGCTCCGCCCGTCGCTGCGGCGATTCATCGAGCGCCCGGAGATCGTCGAGGCGCTGTTCGTGGCATCGCCCTCGTTGGTGGACAGCCTGCCGCACTGGTTGGAGAAGCCGGACGGGGAGCGCGGCCAGAAGGTGGAGCGCGGGTTGGTGCGGTACTTCTCCCGGATGGCGGGCCGCGCCACGCCCTACGGCCTGTTCTCCGGAGTCGCCGTCGGCGCGATCTCCGGCGCGACGCGGCTGGATCTCGGGGGGCAGCGGCGCTGGCGCCACACCCGCCTGGACATGGACCTGGTCCTCGAGCTGGCCGCGGCGCTGGCCTCGGACCCGGAGCTGAAGGCGCAGCTCCTCTACCGGCCGAATTCCAGCCT
Organism: Myxococcaceae bacterium; assembly: GCA_036559665.1. Taxonomy (GTDB): domain Bacteria; phylum Myxococcota; class Myxococcia; order Myxococcales; family Myxococcaceae; genus DASRBA01. The sequence continues at coordinate 2,847 of DATBSS010000559.1, forward strand.
CTACCGGCTCGGTGATCGCATCCGGTACCTGGAGTCGGTCGCGTCCGACCGCGGCCGCGACTACCACCTGGCCTCCGCGACCCGGACGCCGTACCTGGAGGTGGCGTTGCAGCGGGCGAGGGGAGGAGCCCGCCTCGACGAGATCGCCGCCGCCGTCGCCGCCGAGGAGCCCGACGTCCCACTGGAGGAGATCCAGGAGTACCTGGGCTCCCTCCTGGAGAGGCAGATCCTGGTCCCCCAGTTGGAGCCACCCGTCACCGGGCGCGAGCCGCTGGAGCACCTGCTCTGGGAGCTGGAGCCGTACCTGTCCACCGGGAAGGTCCGCGCCGCGCTCCAGGGGACCGGGGAGGCCATTCAGGCCATGGACGCCCTGGGCTGCGCCACGCCCCAGGACTACCGCGACCTCGCCAAGCGCCTGGCCTTGCTCCCGGTGAAGGTCCACCTGGAGCGGATGCTGCAAGTCGACCTGTTCAAGTCGTGCGAGATGACGTTGGGATCGGACGTGCTGCGTGAGGTGGCGCGCGGGGTGTCGATCCTGCGGGCCGTGCACGGCCAGGCGCCGGTGAGGTTGCCAAGGTTCCGGGAAGCGTTCGTCGCGCGGTATGGCCGCGGCGAGGTCCCGCTGGCAGAAGCGCTGGACGAAGACAGCGGGATCGGCTTCGACCAGGCGCCCACCGGCATCGCCGCTCCCCTGGTCGGCGAGCTCCCGCCGCTGCCAGTGCCTGCGGCGCGGGAGGAGCGCTTTTCGACCGTGCACCGCCTGTTGGCCCACAAGCTGGTGGAGACACTCCGCCGCGGAGCGACGGAGCTGGAGCTCGATGACGGCGACGTGAAGGCCATCGCCCGCGCGCGCGCCGAACGACACGACTTCCCGCCGGAGCTGCCGGAGTCCCTCGCCGTGATGGCGAGCCTCTCGGCTTCTTCGGCGGAGGCGTTCGCGAGAGGCGATTTTCGCCTCTGGCTGGACGGCCTGTACGGGAGCTCGGTGGCGGCGATCATGGGGAGGTTCTGCCATGGGCACCCGGGCCTGCTCGAGAAGCTGCGCGCGCTGGTGCATCGCGAGGAGGCGTCCCGGCCGGATGCGGTGTACGCGGAGATCATCCACCTCCCGGCAGGCCGGGCGGGCAACGTGGTGCTGCGGCCGATCCTCCGCGAGCGCGAGATCCCGTACCTCGGGAGGGTTGGCGTTCCGGCGGAGGGGGAGATTCCGCTCGACGACCTCTGGCTCTCGGTTTCTGACGGGCGCATCGTCCTCCGTTCCCGCCGGCTGGGCCGCGAGGTGCGCCCGCGGTTGGGGTGCGCGCACTACGCGGCTTCTAAGCGCAACCCGGGGCTCTACCGGTTCCTCGAGGCCCTCGGACGCGCGGAGAGCACCGGGTCGATCTCCTGGGACTGGGGATCCCTCGCGGGCGCCGAATTTCTACCCCGGGTGACCCACGGCCGCCTCGTCCTCTGCCGCGCGCAGTGGACGCTGTCGCGGGAGCGGATCGCTACGATCGCCGACGCTCGCGGCCGCGCCCTGTTCCAGGCGGTCGCGCGGCAGCGGGAGGCGCTGGGACTGCCGCGCTTCGTAGGGCTGGCAGACGGGGACCTTGTCCTCCCGGTGGACCTGGAGAACGTGCTCAGCGTCGAGAGCATGGCGCAGTTGTTGCGGCGGCGGTCGAGCGCCGTTCTCTCCGAGCTGGTGCAGCCCAGCGAGCTCTGCGTTCGGGGCTACGACGGGCGGTACGTCCACCAGCTCATCGTCCCGTTCGTGCGCGAGCCTTCGGGCACACCGCCGCCCGAGGCCCGGACTCCGCCGTCCGGGCTGGAGCCGGCGCGCCTCCACCTCCCCGGCTCCGAGTGGCTGTGCGCGCGCTTTTCGACGAGCGGCGCGCAGGCCGATCGCGTGGTGATGGACATCTGCGCGCGCGCGGCGGAGCGCGAGGGTTCGCACTGGTTCTTCGAGCGGAGCGACATCCCCGGGCCGGAGATCCGCCTGGTCCTGCACGGCGACGCCTCGCGGCTCTGGCGTGAGGTGTGGCCGCGCATCCAGGCGTCCGCTGAGGAGGCGGCGGCGAACGGGATCATCTTCCGCGTCCAGCTGGACAGCTATCAGCGGGAGGTCGAGCGGTTTGGCGGCGAGGAGGGCGCCGCGCTGGGTGAGGCCTTCTCGGCCATCGACAGCGACGTGGTCCTCCGGCTCCTGTCGCTCTGGTCGCAAGGCGAAGACGCCGAGGCAGCGGCAGCGCATCGCTCGCGCCTGATGATCCGGAGCGTAGACGAGCTCCTCTCCACCTTCGGACTGGACCTACGCCAGCGGCACGCCCTGGCCGCAGCGCTTGCCGCGCGCTTGAAGCGGGAGCGCCGCGTCCCGCCGGAGTACGACCAGCACCTGGCAGCGCTCTTCCGGAAGGTCCGCGGTGAGCTGACGGACCTTCTCGATAGGCGGCGCGATGCCACGTCCGGGCACCAGGCCTGGCTGGAGCTCCTCGAGCAGCGCGCGCGGCGGCTGGAGCCTGTCGTTCGGGAGCTCCGGTCGCTGGAGATGAAGGGAGCGCTCTTGCGCCCGTTATCGGACCTCTGGGAGGAGTGCGTGCAGATCCACGTCAACCGGCTCGCACCCTGGGGTTGGTTTGAGCACCAGATCCTGGCCGCGGACTTCCTCCAGCGCCTTCTCGACTCGGCGCTCGCGCGCCAGTGAGCTTTGTGCTACGGATCATTCCCGCGAGAGGTTTCCTTCCTCGTCGCAGCGAGGCCCCTTTCATCATGGCAACCACCAAGAAGACTGCCGCGAAGAAGACGCTCAAGCTCGACGCCAGCAAAATCAAGAAGCTGACCCCTCGGGCGGATTCCGCGGTTGTGGATTGCCCCGACAGCTGTACGGCGATGCCGCAGACTTGTACTCTCATTACTACGTCGACCATGATGTGTTAGTCGCGGCGGAGAGGCGGTCAGGTCTACGACCGTCGCGTCCTCGCCGCCTACCTGACCCTCTCAAACCCTTCCGGCTTTCGCTACGCGATCACCCTCCGGGTCAATGGAGATGAGGCGGCGCGTTAACACACCACGGCGTTGGTGCCGGCTCCCCAGACCTTCGAGGAAGAGGGCGCTGTCCAGGCCGTGTCCCGCCTGCGCAAGGTTTTCGGCATGAAGCCCGCCGCGCGACCGGGCCAGCTGATCGTGGGCGACACACATCCCTGATTCCTGGTGCGGTTCTCGAT
>DATBSS010000560.1:0-2429 GCA_036559665.1 Myxococcaceae bacterium
TTGATCAGCGCGCGCAGGATGGGGTCGTCCTCGACGACGAGGATGGTGTACGGCGGGGTGGCGGGCGAAGGCGGTCTGGTCATCCCAACCTCGGATAGATGACCCGGGCGGCGAACAGGTAGAAGAAGTTGAAGGCCACCAGCCACAAGATCGCCTTCTTGAGGGCACGTTTCGGGTGCGGGTCCTTGGAGGCGATGATCGGGATGGCCACGATGGCGATGACCGTGGAGAGGAGGAGGAGCTTCTGCATCAGCGCACCGGACCCTTCAGGCTGAACGCCACGAAGGCGCGCACCTCGGTGGAGTGGGAGCCGGACAGCAGCACGTCCGCGACGCGCAGCCCTCCGGACACCTCCAGGCCACCCTCGTGGAAGGCGAGCGACGCCTCGCCCTGCACCGACCGGTCGCCCGTCTGCACCGCCCCGTCGTCGCCCGAGCCCTGCGCCCCCAGCGAGAAGGAGCCGCTGGCCCCGGCGCGGGCGGTGAGGTCGGAGCGCGGGTGGTACTCGCCGGAGGCGTTCAGCCCGGCGCGCCGGTAGATGTTGCCGCTGAGCGCGTCCGCCTGCGGCGCGTAGCCGGCGTCCAGCGAGAAGCGGATCCGGGGCACCCCGAAGGTCAGCCCGACGGTCGCCACCGGGACCACCAGCGGGACCAGCGCCTCGCCCGCCGGCGCCGAGGCCGCCGCCGCCACGCCCGCACCCACGGAGAGCGCCAACTCCCGGGTGAGGATCGAGTGCCAGGTGCCCCCACCTTCCGCCACCCCCGCGTTCTTCCCGTTCGAGAAGCGGTCCGCGGAGAGCTTGGCGTGCCCGGAGAACGAGTCGCGCCGCGTCGCATCATGCTGCAGCTCCAGCGACAGGCGCGGCCCCTGCTGGAGGGGGATGCCGGCCTGCGCCTCGGCGGTCAGCCCGCCGCTGACGTGGTACCCGGCGCCCGCGCGGAGGCGGAGCCGGGGGATGATCGCGCCGTCCAGGCCGACGGCGGTGTCGGACGTGAGGTAGTCCACGATGCCCAGGGGCAAAATGTAATCCGGAAAAAGGCCGCCCTGGCCGAGGTTGCCGAGCGAGGTGTCATACTGCCCGAACGACAGTTGCTGGTCCACCTGGACCCGGCGGCCGGGGGACAGCCGCCACTCCGCGCTTGCCTGGATGCGGTGGAGGAACGCAGGCGCCAGGTTGGTGAGGGTGAACTGTGGGTGGTAGCCGATGTCGGCGCGCAGCGTGCCCGACAGCAGCCCCAGGTCCAGGTTCGGCTGGACGGAGAGCCCTGGGCCGAGCCCGGGCGCCGCGCCGCCGCCCTGGAGCGACGCGGAACCGTGCGCCTCCGCCTGGATGGAGACGTTGGCGAAGCCGTGATCGGCCGACACCGCCAGCGCCACCAGCAGCCAGGCGGGGCCCATCACTCCACCACGATCACGTCGCCGGGCTGGATCAGGAAACCGCCGGCCTTCCCCTCGCCGCGGGCCAGCGCCTCGTACGCGAAGCGGATGCGCTCGGTCATCCCTTGGCGGAGGACGAAGAGGCGGTCCCGGTTGGCGTACTCGTTGATGCCGCCGGCGTTGGCCAGCGCCTGGAGCATGCCCAGTCCCGGCTCCAGCGTGTAGGTGCCCGGGCGGGCCACCTCGCCGATCACCGAGAACTGCTTGGGCCGGGTCTCCTCCAGGGAGACGGTGACGATGGGCTTGTTCACCAGGGGCCGGAGCCGGACCTCCAGGTCGCGCGCCAGGGTGGTGGTGGTGCGCCCGGCGGCGGGCACGTCGTCGATCAGCTGGAGGGAGATCCTCCCGTCGAGCCGGACCTTCACCTTCCCGGAGAGCGCGTCCTCTTTATAGACGCGGATGTTCAGCACGTCTCCGGGCTGGATCTCGTACTCGGGGACTCCAGGCGCGCGGAAGTCGTCGATCCACACGAATTGCCCCAGCGGCTTGCCGCAGCCAGCCGCCACCAGGGCGGAGAGCAGGAGCGCCAACCCGCTGAGGCAGGCGCGGTACTTCAGGAACCAGGATGTCGTTGGCCAGTTGCTCACGTTTGGTTCGGCGGTCCTGCGAGTGCCCGGGACCCCTCCCTCCCGGGCACCGTTTTACGACGCGCCGCGGCCGGTGAGAACTACCGGGAAGGTGCGGGCGATGAGCTGGAGGTCGCCGGCGAAGGACCAGTGGTCGATGTACTGCATGTCCAGGTACATCCACTGGTCGAAGGTGATCTGGTTGCGGCCGCTCACCTGCCAGATGCAGGTCAGGCCCGGGCGGACGGAGAGGCGGCGGCGCTGCCAGGCCTCGTACTTGGCCACCTCGGAGGGCACCGGCGGGCGGGGGCCCACCACGGACATGTCGCCGCGGAGCACGTTGATCAGCTGGGGCAGCTCGTCGATGGAGAACTTGCGGATGAACTTGCCGATCCCGGTGATGCGCGGGTCGTTCTTCATCTTGAA
>DATBSS010000561.1:0-5424 GCA_036559665.1 Myxococcaceae bacterium
GGCGTCCGTCACCTCCAAGCTGAAGCACCCGAACACCATCACCGTCATCGACTACGGGAAGACCGACGACAACATCTATTACATCGCGATGGAGTACGTGGAGGGCATCACGCTCGCGCAGGTGGCGGCCACCGAAGGCACCATGGAGTGGTCGCGGGTCCTGAACATCGCGCAGCAGGTCTGCCGCTCGCTCCGCGAGGCGCACAAGGCCGGCATCATCCACCGCGACCTCAAGCCGGCCAACGTGATGATCTGCAACGAGGAGACGGACCACGACCTGGTCAAGGTCCTCGACTTCGGGCTGGTGAAGTCGTTCCAGCCGGACAGCCCGCACGCGAAGGAGGCGGCGTCCGCGGAGCTCACCCAGGCCGGCGTGTTCCTCGGCTCGCCGCAATACATGGCCCCGGAGCAGGCGCGGAACCTGGCCGACCCGCGCTCGGACATCTACTCGCTGGGCGTGGTGATGTTCCAGATGATGATGGGCCGGCCGCCCTTCGTCGCCGAGCAGTCCATCGACGTCATCGTCAAGCACATGAAGGAGGCGCCGCCCACCTTCCTCGAGCTGCGGCCAGATCTGGAGATCCCCGCCGAGGTGGAGGCGGTGGTGCTCAAGTGCCTGGAGAAGGACCCGGCCAAGCGCTTCCAGAGCATGGACGACCTGCTGGAGGGGATGCGCCGCGCGTCCTCCGCCGCGGGGATGAGCGGCCTGTTCTCCGGCCCCCGGTACTTCAATGGCCTGCCCCCCGGGGCGAACACGCCGCCGCCCATGCAGCAGCCCGGGCAGTCGGGGCCAATGGGGAAGCTGCAACCCGGGCAGACGGGGCCGCGCAAGCTCCCCTCGGGACCGCACGTCATCGGCCCCTCTGGCCCGCACATCACCAACAAGCCGCCCACCGGCCCGCATATCCGCCCGCCCACGGGGCCGCACACCCGCCCGCCCTCGGGGGTGTTCAGCCAGGGACCGCTGGGGGCGGAGCCCGAAACGGACCCGGAGGCGCTGCAGATCGCCCCGAAGAAGCGCAGCCGCGCGGTGCCGGCGGCCATCTTCCTCGGCTCGGTGCTGCTGGGCCTGAGCGTGGTGTGGGCGCTCACGCGCGCCGAGACGCCGTTGCCGAAGGGGAAGACGACGGCCGGCACCGAGGGACCTGTGACCCCGGGGACCGGCGGCCAGGCGGCGGGGACCCAGGCTCCGAACCCTGGGCCGAACGCCACGCAGGGGCCCGGGACGACTCCCGCCGCGAGCGTGAAGTTCAAGATCGACTCCGACCCGCAGGGCGCGGTGGTGAGCGAGGGCGGGCAGGCGCTGGGCGAGACGCCGCTGGAGTTCGCCCGGACGCCCGGCCAGGACGGCACCGCCTCCGCCGAGCTGATCTTCGACAAGAACGGGTACGAGCCCCTGACCATCACCGCCGCCGGCTCCGGTAACGTGGTGGTGTCCCAGAAGCTGCGCAAGAAGGCCGCGCCGCCTCCGCAGAAGAAGAAGAACACCACCAGCGGCTACAAGGACGACCCCTACCAGTGACCCCCGTGGCGAACCGCATCCAGGCGCTGCTCGCGGCGCTCGCGCTGGCGTTTCCCGCAGTGGCCCTCGCAGACGCCCGCATCGAGGCGAAGCGGCACTTCCAGAGAGGGATGGGCCTGATCGCCAAGGGCTCGTACGACGAGGGCATCGGCGAGCTGCGCGAGGCGTACGTCATCAAGCCGCACCCGAACGTCCTCTACAACATCGCCCGCGCGTACCTCGACGCGGGGCGGGTGAAGGAGGCGGTGGAGTACTACCGCCGGTACATGGCCTCCAGCCCGGCGGACGCGGCGCAGGTGAAATCCACGGTGGTGCGCCTGGAGGAGACGCTGAAGGCGAAGGAGGCGACGGCCGAGACGGCGCCGGCACCGCCTCCGGCGACCTCGACGGCGACGGGCCGGGGGTTGCTGCCCATGCCGCCGCCTCCGGGGGCGGCGATCGACCCCCGGACACTGGAGAAGCTGAACGACCTGATGTCGCGGCTGGAGGCCGCGGTCACCAAGGCGGAGGCGGTCACCGCCGGGGCGGAGCCGCTCAAGCCCGCGGGGGAGAGCCCGATCGACGTGGCGCCGCTGGCCTCGGCGGAGCCGCTGGCGGAAGGGACCACCGCGGAGAGCCGGCCCTACGAGGAGACGGTGGTCACCGCGTCGCGGCGCGCCCAGACCACGCTGGAGGCGCCGAACGCGACCACCGTCATCACCTCGGACGACATCCGCCTCTCCGGGGCGACCACCATCGTCGACCTGCTGCGCCGGGTGCCGGGCGCGGAGGTGATGGCGATGGGCGTGGGCTCCACCAACGTCTCCTTCCGCGGATTCAACCAGCGCCTGGCGAACAAGGTGCTGGTGCTGCTGGACGGGCGCACCGAGTACCAGGACTTCCTCGGCCTCACCGTCTGGCCGGCCATCCCGGTGGGCCTGGAGGAGATCGAGCGCATCGAGGTCATCCGCGGCCCCGGCTCCGCGCTCTACGGCGCCAACGCGATGCTGGGGGTGATCAACATCATCACCAAGCAGCCCGGCCCCGGACGCAAGAGCGAGCTGAACGCCATCGGCGGCACCGGCGACACCGGCGGCGTCTCCTACGTCGCCTACGGGTCGGACGCCGTGGTCCGCTACCGGGCGTCGGCGGCGTTCTCGCAGGAGGACAAGTGGTCGCGCGACTTCGCCGACGACCGGCCGGACGTGGCGGCGCGAGTGCCGGACAGCAGCCTGGGCCAACGCGTCGCCCGCGCCAACCTCACCACCAACTTCACCGTGGCCAGGGGGATGGAGCTGGGCATCTCCGCGGGCGTGAACAAGCTGTACACGGAGTTCTACCCGCTGGGGCTGTTGCGGAACTTCTACTTCGACGGGCTGGGCGTCTACACCAAGGCGGACTTCGCGGTCTCCGACGTCCGGGTGAAGTTCTTCTGGAACCACCTCGATACCAAGGCGGGCCCGCAGTACAGCCCCATCGGCCAGCGGCAGCTGGACACCACGCTGGTCTCCAACGTGCTGGACGCGGAGGCACTCTGGAGCAAGGAGCTGGCCCTGTTCGGGACGCACAAGCTCCAGGTCGGCGCGGAGGCTCGCAACAAGCACATGAACTGGAGCTACCTGACGCTCAACCCGCAGGAGCTCCACTTCGCCGGGTACGTGCAGGACGAGTGGCGGGTCATCCAGCCGGTGGTGGTGCTGGCCTCCTACCGCATCGACCGCCACCCGCTGCTGGACCACGGGCAGGCGGGCTTCGCGCACTCGCCGCGCTTCTCCGCCGTGTGGACGCCGCTCGAGGGGCATGCGGTGCGCGCCTCCTGGGCCACCGCGTTCCGCGAGCCGACGCTGCTGGAGAACTACACCGAGATCCGGATCCCCCTGCCGGGCATCAACGGCGCCTCCGCGCTCACGGTTGGCAACCGGGACCTGCGGCCGGAGCGGCTGCTGGCGTACGAGCTGGGGTACCGCGGCGAGTACACGCCGCTGGGCCTGGAGTGGGACGTGGCGCTGTACCAGAACGACGTGCGGGACTTGATCGACGTCTCGCCGCTGGTGCGGCTGCAGGTGGACCAGTCGTATGACCCGGTGACCCAGACGTTCCTGCTGGGGAAATCCACCTTCCAGAACGAGCCGGGGGTGTTCACGGCGCGCGGCGCGGAGCTGGGCGTGAAGTGGTCCCCGGTGGACGGCCTGGACCTGGCGACGTCGATGGCGTTCCAGACCATCAGCCAGTCGGAGGTGGAGGCCGGCACCAGCTGCGCGCCGTGCTCGCAGGCGCCGGCGTTCAAGGTGTTCGGCGGGGCGACGTACCGGACGAAGGTCGGCTTCGACTTCAGCGCCGACGCGGCCTACACCACCGGCACCACCTGGATCGAGCGCGACCCGTCGCCGCAGGACCCCACGCAGATCCTCTCTACGCCGTATCCGCAGGCGGCGTACGCGGTGATCAACGCGCGCATCGGGTACAAGTTCCTGGAGGACAAGGTGCACGTGGGGTTGATCGGCACCAACCTGGGGCCGGTCCACTCCGAGCACCCCTTCGGCAACCGCATCTCGCAGCGCTTCTTCGCCACCCTGTCGGTGACGCCATGAGCTCCTGGACTGGTCGTGCGTGTGGCTGGCTGCTGCTGGGAACGCTGGCGTCGAGCGCGCTTCTGGGGTGCGAGCTCCCGCCGGTGCTCCCCACCTCGGACACGTCGCAGAACGTGCAGTTCTCGCGCATCGAGGGGAACGCGGTGATGACCGGTTCGGCGCGCGGGAACCTGGTCATCCTCCGCTTCGACGCGACGCGGCCGCCGCCGCCCGCCGGCACCGGCCGGCCGGAGGCGTTCACCATCATCGCCCGCGACAAGCTCTTCGGGAACGCGCCGGCGAGCGCCGCCGGTCCGTTCACCGCGCCGTACGCGTTCAGCCTGGTGCCACCGGGGAGCTACCTGCTGCGCGGGTTCCTCGACGCGGAGGGTTCGTTCTGCCCGGGGCCGGGCGGGACGATGTGCCGGGTGTCCGACTTCAACCCCTGGTACGGCGTCACCGGAGAGCCGAACCGCGGCGACGTGGGCGGGGCGGCGGTGGATGCGCAGACGCTGGCGTTCCAGACGGTGACCATCGCCAAGGACGTGGAGGGGAAGGCGACCGCGGCGGCGACCGGGGTGACGTTCACGGTGCAGCAGGGGTCGAGCACCATCGTGCCGGCGGACCGGCCTGCGTACCTGGTGAACGCGCTGACGACGAACCAGCAGTTCGTGTTGGCGAGCGCGCCGCTGTGCAACCAGTCGTTCCCGACCGGGCCGCGCTGCAAGAGCGTGGACGTGGTGAACACGCAGATCTACGCGGGCGCGGTGGACCAGCGGGCGCCGGCGTTCCTGATCCGCTTCATCGACAACAACAACGATTGCGTGGCGGACGACCTCAACGGGGACGGGCAGCCCGACTTCTGGCCTCGGGTGTTCGTGCGCAAGCAGGCGGACGTGAACAACCTGGCGCTGCTCACGGACGAGAACGACTGGGACCACGACGGGGTGGTGGACACCGTGTACCCGTCCTGGGTCACCACGCCGCCCAACTACCCGCACGCGGACGGGAGCACGGACACCGCGCCGGATGCGGTGCTGCTGGCGGCGGGCATCGTCCCGGATTCGACGGCGCTGTCGGCGCTGGTGGATTCGGGCACCGGGCAACCCCGGTGCACGATGTCGAGCAGCGGGCCGCAGTGGCCGGTGGCCCCGGCGAACGCGCTCAAGCTGGTGGTGCAGAGCGTGGCGCTGGACGTGGCCGACCCGGCGCACCCGGTGCGGCTAGCCAGCGTGCCGGCCGGGAAGTACTCGATGACGCTGATGCAGTTCACCGGGCAGACGTGGCGGCTGCCCAACGAGCTCCAGCCCGGCGTCGCGGCGTCGGCGAACCTGCCTGAGGTCGCGTCGCAGG
>DATBSS010000562.1:0-8184 GCA_036559665.1 Myxococcaceae bacterium
CCCTCAACGCAATCACCATGACCGCCAAGCTGCTCAAGCTCCAGGGTGACGGCAACCAGAAGTCGCTCGATCGCATCCTCTCCAGCGCGCAGCGGATGTCGACCATGGTTACCCAACTCCTCGATCTGACCCGCAGCCGACTCGCCGGCGGTATTCCCGTCGAACGAAAACAGGCCGAGCTGGGCGCGGTGATCTCGGGAATCGTCGACGAGCTTCGTGCTGCCCAACCCGGGCGAGTGATTCGCTGGGAGGCGCCGGGAGAGATCCTCGGCGCCTGGGATGCCGAGCGCCTGGGCCAGGTCGTTTCGAACCTCGTCGGCAATGCGCTCGAGTATGGGGATCCCGAGAGGCCCATCGACGTGCAACTGGCCGCGGGGGGCGACCTGGCGACCTTCTCGGTACATAGCCACGGAGCACCCATCGCTCCCGAGTTGCTGCCCGTTCTTTTCGAGCCATATCGCCGCGGCGATGCGCGGAACGCGCGGTCGAAGGGGCTCGGGCTGGGCCTCTTCATCACGCAGCAGATCGTGCATGCGCACGAGGGGCGGGTCGAGGTGCGATCCACGGCCGAAGAGGGCACGACGTTCACGGTGACGCTTCCGCGAGGGAGCAGGACCCGTGAGGTGGTATCGACCGTGGGGCCTCCGGTATCCTAGATGCCGATGACCAGCGAACCTGTCGTTCTCGTCGTTGAAGACGAGGAGGAATCGCGCGAGACGCTGCGCGAGCTGCTCGAGTTCGAGGGCCACCGCGTTCAGGTCGCCATCAATGGGAAAGAGGCGCTTGACCTGCTCGAGTCGATGGGTGCGCCGCCCTGCATCGTGCTCCTCGACCTCTTGATGCCCGTCATGGACGGCTGGAAATTCCTGGATCGGCTTCGGGCCAGCGGACGATTGGCGACAACCAAGGTCGTGATCATGACCTCGGCGCCGCACCGGGCGCCGGCGGGCCTTCCGATCCTGGAAAAGCCGCTCGACGTCGACAAGGTGATGGGGCTCGTCGACGCGTGCTGCTGAGAATCAGAACGGCACCACCATCAGCGCCAGCGATGTGGCGCGGAACACGTGCTCCACGCTCACCCCGACCGTGAACCGCCTCGCCAGGCGCACCTGGGCGGCGCGGTCATCGGTCTCGATGGCCTTCCAGAGCGCCCGGAGGGTGGGTTCGACGAACCCTCCACCGGTGAGAAACCCCGCGGTCACCGGCGCGAACGCCCAGAGGAAGCGGGGCGACACGCTGGAGAAGCCCCCGGCGCTCAGCACCAACCCCACGCCGGTAAGCACCGTAAGCAGCGCGGCCGGAACGGCGATCCGGGTGACGCGCGCCACGCGCTCCCGCAACACCCCGGTGTGCGGCGGGCCTCGGGCCACCGTGGCCCGGATGTCCAGGGGGAAACCAATCCCTGCACCGATCCAGATCGCCGCCAGCGTGATGTGCGCCAGCTTGAGCAACACGTAGTCCATGAGCGATTTTCCCACCTGACTTGACCACGCGTCTCCTCATCGCGTTGGCCGCCGCCGCGCTGGTGCTGCTCGCGGGCGGCGGCGCCCTCCTCTGGTGGTGGTGGCGCCGCCGTCGAGCGGTCCGCCCTCAGCCTCCACAGCCAAAGGTCCCGCCTCGCATCCAGCACCCGCTGGTGCTGGCCCACGGCATCCTCGGCTTCGACCAACTCCCCCTCCCCGGCGTCCGCCCGGAATACTTCCGCGGTGTGGCGGACCGGCTGCGCAGCCTGGGCGCCGAGGTCCACACCGTCCGCGTCTCCCCGCTCTCCTCCGTCAAGGAGCGCGCCGCGGAGCTCGCCCGCGCCGTGCAACTGATCGACGCCCCGCGCGTGAACATCATCGCCCACTCCATGGGCGGCCTCGACGCGCGCTATGCCATCGCCAAGCTGGGACTGGCGAACAAGGTGGCGTCGCTCACCACCATCGGCACGCCGCACCGCGGGACACCGCTGGCCGACGCCGGCGCCGGGCTGCTGGACGGCAAGCTCAAGCTCCGCGGCTTGCTGGAGAAGCTGGGCCTGGACGTCGACGCCTTCTACGACCTCACCACCGCGCGCATGCAGTCCTTCAATGACGAGGTGCCCGACGCGCGCGGCATCCTCTACGGCAGCTACGCCGCCCGCACGCAGGGGAAGTCGCTGGTGCTCAACCCGCTCCTGCTCCCCACCTACCTGTACCTCTCCGACCGGGCCGGCGAGAACGACGGCCTGGTCCCCACCGCGTCCCAGCCCTGGGGCGAGCTGCTGGGACGCGTGGACGCCGACCACTGGGCGCAGATCGGCTGGTCCGCCACCTTCGACGCGCAGGCGTTCTACGCGGACCTGCTCCGCGAGCTCACCGCGCGCGGCGTCTAAAGCTCCCCTACTGGCAGTCCATCGCGTCCCAGCCGCCGTAGATCGGGTGGCTCCCGGCCGGCGGCGTGGACTGGCGGCGGACCAGGCAGCGGCCCTCGGACACCACCAGCGGGTCGAACCCGGACTGATCGGTGGAGACGCTCAGCGACCCGGAGCGCATCTTCCACCCTCCGGGGAAGCCGGTGGCCGCGTCGGCGGCGACCGCCGTCATCTCCGGCGACGCGGCGCCGTTGATCCGCAGGCGGAGCGACTCGTCCTGGAGCGCGTCCGGGTACGACCCGCCGATCTGCCGGAGCGCGCTGTAGAACGCCCCCACGATCAGGTCCAGCTCCGGGCTCATCGAGACCACCACCCGGCCGGCCTCGTCGCGCCGGAGCTTCATGTCCAGGTGCCGCCAGGCGTCCTTGTTCAGGTCGGCGGTGACCAGCATCCGGTCGCCCAGCTTCACGAAGCTCTGCCCACCACCGAGGCCGATGTTGGTGATCTGCACGTCCTGGCCCTCCTCGGCGACCAGCTTCCCGGACAGGCCGGAGAGGAAGAACGTCTGCAGCTGGCCGTTGAGGGGATTGGCCGCGTTCGTGGAGTCCACGTACGGCGCGGAGTACCTCGTCTCGCCGGCGTTGACCTCCACGGTCACGCGCTTCCTCGGCGCCTCCACGCGCAGCGAGGCCAGCGGGTTGGTGGATGCGGTGCTGAAGCTGAGCTCGCGCCCCGAGGCGTCCGTCCACTCCAGCTTCACGCCCCACAACACCGCGTAGCTGAGGGTGAAGTCGTGCTCCTCGTTCCTCGTCAGCCGCGCCTCCAGCTTCCCCTCCAGCACCCTCGGCGCCGGCGTGGTGGTGTTGCCGGTGGCGGTGGCGATGAAATCCAGCGCCTTCTTGGTCTGCGGCAGGTCGGTGGTCACCGCCAGCGTCTTCTTGCTCAGCTCGAACCCCAGCAGCTCGAAGCGGTCCTTCGAGACCAGGACCTGGAGGTTCACGCCGCCGCCCCCTTGTGGCCACGCCTTCACGCGCAGCTCCGCCGCGTCCACCTGGGCTACGCACGACGGATCCGGCGCGGTGGTCCCGTCGGAGCAGAGGGCCGAACCGGGGACCCGGAAGGTGGCGGAGAACGCGTCGGAGGACTCGAGGTTCTCCTCGACGAAGATGCGCTCGGTGAGGAACCGGCGGATCCGCGCCACCTGCTCGTCGAACGACTCCTGCGGAGGCGCGTCGGGCGCTGCGCAGGCCACGTCGCCGGCCGTGCACGGGGTCCCGGCGGCGCTGCGCACCCCCGCCGAGGTGATGTCCAGGGTGGACATGTCGTTGATGGACTGGGCGGTCTCGCCCGCCTCGGTGACCAGCGCGGCGACGTTCTCCGCCGTCTGGCGGGCGATCTCCTCCGGCGTGGGGCGGTGACAACCGAACGACGCCAGCAGCACTGCGCTCGCTGCCGAGAGACGAATCAGCTTCGGGGAATTCACGGTCGCTCCTTCCGTTTCGTGAAAAGTGATTCCAGCCGCGCCGCCCTTCAGCAACGGGCGCGCCACGCCGCGCGCCGGATCGGAGCGCTCCGCTCTGGATCGCCGCTCGCGGGATTTCGCGACACGGGTGTCGCGAACGTGCACCGCGCTGCACGAAACGGCCGCGTTTCGACGCACCGGGCGCAAACGGGCCCACGCACCCGGCGCCAACTTCCCGACGCATCGGCCGCGCGCCGCTCCCGCCAAACCTGGGCGCTTGCTAGGGTCCGGCCCATGCGAAAGACCTTGTTCAGCGCAGCGGTCGGCCTGGCGACGTTCGCCGCGGCCCTCGGCTGCTCTCACAGTGGGAAGTTCAAGGAGCTCGGGGTGGACGAGGTGGCGCAGTTGCAGTCGACCACCGCGGTCACCTTCGTCGACGCGAACACCACCGACTACCGGAAGGAGAACGGCGTCATCCCCAACGCCATCCTCCTTGCCAGCAGCAGCAAGTACGACACGTCGGTGCTCCCGAAGGACAAGGCCACCGCGCTCGTCTTCTATTGCAGCAACCGGCTTTGAAGGGCTTCCCATACCGCCGCGGAGCGTGCGGTCGAAGCCGGGTACACCAACGTCGCCGTGCTGAAGGTCGGGCTCAAGGGCTGGAAGGAGGCCGGGAAACCCACCGCCGCCGTACCCGCGGGCTAGCAGCATCCGGCGTGCGCAGGACGCGCCGCTGAGACCCTCTCCTGTGCCAGACTGCGCGCGGCACGGAGGGGACCCCATGAGAGGTAGATTCAGCCTGCCGGCGGCGCTGGCAGCGCTCATCGTCACGGCGGCGTACGCGCAACCCGCGGGCAGCAAGCCACCCACGGGCGGGACGGCGCCGGCCACCACGGCTGGCCCGGCGACTCCGGCGGGCACCACGACGGCCCCCGCCACGCCAACGCCCGCGGCGACTCCGCCGGCCACCACGACGACCGCTGCGACGACTCCAGCGGCCACCACCACCACGGAGCCGAAGCCGGCCGAGGGCGACACCTGCTTCTTCTTCGGCCCGACCTTCGGCACGGACGTCCTCAACATCGGCTGGAACGGCTACCCCACCCAGTTGGGCGTGCTCCCGGGCCTCCGAGCCGGGTTCTGGCTGCCCAAGGGATTCCTCGCGGGAGAGGCCGGCCTCAAGCTGTCAGCAGCGCCCGCCTCGAGCTTCTCCCAGTTCAACGCCAAGCTGGGCCTCAGCTACGCGTACGACTTCGGGAGCAGCGGGGCGCTCCACGCCTACGGGTTGGGTGGGCTGGACGTGGGGATCCAGGCGGGCTCCGCCAGCGGGTTCGGCAGCACCATCCCGCAGTTCGGCCTCACGCTCGCCGGCGGCATCCAGTACCCGGTGGGCAACAACTGGACGCTCGGCGGTGAGCTGGGCCTGCACACGCTGTTCGAGCTGAGCTCGAACGTCTACCTCTCCACCGGCGTCTTCGTCTCGGTGGTGGGCTCCTGGTCCCTGCCCGGCCCGTGCAGCAGTCACCCGGGCACCATCGAGCGCCCCCCGCATCCACCCGACGAAGGCACCGTCCCGCCCGAGGGGCCGATGAGCACCCCGCCCCCGGAGATCATTACCCACTACGACTCGTACAACACGCCGTGCAGCGTCTACGTCACCGACGGCTGGATGGAGCCCAGCCAGGACGTCTGGCAGGACGACATCACCTTCGAGGACAAGCCCGGCAAGCAGCTCAGCCGGCTGAGCGGCGACGCGGTCGCCTACGCCGCCGAGATGCCCATGGCCACCCGCAAGGCCACCCTGCTCTTCGGCGCGCACCACTATGTCCGCGGCGGCGCGCCCACCATCGTGGACAGCCGCGACTCCATCGTGCTCTCCGGGATGACCAACTGCACCACGCCCAAGCCGGTGAAATTCCGCTTCCGGCTCACCAGCGCGGGACCGCCGCAGATCGTCTACGTCTCCCCCGAGGTGGGCCAGATCAAGCTCTCCGGCCCGGCGCAGAAGGAGTACGAGGCCTGGAGCGTCCGGCTCCCGGTGCGCGACGGCGTCCCCACGGACAACGTGTTCACCATCGACACGGCCGGCGGGTACCAGATCACGGCGGAGCTGCTCGCCGAGGGCAACCCCACCGGCCTGCAGATGACGGTGGTGGGCGAGGCGAAGAACATGATGGGGCCCATGGTGCACTTCGTGCCGGTGCTGCTCTCCAAGCCGGACCAGCCCTCCGACGAGGCGGCGCTGATCACGCTGACGGAGGTCATGGCCGAAAGCTCGGCGTTGAGGATCCCGGACGTCTTCCCGCTGGCGCCGGGCGGGCTGCCCACCCGGACGCTGGTGCTCCGGAACCTGATCGACGCCCAGGTCCCCGACCGCTGGTTCGAGGTCCGGCGCATCTCCTACCTGGTGGCCGCGCTGAACGACACGCTGGCCGCCAGCGCGTTCCTGGACGGAGCGGGCCGGGTGATCGCGGTGATGCCCGGAAAGGATTTCAGGGCCGTCTTCGGGACCGGCGCCGCCGGGATGACGGTCGCCGAGTCGGTGAACCTCAAGCCGCGCGGCGAGAGCGCGCGCACGCTCTCCTGGAAGGTGATGCTGGTCCCGTCCTACGAGGGCTGGGACACCGTGGCCCACGAGCTGCTCCATACGCTCCCGGAGGGCTGGGCCTCCGACGAGATGAAGGCGGAGTGCGGCCGCGCGTACCACAATCTCAAGGACCCGGTCGCGCATGGCGAAAGCATCACCTTCAACAGCGCCCCGACCAAACGCGAACGCCTGGTGGCGCTGATCTCCTTGATGGGCCCGTCGGTGCCGTTCAAGGAAACCTGGATCGACCAGTGCACCTACTGGCACCTCACCAAGATGCTGGCCGGGGCGCCGCCCGACCCGCCGGTGATGATGGTGCGGGCGATGCTGGGGACGAAGAAGGGCAAGCCCATGGGCGAGCTGCGGCCCGTCTACGAGCTGATGGGCAACTCCGACCTCGCCAACAACCTCAAGAGCGGCGACCCGTACGCGTTCGTCTTCAAGGACGCGAAGGGCGCCGTGCTGGCGCGCTTCCCGTTCAACCCGCGCGGGACCGACATCGAGACCAGGGCCAAGCTGGAGGTGATGTCGTTCGTGGGGCGGGTGCCGCTCGTCCCCGGCTGGGCGTCGCTGGAGCTCCACGGGCCGGGCGACGCGGTGCTGGACAAGAAGACGCGTTCGGACACGCCGCCGCAGGTGGCCGTCGACTCGCCCAAGGACATGGCGCGGGTGGCGCCCGAGGCCGGGAACAAGGTGAAGGTCTTCTGGACCACCAAGGCCGCGGTGCCGTCGCTCACCCTGCTCTCGTCGGTGCTCTACTCGTCGGACCGCGGCGAGCACTGGGTGGACCAGGCCTTCGAGCGGCCCATCAACCAACTCGACGTGGCGCTGGACCCCAAGGCCACCGAGCACCTCATCAAGGTGGTCACCACCGACGGCACGCGGAGCGCGGAGGCCATCATCCGCCTCCTCACCAATCCCGCCCCGGCGCCGCGCAAGTGACCGTCAGATCCACAGCGCGCGGGGGATGAAGGTCCAGTCCTCCGCGCGCACCTCGGGGCGCATCGGGCACAGCATCGGCAGCGACTGCTGGCGCTGGACGGCCTGCCCGGCGGCGCTCGCGGGCGACCAGCCCTCGGGCAGCGGGCACTTCCACACGTGCACCGACTCCAGCCCGGCGGCCCCGGCGGCGCGGCGCGCCGATTCCACCAGCGCCCCCGTCGCCTCCGCCGTCTTCGCCCGCATCAGGAGCACGTACAGGCACCGCGAGCGCAGGTTGCCCGTCCAGAGCGCGACGCCGTCCGGGTGCTCGGCGCCGCAGCCGGGGGCGCGCGGGCGGCCCAGCGCCTCGGCGTAGATGCGCTCCCGCTCGCGGTGCCAGTCGAGCTGCAGCACCGACGGCCAGACGAGAAAGCCGCCGGCCGGCCGCTCCGCGCGCGCCAGCAGCCGCTCCAGCTCCGCCTCCGGCACCAGCTCCGCGGCGCCGGGGCCGGTGGCGGTGGAGGGCGGGAAGACGAGGTCTTCGTCCTGGTCCGGGCGCGCGGCGTACCCGGCGCGCTCGTAGATGCCGGCGCCGACCTCGCTGTAGAGGATGAACGCCTGCGCCGCCGGGTCCTCCGAGGCGACGCGGCGGTGGACGCGGCGGAGGAGCTCCACCGCATGACCGCGGCCGCGCAGGGGCTCCTCGGTGAAGACGCTGGCCACGCCGTAGGTGTGCCCGGCGTCCTCCTCCCGGTCCCGGACCAGCCGGCTCGCCATCGAGAAGGTCTCGCAGGAGCTGAGGACCTGGCCGCCCTCGCCCCGGAGCAGCCAGGTGCGCATGGCCTGCCTGGACCAGGGGTGAGCGCGCAGCCGGGCCTC
>DATBSS010000563.1:0-13116 GCA_036559665.1 Myxococcaceae bacterium
CGCCGGCGGGGTGGCGCACGAGATCAACAACCCCCTGGGCGGCATCCTCGCCTTCGCCCAGCTGATGAAGCGGGACGAGGGCCGGAGCCCGCAGGACCTCGAATCGCTCGCGCTGATCGAGGAGAGCGCGATCCGGTGCAAGCGCATCGTGGAGAGCCTGCTCCGCTTCTCGCGCCGCAGCCGCGACGAGGACCGGCGCCCGTTCGACCTCAACCGCTGCGTGGAAGACGCGGTCTACCTGTTCCGGGCGCAGCTCAAGCAAGCGCCAGACGTGAAGCTGGAGGTGAACCTGGGCTCGGGTCTGCCGCAGCTCCTGGGTGACGCCGCGGCACTGGGCCAGGTGGTGTTGAACCTGCTCCAGAACTCGCTCCACGCGCTCCCGAATGGCGAGGGCGACCAGGGAGCCCAGGGCACCATCTCCGTGGAGGCCGGCCGGCTGAACGCGGAGCGCTGCTACTTCCGCGTCACCGACACCGGCTCCGGGATCGCCCCGGAGCACATCCAGCACATCTTCGAGCCTTCCTTCACCACCAAGCCCCCCGGCCAGGGCACCGGCCTGGGGCTGTCCATCGCCTACCGAATCGTCGACGACCATGGCGGGCACTTCCGGGTGGAGTCCGAGCCCGGCAAGGGCGCCAGCTTCACCGTGGTCATTCCGCTTCCCCTGACGTCCTGGCCGTACTCGTACAAGTCGCAGTTCCCATGAAGCCGCTTCTTCAAGAGGTATCGCCCGTGACCGCCACCGTGACCGCCATCTCCGCTGCCGCCCCCAGCGGCCCCACCCCCGTCGCCACCGCCGCTGCCAAGCAGCCCTCGAAGATCCTGGTCGTCGACGACGACCGGGTCGTCCTGCGCGCGGTGACGGCGATCCTGGAGCGGTCCGGCTACCAGGTGGTGGCGATCGATGACGCGGTGGAGGGCCTGGCCGCCTCGAAGGACCCGGATATCGACTGCGCCGTGCTGGACATCAAGATGCCCAACCTCTCCGGGATGGACCTGCTCAAGGCCATCAAGTCCGAGCGCCCGGAGATGGAGGTCATCATGATGACCGGCTTTGCCACCGTGGAGACCGCGGTGCAGGCGGTGAAGTCCGGCGCCTACGACTACCTCACCAAGCCGTTCGACAACATCGACGAGGTCAGCCTCACCGTCGCCAAGGCGGTGGAGCGCAAGTCCCTCAAGGACCGCGCCCGGGTGCTGGAGGAGGCGCTCAGCGTCCGGAACCAGTTCGAGGACATGATCGGCCAGTCCGCGAACATGCGGTCGGTCTTCAAGCTGGTGGAGACGGTGAGCTACTCCTCGGCCACCGTGCTCATCCAGGGCGAGAGCGGCACCGGCAAGGAGCTGGTGGCGCGCGCCATCCACTTCCGCAGCCCGCGCAAGGACAAGCCGTTCGTGGCGGTGAACTGCTCGGCGCTCACCGAGACCCTGCTGGAGTCGGAGCTGTTCGGCCACGTGAAGGGCTCCTTCACCGGCGCCACCTGCCACAAGAAGGGCCTCTTCGAGGCGGCGGACGGCGGCACCATCTTCCTGGACGAGATCGGCGACGTGCCCATGGCCACCCAGGTCCGCCTGCTCCGCGTCCTCCAGGAGGGCGAGGTCAAGCGCGTCGGCGCCAACGAGTCGATCAAGGTCGACGTGCGGGTGATCGCCGCCAGCAACCTGGACCTGGCCCGCGCCAAGGAGCAGGGGAAGTTCCGCGAGGACCTCTTCTACCGGCTCAACGTCATCACCGTGAAGCTGCCGCCGCTGCGCGACCGGCCGGAGGACATCCCGCTGCTGTCCGCGCACTTCCTCAAGATGTACGCCGGCAAGCTAGGCAAGAAGATCGCCGGCATCGACCCGGCGGCAATGGAGGCGCTCACCGTCAACGGCTGGGTGGGCAACGTGCGCGAGCTGGAGAACGTCATCGAGCGCGCGGTGGTGCTCACCGCCAACGAGATGATCTCCCTGGACGACCTGCCGCCCAACTTCCGCGAGGCCCCCCGGGGCGGCGGCGACGTGGAGATCTTCTCCCTGGCGCACCTGCCCTACGTCCAGGCCAAGAAGCTGGCGATGCGCGCCTTCGAGCGCCGCTACCTCTCCGCGCTGCTGGAGAAGAACAGCAACAACGTGTCCAGCGCGGCGCGCGCCGCCGGCGTGGACCGCTCCAACTTCCGCCGCCTGCTCAAGCAGTACGAGGTCGGCCGCCACAAGAACGGCGCGTCCGAGGGGGCCGAGGTCGACGAGGTGGAGGAGACCCCGGAGCCGCTGGCCGCCGCGAACGACGAGGTTTAGTCCCGCTCAGCCTTCGCTGCCGGGCTCCCGGGTCTCGGCGCGGCGCGCCTCCAGCGCCGCCAGCCGGTCCGAGAGCTCGGCCTCGAAGCCGTTCCGCGACGGGGCGTAGAAGCGCTTCCCCAGCAGCTCCGCGGGGAGGTACCGCTCCGGGACGTAGTTGCCCTCGAAGTCGTGCGGGTACTGGTACCCGGCGCCGTAGCCCAGCGACTTCATCAGCTTCGTCGGCGCGTTGCGCAGGTGCACCGGCACCGGCAGCGGCCCGCCCTCCACCACCGCCTCGCGCGCGCCCGCGTACGCCCGGAGCACGGTGTTGGCCTTGGGGGCCATGGCCAGGTAGGTCACCGCCTGGGTGAGGGGCAGCGTGCCCTCCGGCAGCCCCACCAGCTGGAACGCCTGGAGCGCGTCCACCGCCACCGAGAGCGCGCGCGGGTCCGCGTTGCCGATGTCCTCGGCGGCGAAGATGACCATCCGGCGGAGGACGAAGACGGGGTCTTCGCCGGCCTCCAGCATCCGCACCATCCAGTAGAGCGCCGCGTCCGGGTCCGACCCGCGCATGGACTTGATGAACGCGGAGACCACGTTGTAGTGCTCCTCGCCGGCCTTGTCGTACAGGAGCGTGCGCTGCTGGAGCGCCTCCTCCGCGGCGGCCTTGTTCACCCCCTGCGGCGCGTGGCGCGCGGCCACCTCCAGCGCCGTGAGCGCCTTGCGCGCGTCGCCCCCGGAGACCTGGGCCAGGAAGCGCAGCGCCTCCGGCTCCACCGGCGTCTTCCCGCCGAGCCCGCGCTCGTCCCGCGCCGCCCGCTCCAGGAGCGCCACCAGCTCCTCCTCCTCCAGCCCGCGCAGGGTCACCACCCGGCAGCGGGAGAGGAGCGCGGCGTTGAGCTCGAAGGAGGGGTTCTCCGTGGTGGCGCCGATCAGGGTGAGCGTGCCGCGCTCCACGTGGGGCAACAGCGCATCCTGCTGGCCCTTGTTGAAGCGGTGGATCTCGTCCAGGAAGAGGATGGTGCGGCGCCGGTTCAGCTTCCACTGCTCCTCGGCGCGGGCCACCGCCTCCCGGACGTCCTTGACCCCGGCCAGCACGGCGGAGAGCGGGATCAGGTCGGCCTTGGTCGCGCCGGCGATGATGCGCGCCAGGGTGGTCTTCCCGGTGCCCGGCGGGCCCCAGAGGACGAGGGAGGGGACCTGGTCCAGCTGGATGGCGCGGCGCAGGAAGCGGCCCTCGCCGGTGAGGTGCTCCTGGCCCACGAATTCGTCCAGGGTGCGCGGGCGCATGCGCTCGGCGAGCGGGGCGCGCTCCCCCTGTTCCTTCTCGGCGGCGTGGTCGAAGAGGTCCATGGGGGCGCTTTCTGGACCGTAACGGCCGGGGAGTCGAGAGCCCGGCGAAACCGCGCTAAGAAACGACCCTGTGAAGAACGTCGCCCTGGTGGCCAAGCGCGGCAAGCAGGAGGCAGCGGACCTGGCGCGGCAGATGGCCAGCCGGTACGCCGATCGGGCCTTCCACGCCGAGCGCCACCTGGCCCGCGCGTTGGGTTGGCCCGTCCCGGAGGACAACGGGAAGATGGTGGCGCAGGCGGACCTGGTGATCGTCCTCGGCGGGGACGGGACCATGCTCCACGCCGCCCGGCTGCACCGCGGCTCGCGCGCGCCAATCCTGGGCGTGAACCTGGGCTCGCTCGGGTTCACCACCGAGATCGCGCCGGAGGAGGTGTTCCAGCGCCTGGACGAGGTGTTCGCCGGCCGCTTCGTGGTGGACGAGCGGATGAAGCTGTCGTGCGCGCTCGTCCGCGGCGGCGCCGCCGTGCTCGAAGAGGAGGTGCTCAACGACGTCGTCCTGAGCAAGGGCGCCATGGCGCGCATCGCCGACCACGAGATGTCCATCGACGGCGAGTACGTCACCACCTACAAGGCGGACGGCGTCATCATCTCCACGCCCACCGGCTCCACCGCCTACTCGCTCTCCGCCGGCGGGCCCATCGTCCACCCGTCCATGGAGTGCGTGGTGGTCTCCCCCATCTGCTCGCACGCGCTCACCCAGCGCTCGCTGGTGGTCTCGCCGGGCCGGACCATCACCGTCGAGCTCAAGGGCGGCACCGAGGACGTGTTCCTCACCATCGACGGGCAGGTCGGCCAGCCCCTCCAGGCCGGCGACCGGGTGGAGGTGCGGCGGTCCGACCACCGCTTCCCGCTGATCCGCAACCCCGCCATGAGCTACTTCCAGGTGCTCCGGCAGAAGCTGCACTGGGGCGAGCGGTAGCGCTCACGACCAGCGGAAGATCTTCAGCGCCACCGCGAAGGGGAGCACGCCCCAGGCGACCATCACCAGCAGCTGCGGCCCCAGCGCGAAGAACGAGGCGCCGTCCAGCATGATGCCGCGCAGCCCGTCCAGCACCGCGGTGAGCGGCAGGAGGCGGATGGCGGGCTGGGTCCACTCGGGGAAGTGGCTGGAGGAGAAGAACACGCCGGAGACCACCATCATCGGCATGGTCATCAAGTTCATCAGGCCGTTGGCGGTCTGGGTGTTCTGGGCGCGGCTGGCGATCAGGATGGCCAGGCCGGCGAAGGTGAGCGACCCGAGCAGCGCGTAGACCACGAACGCCGGCAGCGAGCCGGACATCCGCACGCCGAACAGCACCTTCGCGTAGAGGACGAAGAACAGCACCTCCAGCAGGGTGAGCAGGCTGCGGCTGAGCATGAACGAGAGCAGGAAGTGGGACCGCTTCATCGGCGTGGCCATCAGCCGCTTGAGCAGCTTGCCGGTGCGCATGTCGACGATGGACCAGCCCACGCCCCAGGCGCCGGACATCATCAGGCCCATCCCCAGCAGGCCCGGGATGAGGAAGTCGATGTAGCGGGCGCCGGGCTCGGTGATCTCGGTGGTGCGCAGGGTGACCGCGTCCACCCGGCCGGCGGCGCGCTCCAGCGCGTTGTGCACCAGCAGCCGGGCGGTGCGCCCCTCCGGCTGGGTGGGGTCCACCTTCAGCTCCGGGTCGTCGCCCGGGACCAGCACCAGCGCCGCCTTCCCGCGGCGGAGGCGCTCCAGCGCGTCGGCCAGGGGGACGACGGTGGCGTGCAGGCCGGGGTCGGCGTTGAGCCGCGCGGCGGTAGCCTGGTCGGCGGCCCCCTGCGCCACCGCCACCTCCACGGCCTGCAGCTGCTGGTTGCGGAAGGCCACGCCCAGCGCCACCGAGGTGAGCAGCGGGAAGATGAAGGTCCAGAACAGCACGGACGGCTCGCGCCAGAGGGAGCGGGCGCGCATCAAGAGCAACTGCCAGAGCGGGTTCACGCTTCGTCCTCCCTCAGCGAGCGGCCGGTCAGCGCCAGGAACACGTCGTCCAGCGTGGACTGGCGGGTGGAGAGCTGCATCAGCGTGGCCCCGGCGGCCTGCACCGCGGCCACCACCGCGGGCACCGCGACGTGGAGCTCCTGCACGGTGAGCGCCGCCACCTCGCCCCGGCGGGTGACGCGGGCCAGGCCGGGCACCTGGGCCTTGAGCTGTTCGTCGCCAAGGGTGGGGCTGGTGGCGATCTCGATCACCTGCTCGCCGCCGATGGAGCGGATCAGCTCCTGCACCGAGCCGTCGGCGACGATGCGCCCGCGGTCCACGATGATGATGCGGTCGCAGAGCTGGGCCGCCTCCTCCATGTAGTGGGTGGTCAAAAGGACCGTCCGCCCCTTCCCGCGCAGCGCGTCGATGACGTCCCAGAGCGAGCGCCGCGACTGCGGGTCCAGGCCGGTGGTCGGTTCGTCCAGGAAGAGCAGCTCCGGGTCCGCCACCAGCGCCACCGCCACGGCCAGGCGCTGCTTCTGGCCGCCGGAGAGCTTCATCACGTACGCCTTCGACTTCTCCTGGAGCTGCACCCGGGCGATGGCCTCGTCCACCGAAAGCCCGCGGGCGTAGAAGGACCGGAACAGCTCCACCGTCTCCCGTACCGTGAGCCGCTCGTAGAACTGGGTCTGCTGGAGCGCGAGGCCGATGCGCTCGCGGATGGCGCCCGCGTCGGTGGCCCAGGCTCGCCCCAACACGCGCACCTCGCCGGACGTGGGGGCCTGGATCCCCTCGAGGATCTCCACCGTGGTCGTCTTCCCCGCGCCATTGGGTCCCAAAAGACCCACGCAGCTCCCTTCGGCGATGTCGAAGGTGATGCCGTTCACCGCGACCAAGTCCTCGAATTTCTTCACGAGGTTCTGGACGGAGATTGCCGTCACTTACGAGGCCTCCTTTGAGTGCCTCCAAGGGCTTGAAAGGCCCTGTGGATCCCGGGCGCTCACTGGTGTACAGGGTCGGCGGCCGGTTGTCCCCCTTCTTGGAGGTTCGCGTGCCCTTCCGCCCGCCCGTCCTTCGCCTCGCGTCGCTGGTGGCGTCCGCGCTGCTCGTCTTCTCCGGATGTGACTGTGGCCGCGAATGCACGGTGAACACCGACTGTCCCGAACAGGGCCAGGTCTGCGACCAGGGCGTGTGCAAGGACAGCGGGGACGCCGGCCAGCACTGCTCTCCGGCCTGCCCGGCCACGCAGTTCTGCGACCTGTCGTCGCTGACCTGCAAGAACTGCGATGGGACGTTCCAGACCGGGACGCAGATCAACCGCGGCTGCCTCGCCACCCAGCCGGTCTGCGACACCGCGGCCAACGGTGGCCTGGGCCAGTGCCGCAACTGCGCGCCCACGCCCGGCACCGGCGGCTCGGACCTGGGTTGCGGCGGGACGACCCCCATCTGCGACCCGAGCGGGAACTCGGGCAGCGGCGTGTGCGTGACGTGCTCGGCGCGCGGCGGCTGCGGCAACGGGCGGGTCTGTGACACGTCGGTGATCGGCGGCGCCTGCAAGACGTGCCTGGTCTCCACCGACGCGGGCGTGGCCCCGGGCTGCACCGCGGTCGAGCCCGTCTGCGTGGTGAGCGGCACCACGCAGAGTTGCAAGGTGTGCACCGCCGCCGCCGGCTGCACCGGCGGCACCATCTGCGACCCGACCGCCAACCTGGGCAAGGGCCAGTGCGACTTCTGCCGCCCCTCCACCGACGGTGGCGCGGCGCCGGGCTGCACCGCCTTCGACCCGGTCTGTGACACCGCCCGCGACGGCGGCTTCGGCGGCTGCATCGTCTGCAACGCGGGCGCCGGCTGCGGCGCGCCGCTGATCTGCGACTCCGCGTCGAACGGCGGCGTCGGGACGTGCAAGAACTGCTTTGACGGCTCCGGCTCCACGGACCCGGGCTGCAACTCCGGCTCGCCGGTCTGCAACACGGCGGGCGCCGGGGGCCTGGGCGCGTGCGTGGGGTGCCTCGCCTCCGCGGACTGCACCACGCCGCCCAACCTTGTCTGCGACACCGCGGCGAATCTTTGCAAGGTGTGCTTGCTGGGGCCGCCACAGCAGGGCTGCGGGACGACCCAGGTGTGCGACCCGCTGGCCAACGGCGGCCAGGGCGCGTGCCTGGGCTGCACCGGCGACCCGGACTGCGCGCTGCCAGACGGCGGCGCGAGCTTCACGCCCTTCTGCCGGACGGCGCCTCCGCCGGGCACCTGCGTGGAGTGCATCACCAGCCCGAACTGCGCCGACCCCGCGCGCCCGGCCTGCAACGCCAACAACGTCTGCGGTTGCGCCGTCAACGCCGACTGCGCCGGGAACGCGGCCAAGCCGGTCTGCGACAGCGCGGCGAACAGCGGCAACGGTGCCTGCGTGCAGTGCACCCCGACCCAGGGCTGCGGCCCCAGCGCGCCGTTCTGCAGCAACAACGTCTGCATCTGCCGGGACAACTCGGACTGCTCGGTGGGCCAGGAGTGCCTGGGCTCGCCCGCCACCTGCCAGAACGTGGACCTGAGCGGACCGCAGGGGGCGATCGGCTTCTACGCGGACGCCGGTACGGGCGCGCTGAACCTCATCGTCGACGGCGCGTACATCACCTACTTCAAGCCGGCCATCGGCACCTTCGTGAGCGACCCGCCGGGCTTCTTCGTCCAGGCGCAGGCGAGCGGGCCCGGCATGTACGTCGCCACGGACCCCGTCCTCATCGCGGCGGACGGCGGCTCGCTGGCGGTGGGCGACCGGATTCAGTTCACGGTCCTCAACAAGGCGAACGTCGGCACCACCGGCATGACGGCGGTGATGCTGGCGGACGGCGGCAGCGCGGTCAGCGGGATGACGGTGCTCTCCACCAACCACCCGGTGCTCAGCTTGAGCACCTCTACGCCGGCCGGCCTGGTGTCGGACATCTCGGCGGCGGCGGACCTGGTGTCGAACCTGCCGAAGTACCAGGCGCGGGTGGTCAGCATCACCGGCGGCCTGGACGGCGGCTTCGTCGGCGCGGGCACCAACCACCTGGGCGCCCTCTTCGCCACGCCGGGCCTGCCGGCCGGCACCGGCCAGCAGCTCCGCATGCCGGACACGCTGGTCACCCAACTGGAGCTGTCGCAGGGCTGCCGGCTGACGCTGACCCACGGGCCGGTGTGGCGGTTCACCGCGACCGCGCAGCCCTCTGCGTACTCGGCGTCGGACATCACCGGCGTGGTGTGCCCGGGCCCGAAGGTGGTCTCGGCGGACTCGCTGTCGTTGACGACGGTGGAGGTCGCGTTCAACCGGAACATCGGGGCGGCCTCGGTCGCGCCGGGTGACTTCTCCATCCCCGGGCTGACGGTCTCCGGGGCGACCGTGTCGGGCACCAAGGTGGTCCTCACCGTCGATGCGCAGACTCCGGACCAGGCGTACACGGTGACGGTCACGGGGGTGACGGACACGCTGGGCGACCCGAACGACCTGACCGCGAACACGTACACCTTCCGCGGCTACGTGGGGCCCCAGACCGGCATCATCATCAATGAGGTCGACTACGATCAGCCGAGCACCGACACCACCGAGTTCGTGGAGTTGGCCAACATCGGCGCCAGCCCAATCTCGCTGGGCGGCCTCCAGGTCTTGCTGGTGAACGGGGGCAACACCGCCACGCCGCGGCGCGAGTACCAGCGCTACCGGCTGGACGGGGTGACCGACGGGACCAACCCGGTGCTCACGCTCCCGCCTGGCGGGGTGATCGTGCTCGGGTCGACGCTGGTGACGGCGGCGCTGCCGGCGGGGACGCTGCGGATGACCATCAAGGCCAACAGCGCCACGCCGGACTCGAACATCATCCAGAACGGCGGCATCGCGGCCGCGCCCGAGTCGGACGGCCTGGGGATCATCCACTACGCCACCGGCACACTGATGGACGCGCTGTTCTACGAGACCAGCACGCAATCCTCGGTGTTCAATATCGCCACCGGGGTGGGCGACGTGGCGCTCGACTTCGCGGAGACCGCGCGGGCCCCGCTCGAGGATCCGGGGAACGTGGCCGGGTCCCTGGAGCGCAAGAAGAGCGGCGCGCCGGCGGCGCCGCAGGACACCAACGACAACAGCGCCGACTTCCAGCTCACCACCGCTCCGACGGCGGGCACGCTGTAAGGCGAGCGCGCTGGCGGGCGCCCTGACCCCGGGGCGCCCGCCGTTCCGGCGCCGTCTCACCTTTCACGAC
The DNA here is from genome assembly GCA_036559665.1 of Myxococcaceae bacterium. GTDB lineage: Bacteria > Myxococcota > Myxococcia > Myxococcales > Myxococcaceae > DASRBA01. The sequence continues at coordinate 9,772 of DATBSS010000563.1, forward strand.
ACGACATTTCAGAGGCGTCCCACGTCCGGCGGGAAGGGTCAGCGGCCCTGCCGTGGTATAGGGACAGATCCCCGGCTCGTCGCAGAGGTCGGGGACGCGGTCCTGAAGAAGTGTCGACACCACCCGACCCGCCCGATATCCCGAGCCTGCCCCCCCCTCCGGTCCACGGCGGAGCCTTGCCCGCACCCCCGGGGAGCAGCGCGCCGCCCGCCATCGACGCGCCGTGGTTCCAGCACCTGCGCGCCGAGGTCCAGCCCACCACGTACAAGAAGGGCCGCGAGTACGCCGAGGCCCGCCGGGTGACCATCGGCACGGTGCAGGGCGGGAAGATCTCCGCCCAGGTGGCCGGCTCGACTGGCGGCAGCTACGACGTGCAGCTGGACCTCAAGGACGGCCAGATCGCCTCGTCCTGCTCCTGCGTCTCCTGGAACAAGTACGGCCCGCACTGCAAGCACGTGGTGGCGGCGGCGATGATCTACCTGGCCCGGCTGCGGCAGGCGGCCGTCGCGCTGTCGGAGGTCACTCGCGAGACGGGCGGCGGGCCGTCGCTCGCCGCCGTGTCGCTCCCCGCGCTGGCGAAGCTGGAGAGCTGGCTGGGGCTCTCCGCCTTGCCGGACTACGAGTTCCTCTACCGGCTCACGCCCACCAACTCGGGCGGCGGGCGGCAGTGGGTGGTGGACGTGCGCCGGCAAGACGCGCAGATGAAGGGGCCGGTGCAGGTGAAGCGGCTCCTGGCCGCGGGCGCGCGCATCGCCCCGTCGGACGAGCGCGTCTTCATGGAGCTGGGCAAGCACGAGAGCCGCTACGACGCGCGCATCCTGCTCAGCGACGAGGAGCTCTCCGACATGGTGGAGCTCCTCCGGCAGCGGCGCGTCGTGTACCGCGGTACCGCGCTCCAGTTCTCCGCGGAGCCCGCCCGCCCGCAGATCCATCTCGAATCAAAGAGCGACACCGCCACCGCCGAGCTGGAGCTGTGCCTGCCGAACGGGCAGGCCACGGACTTCAAGGACGCCATCGTCCTCGCCGGGCGGCGGACGTTCGCCATCGTGGGGCAGGGGCTGTACGCGGTGGAGCCGGACTTCCCGCCGCGGCTTTTGCGCAAGTGGATACTGGAGCCGCAGATGGCGTTCCCGGTCAACCAGCTGGACCGGATCCTCACCTTCTTCGCCGCGCACCTGCCGCGCTTCCGGATGAGCCTGCGGGCGGACGGGGTGGAGGTGGAGGAGGGGGTGGATCCGAAGTTCATCCTCACCATCGAGGGCGGCATCGAGCACATCAAGGCGCGCCTGGCCGCCCGCTACGGCCAGACCACTGTCCCGGTCTCGCCCACCGCCCAGCACCTGGGCTACGCCAGCGGCGCCGGCGAGGGCTCGCGCAAGCTGTACCGCCGCCGCGAGGAGATGGAGCGGGACGCGGGCAAGCTGCTACAGACCAAGGGCTTCAGGTTCGACGCGGCCCTGAACCTGTACGAGGCGCAGGGCGACGCGGCGATCGAGCTGTGGGCGCGCGGGCTGCGCGAGCTGCCGCCGGAGTGGGAGCGCTACGGCGCGGAGGAGAAGAAGGTCCGGCTGCGGCCGCGGCTGCGACCGAGGATCCGGGTGGGGATGAGCGGGGTGAGCTGGTTCGAGCTGGACGCGGACTTCGTCACCGACGACCAGGCGGTGGACCTGGGCGCGGTGCGGATGTGGCTGGACTCGGGGCGGAGGTTCGTGCCGCTCAAGGACGGCACCTTCGCGGAGGCGGACCAAAAAGAGCTGCAGCGCGCGGCGGACATGCTGGAAGAGGCAGGGGCGCTGCCAGGCCGGGCGCGCACCCGGCTGCCGCTGCACCAGGCGGTGGCGCTGGACCTGCTGACGGACCTGGGCGAGCTGACGGAGATCGAGACCAAGGCGCGGCGGGCGATGCACGAGATGCGCGACTCGACTGCGGTGCCCAAGGTGGCGCCGCCGGAGGGGCTGGACGGGACGCTGCGGCACTACCAGGAGGGCGGCGTCTCCTGGCTGTGGTTCCTCCACCGCCACGGGCTGTCGGGGATCCTGGCGGACGACATGGGCCTGGGGAAGACCATCCAGGCGCTGGCGCTGCTCCAGAAGTCGAAGAACGAGGAGGGGCAGAAGCCGTCGCTGGTGGTGGCGCCCACCAGCGTGCTGGCGAACTGGGAGCGGGAGGCGGAGAAGTTCACGCCGGGCCTGAAGGCGTTCATGTGGCACGGGGCGGACCGGAAGGAGCGGGCGGACCAGCTCAAGGCGGTGGACCTGGTGCTCACCTCGTACGCGCTGGTGCGGCGGGACGTGGAGGAGCTGTCGAAGGTCGGGTTCCGGTACCTGATCCTGGACGAGGCGCAGAACATCAAGAACGCGGATTCGGCGACGGCGCAGGCGTGCAAGACCATTCCGTCCGACCAGCGGCTGGCGCTCACCGGCACGCCGCTGGAGAACCGGCTCTCGGAGCTGTGGAGCATCTTCGACTTCCTGATGCCGGGCTTCCTGGGGTCGCAGAGCACCTTCTCCGAGCGCTACGAACAGCCCATCCAGGTGGGCGGCGACGCGCAGGTGCGGGAGCGGCTGAAGCGGCGGATCTCGACGTTCGTGCTGCGGCGGCTGAAGACGGAGGTGGCGAAGGACCTGCCGCCGAAGACGGAGAGCGTGGCGTACTGCGAGATGGATCCCGGGCAGGCGGCCCTCTACAAGGAGGTGCTGGCGGAGACCCGGCGCAAGGTCTACGACACGATCGAGAAGGTGGGGTTCAAGCGGAGCCGGGTGTCCATCCTGGCGGCGCTGATGCGGCTGCGGCAGGTGTGCTGCGACCCGCGGCTGTTGAAGCTGCCGCCGGGGACGCTCCTGCCGCCCTCCGCCAAGCTGGAGCGGTTCCAGGAGCTGGTGGCGGACCTGGTGGCGGAGGGGCACCGGGCGCTGGTGTTCTCGCAGTTCACCGAGATGCTGGAGCTGCTGAAGACGAAGGCGGACCAGAGCAAGCTTTCGTACCTGTACCTGGACGGGCGGACGAAGGACCGGATGGCGAAGGTGGACCAGTTCAACGACCCGGCCGGTCCGCCGCTGTTCTTCATCAGCCTCAAGGCGGGCGGGACGGGGCTGAACCTCACCGCGGCGGACTACGTCATCCACTACGACCCGTGGTGGAACCCGGCGGTGGAGGACCAGGCGACGGACCGCACCCACCGCATCGGCCAGACCAAGGCGGTGATCAGCTACAAGCTCATCACCCGCGGGACGGTGGAGGAGAAGATCCTCGCCCTCCAGAAGCGCAAGCGCGAGCTGGCCGCCGGAGTGCTGGGCGGCGACGACGAGGTCGCCAAGGCGCTGTCGGAGCAGGACATCGAGGAGC
>DATBSS010000564.1:0-16208 GCA_036559665.1 Myxococcaceae bacterium
CAACGCGCGCTCGGACCAGTTCGCCTTCTGCGCCGCGCTCTACTGGGGCCTGTACCGCAAGCGCCCGTTCGACCACCGCGCCCTCTCCTCCGCCACCTCCTCCCAGCGCAAGCTGGCGATGAAGACCCCCGCCGCCACCCGGGTGATGATCGCCCCGGGGAAGGCGGAAGGGGTGAACCAGCTCTCCGGCAGCGCGCTGCAGGCGCTACTCAAGGAGCCGCCGCGCGTCCCGCGCCTGCCCGCCACCATCCGCAAGGCGCTGATGCGCGGGCTGAGCATGGTCCCCGAGGAGCGCTTCCCCGGCATGGACGCGCTCCTGGCCGCCATGGACGACCAGGACGTCGTCCAGCGCCGCCGCCTGGTCCTGGTCGCCGCGGCACTGGCGGTCCCGCTGCTGGCGGTGGCCGGCTTCGCCTACCGCCAGTACCTGCACGTCCACTACTGCAGCGGCGCCCAGGAGCGGCTGGCCGGCGTCTGGGACGCCGCCACCCAGGCGGAGATGCAGCGGGGGCTGAAGGCCTCCGGCTCGCCGGACGCGGCGGACACCGCGGCCAAGGTGCACGACGCCATCGACCGTTACGCCAAGGACTGGGTGGCGATCCACGGGGACGCCTGCCGCGCCACCCGCGTCCGCGGCGAGCAGACCGAGCACGTGCTCTCGCTGCGCATGGTGTGCCTGGACCGCCGCCTCAAGGATCTCAAGGCAGTGGTGGGCGTGCTCACCGCCGCCGACGAGCGGATGGTGGAGCGGGCCACCGACGCCGCGCAGGGGCTGGCCCCGCTGAAGACCTGCGCGGACGTGGAGGCGCTCACCAACCAGGTGAACATGCCGGAGGACCCGGCGGCGCGCGCCGACATCGAGAAGGTGGGCACCATGCTGGCGGAGGTGAAGGCGCTCCACGACGCCGGCAAGTACAAGCAGGCCCTCAGCATCTCCCGCGAAGCCCTCCGGTTGGCGCAGGCCGCCCGCTTCCGCCCGCTGGAGGCGGAGGCGCTCTACTGGTACGGCTGGCTGCAGGCGCTCTCGCTGGGGGACGCCAAGGAGGCGGAGCGGTCGCTGGTGCAAGCCGTCTACGCCGCGCGCGCCGGCCGCGACGACCTCACCTCGATCCGGGCCTCCGTGCGGCTGGTCTACGTGCTGGGCGGCATGTCGTCCCGCTACGACGACGCCCACTTCTGGGAGGGGATGATCCGCGCCGACCTGGAGCGCGTGGGCGGCAACCAGGATCTGGAGTCCCAGCTGCTCTCCAACGTCGGCTCGGTGCTGCTGCTGGAGGGCCGCCTGGACGAGGCGCAGAAGGCCTACGAGCGCGCGCTGCAGCTGGCGGAGAAGGATGGCCCGCAGCGGGCCACCATCCTCTCCAACCTCTCCGTGGTGTCCCTGGAGATGAAGCACTACGACGAGGTGATCGCGATGGCGCACGAGTCGCTCGGCCTCATCGCGCGCACCCGCGGCCCGGACCACGTCAGCGCGGCCTACGTGCACGAGACGCTCAGCCGCGCCTACTGGGGGAAGAAGGAGTTCAAGGACGCCCACGCGGAGATCGACCGCGCGCTCGCCATGTACAAGCGGTCGTTGGGGCCCGGGCACCGCCAGGTCTCCGACGGGATGGACGCGCTGGCGGAGCTGCTCTGCTCCGAGGGCCGCTTCGCCGAGGCGGTGGACGTCGCCCGGCGCGCGCTGGAGCTGAAGGAGAAGGCCATCGGCAAGGACCACCCGGACGTGACGTACTCGTTGATCGGGCTGGGCCTTGCGTACCTGGGCGCCGGCCAGGCGGCGAAGGCCGTGCCGCTCTTCGAGCGCGCGCTCCACCTCTCGCTGGAGGACCCCAAGAAGCAGGCGGAGGCGAGCTTCGGCCTGGCCCGCGCGCTCTGGGCGACCGGCGACCGCACCCGCGCGAAGGAGCTGTCGCGCGAGGCGCTCACCATCTACAAGAAGCGCGGCGACGCCGCCGAGGCGAAGCAGATCTCCGACTGGCTCGACTCCGCCGGCGGCTCGGGTTCCAAGAAAACGGCTCGCCGCTGACGGGAAAGCGATCGCTTCATCGCGAGCGCGCAACTCGCGCGCGCTCGGCCGGGATAATCGCACCCAAACCCACCTGCTCTCACCCCGAGCAGCACCCCGGTCTCCCACTCCCATGGACCTCAAGAAGCTGACGCAGACGATCGCGAAGGACGTTCAGTCCGCCGTTGGCAAGGTCGCCCAGGTTGAGAAAAAGGTAGAGGGCGCGGTCTCGGGCGTGGTGGACCGGCTGGAGTCGGGCGCCGCCAACGCGGCGCTGAAGGAGATCGAGAAGCAGCTCCGCCCGGCGCTCAACGACGTGAAGGTGCCGCAGGGCGCGGACCAGGCGTTCTTCGGCAACCTCAAGATCGACTACGGCAGCATCCTCTCCAAGATCGACGTGGAGAAGGTGAAGAAGGTCTTCAGCTGGGTCTTCCCGCCGCACATCCACGACCCGGACGGAGACAAGTTCAAGAAGCAGACGCAGCCGTTCCGCGACACGCTGGGCCAGGTGCGCTCGCTGCGGTCGCAGCTGGATTCGCTCCCTCCGGGCGACCCACGCCGCGCCCAGGTAGAGCAGCAGCTCAAGGAGGCCAGCGGCAAGCTCCAGCAGACGAGCGGCTACACCGAAGCCACCGCGCCGAAGCCGGGCGCCCTGTGGATCGACCCGCAGCTGCAGTCCAGGGAGATCCCCAACGGGCAGGTGAACGCCTCCACCCACCCGACGAAGGCGCCGGTGCTCCAGCCCCCGAGCGCGATGGACGCGTTGTTCGGCGGCGGCAAGACGGTGCGGCTGGTGGACGAGAACGACAAGGTGACGGAGGTCTCGTCGCCGGAGCAGTACAGGCAGATCGTCGCCGCCAACCGCGCCGCCGCCGGGATGCCGCGGGCGGACGGCGAGCCCATCGCCGTGCACCTCTCGCTGGAGGGCGGCGGCGGCAAGGGCAAGCGCTACGGCCCGGCCTTCTCCGAGATGCTGGAGCAGGGCGTGGTGCCGGCCAGCGTGAGCGGCACCTCGGTGGGGTCGATCGCCGCCGGCCTGATCGCCGCCGGCGCGGACCCCAAGCGCGTGTCGGAGATGGTGAAGGACCCCGCGCTCTCCAAGTGGTTCGACGTGGACCTCATCCCGGACGACGGCGGCCTCACCAACGGGCAAGTGGCGTACGACACGCTGGACCGCTGGTTGCGGGAGATCACCGGCATCAAGGACCGGCCGGTGACGTTCGCGGACCTCAAGATGCCGTGCCAGCTCATCGCCGCCACCTACTCGGACTCCAACCCGCCCAAGGGCCAGGAGGACTTCACCAAGCCGGAGAACCGTACCTTCGTCTTCAGCCAGGAGACGACGCCGGACACGCCGGTGGCGCTGGCCATCCGCGCCTCCATGGCCATCCCCGCGGTATGGGACCCGGTCCAGATGGTGGACCCGACCACCGGCCGCAGCGTGCACCTCACCGACGGCGGCGTGTTCGACGGCCTGCCGATGCACTACCAGAACAACACGCTGCCGGTCATCGGCATGCACCTGTACGAGCGCGACTCCAACCTGGCGGCCGGTGACAACGTGAAGCAGGGCAAGCCGCTGCCCAAGGACAACCAGGACTCCACGCACATCATCTGGAACGCGCTCAACGGCTGGACCCTGCACCAGGACTCGGCGGCCGACGCGCGCGACTACCAGGACCGCAACGCGCCGAAGGCCGGCGACTTCATGCTCGGCGTGCCGGTGTGGAACCTGGAGAACCCGAACCAGGAGGACGACACCTTCGGGCTGACGTACGACGAGAAGGTGGATCCGATCATCGACAAGCAGAGCCGGCAGGTGGTGCGGAACTTCCTGCGGCAGGAGCTGGCGGACATCGGCAAGCCGGGCGCGAGCGGGAAGAACATCCCCAACGAGGTGCCGGCCGACCTCCACTTCAGCGTGCCCGTCCAGTCCGGCGGCAAGCAGCTCACCGCGAGCTACAACGGCGGCGACACCGTCTCCTTCGTGGGCGCGGACGGCAAGCGGAAGGACCTCAAGCTGGGCCAGGGGACGATCGACGCCATGTACCTGGACCACCTCGCGTTCGGAGACCTGTCCGCGCAGCTCCGCAAGGCGTTCGAGGACGCGAAGTAGAGCTCCCACCTGGAGCAGCCAGGCGCGCAGGTCGCTATCCACCCGCGACCGCGGTGACGTGCACGCGCCTGCGCATTTCGCCGCCGGTGACCGCGCAACCGTGCGATGGATGGTCGGGGCGCGCCGGTTGCACCTCCGGCGCCCATGGACCTTCACGTCTTCGGGGCCACCCTGAATTTCGACGAGGCCACGCTCGTCCCTGCCCCCAGGGAGCGGGCCGGTAATGCAGAACTCCCTGGAAAGACGCCAAGTTGACCGTGCCCGGACTCCATGAAAGCCTCCGCTGCGGCCGGCCCTCCAAGATGCGCTCTCCTCCTGGTTCGTGGCGCCGAGCAGTCGCGGCGCTGGTGGTGATCGCGGGCGCCGCCGGCGCCCAGACCCCCGTGCAGGTGAACGGTGGGCCCACGGCGGCGCCGGTGGTCGTGCCGGGCCCGGGGCTGTGCATGGTCTCGGCGATCTCCACCTCGCCGGCCACCGACTTCCCGCAGCAGACCAGCACCTTCAACAGCGGCGTCAACGCGTTCCTCGACGCGCGCGTCGCCACCCGCGTCACCGCGGTGCTGCGCACGCCGTTCGACCTCTCCAACAACAACCAGTCCGGGATGAACCTGAGCCAGGGCGACTTCACGGACGCCAACGTCCCGGCGTGCCCGTCCTGGGGGTGCCCGTTCGCCTTCAACGATCCCGCCACGTCCTTCGGCGTGAGGCTTCGCGGGTACCTGAACGTCACCGCGGCCATGGCCGGCCACCCGCTGCACTTCGGCTTCTACACGGACGACGCGGTCAGCCTGACCGTCTACGACCAGGACCAGGTGGCGTACCCGGTGGTGACCCGGCCCCCGCAGCTCGGCGCGGCCACCTGGCGCACCACCAACTCGGTGACCTTCAGCGCGCCCGGCCTGTACCCCATCGAGGTGCTGTACTCGGAGATCACCGATCACGCCGCGCTCGAGATGTCGGTGCTGGAGACCACCTTCACTGACTTCGAGCTGTCCCCTGGCCAGCCGGGCAGCGCCAACCTCTCCACCTCCGGCTTCCAGCTCTTCCAGCCCGCGCAGTTCCAGCTCGCCGAGGACGGGTCGGTCCCCGGCGGCAACCCGAACGCCTGCACCCAGTGCCTGCGCCAGAACGCCAACACGCCGGGCAACGGCGGCTGCGGCACCGGCAACTACTGCAACGCCGCCGCGGTCTGCGCGCCCTGCACCAGCGCCACCTTCTGCGGGCCCTCGTGCACGCCGTGCAACGGCTCCACGCCGGTGTGCGCCACCATCGGCGGGCTCGTCCAGTGCGTGCAGTGCAAGGCGGACCCGGACTGCCGGACGGGACAGAAGTGCAACGTCGCCATCGGGGTGTGCCAGGAGTGCACCAACAACGCGGACTGCCCGCGCGGGAAGGTGTGCGACGCGAACGGCGCCTGCCAGTCCTGCTCCACCGACGACGCCTGCGCCGGCGCGTCCTGCAACTGCTGCGGCGCCGGCCAACGCTGCCTGTCGCCCCAGGCGGGCGTCGCGCCCACCTGCGCCGAATGCGTGAGGGACCTCGACTGCCCGTCGCCCAAGCGCTGTGACATCGGCAGCGGCCGCTGCGTCGAACAGCTGCCGGCGTGCAACACCTCCGAGCGCTGCGGGCCGTCCTGCGTGACCTGCCCGGGCCCGCGGCCCTATTGCCTGGACGGCCAGGTGTGCGTCGCCTGCCGGTCCGACCTGGAGTGCGGCTCCGGCCAGTTCTGCCTCTCCGGGGAGTGCTCGCCGTGCACCACCGACCGGCGCTGCGGCGAGCGCTGCGAGGCGTGCGGCGGCGACCGGCCCTACTGCGACTCCGGCAACTGGCCGGCCCAGTGCGTGCGCTGCCGGGCGGACGCCGACTGCCCGGTGGGCACCTGCAACCGGGAGACGGGCGAGTGCACCAGCTCCGGGTGCCAGGCCACCTGCTCGCCGGGCACGGTCTGCGACGGGCGGACCTGCGTGGAGTGCTTCGCCGATTCGCAGTGTGGCTGCAGCGGCGTCTGTGACGTGGCGCTGGGGAAGTGCATCAGCGGCTGCAACACCAGCAACGACTGCGGGCCCGCCGAGCACTGCTCCACCAGCACCGGGAGCTGCGCACGCGGGCGCGTCAAGCCGGACACCGAGCCGAAGGGCGGCGGCGTGTGCTGCGCCAGCATCCCGGCCTCGGACCCGGTGGTGCTGGGGCTTTCGGCGCTGGTGCTGATCTGGCTCGCCGGGTCCCGGCGCCGCCGCGCCGCGAGGGCCCCGGTCCGGGTCCGCTCCTCGTTCCTGGTGGTCGCCGCGGCCGGGGCGATGGCGCTCTCCGCCCCGGCGCGCGCGCAGACCGAGGGCCGGTTCGACGTCCAGCTCTTCCGGCCCTCCGGCGCGCCGCAAGATCTGGTGATGATCCAGCAGTCCCGCCCGCTGGCGCACTTCTCCGCGGCCGGCGGGCTGGCGCTCAACTTCTCCATCGACCCGCTGGTGCTGGTGCCCATCGGCGGGCAGGAGAAGTCACTCAGCGTCCTTCTGGGGCGGCTGCAGCTCGACGCGGCGGCGACGATCGGCCTGTTCGACTGGGCGGAGGTGGGGGTCACCGCGCCGGTGGTGCTGTTCCAGGCGTCGGACAACCTGGAGGCGATCGGCACCGAGGGCTCGGTGCGCGCGTTCGCCATGGGCGACGTCCGCTTCACCTCCAAGATCGCGCTCCCGTACCTGCGGCGGAAGGGGAACCAGGAAGGCTTCGGCGCGGCGTTCACCTTCTCCCTCTCCGCGCCCACCGGCGCGCAGGACGCCTTCGCCAGCGAGGGCGAGATCACCACCGCGCCGGGACTGGTGCTCGACTACCGCTTCCGCAACGGCATCCTGCTCACGGCCAACCTGGGCGCCTGGCTCCGGCCGGATCGGGAGTTCGCCGGGGCGGAGCTGGGGAGCATGGCGCAGGGCGGGCTGGGCGTGGAGGTCCCCATCATCCGGCGCTGGGGCATCACCGCGGTGGGGATGGGCTACGGCTCGCTGGGGCTCAAGCGTTCGCTGGAGACGGGGCGGCAGGCGCCGGCGGAGCTGCTGGCCGGGCTGCGCTGGTACTCCGACAGCGGCGTGACCATCACCACCGGCGGCGGCGGCGGGTGCGGGTGCGGGCTGGGGGCGCCGGCGTTCCGCTTCTTCTTCAGCGCCATCTGGGTGCCGGGGAAGACCGCGGAGTGGGAGGAGATCGAGCGCTTCAAGCAGCCGCCGGTGGACCCGGACAAGGACGGGGTGATCGGCGAGCAGGACAAGTGCCCCGACGACGCCGGCCCGGTGGAGAACAACGGGTGCCCGGACATGGACGGCGACGGCGTGCTGGGCGCGGCGGACCGCTGCCCGAAGGCGCCCGGTTCGGTGGAGAACCACGGCTGCCCGGACCTGGACAGCGACGGCGACGGGACGCCCGACCGCCTCGACCTCTGCCCCACCGAGGCGGTGGACGTGCGCGGGCGCGACGGCTGCCCGCTGGCGAAGGTGGTGGGCAACAAGATCACCATCCTGGACCAGGTGCACTTCGCCACCGACCAGGACGTCATCCTCCCCGAGTCGTTCGAGACGCTGGAAGAGGTGGCGCGCATCTTCAAGGAGCATCCGGAGATCCAGCGCGTGCTGATCGAGGGCCACACCGACGTGCGCGCCAGCGACTCGTACAACCTGGACCTCTCCCAGCGGCGCGCCAACTCGGTGATGAAGTTCCTGGTGGACCACCGGGTCGACCCGAAGCGGCTCCGCGTGCAGGGCTACGGCCGCCGGGTCCCCATCGCGCCCAACGACAGCGAGGCGGGGATGGCGCTCAACCGGCGCGTGGAGTTCACCATCGAGAACGCGGAGGTCCCGAATCCGGCGCCCAGGGGGCCGGTGCTCGTGGCGCCCGCGAAGCGCGACGCGAAGCCGCCGGACAGCAAGTCCATCAACCCGCCGCCGACGCCGATGCCGGCGAAGAAGTAGCGGCCCGGCTCTCGGGGGCTCAGGGCCGGAAGAGCGAGGCGATCAGGTCTGGGCCGAAGCCGCTGGCGACCATCCGCTCCTTCCCGTCCCCCAGCATCCGGGCCATCCAGTCCAGCGCGCCGCCGTCCGCCAGCGGGAAGCGCTCGCCGCGGGCGGTGGTGGCGGTCACGCGCATGGCCAGGCCGTCGTAGTAGGCCAGTCCTTCGAGGCGGGTGAGGTCCACCGCCACCTCCACGTCCGGGAATTCGGCCCGGAGCGGGGCGCAGGCGTGGGACTCCAGGCGCTCCAGCCGGGCCCGGAGACGGACAGGGAGGTCCGGGAGGGCCATGGCCTCCGCCGCGGACGACGGCAGCCGCACGCCGCGGGAGGCGAGGAGCTCCGCGGAGCCACCGAAGTGGTGGGCGCGGATCTCCGAGCGGACGGCCTCCGGGTCCAGCTTCGCCCGCTCCAGCAGCCAGCGCACCACCTCGGTGTCGGTCACCTGGGCGGTGAGGGCGCCAATGGCGTAGCCGCGCTGGTTGAGGCGGCGGAAGCAGGTCAGGTGCGCGGCGAGGTGCTCGCGGGCGGCGGAGAGCGCGAAGGCGGTGGGGCCGTCGCGGCCGGCGGAGGCGAACGCGAACAGCCGGAAGTGCGGCAGCAGGCGCGGGTCGGGGAGTGGCTGGAGGCGGAGCACGCGGTGCTCGCCGCAGAGGCGGGTGGTGGTCTCCAGGCGCTGGGTGGCGGAGAGCGCGCGCCGCCGCCGGGCGATCTCCAGGGCCAGGGCGTCGGAGGTGTCGGCGATCACCTCCAGCCCGCGCCCCGCCCCGAGGACGTTGTTCTGGTGCACGCCGCCCAGCGCGTGCGCCGCGCCCAGCGGGAGCACCGGCCCCAGCTCCACCGCCTCGAAGGCAGAGGCCGCGCCGTACGCCTCGCCGGCGATGGCGTTCAGCGCGCGCGGGTCGTTGGGGTTCGGCTGGGCGGCGCGGAGGGCCTCGAAGCGCTGGAGCAGCTTCCGCGCCTCCAGCCCCTCCGTGCGGGCGGCGAACACGTGGAGCAGCAGGGAGGCCAGGTCGGTGGCGGGGAGCTGCCGGGCCAGCGCGTCGACCGGGTCTTCGGTCTTCAGAGCCGCGCCGATCCTCCGGAGGAGCGCTTCATTCTCCGCCATACGTGGAGGCATAGCACCGCCCCGCGGCGCGCATCCCAACCGGCCGGAGCTCGCCGAGCACCTGGTCCGGTTCGGGATCACCTCCATCTCCGTCAACCCGGACGCGGTCGCCGCCGTCCCGGCGGGCCGTGGGCGGCGCGGAGCGCCGGCTGCTGCTGGAGGCCGCGCGCGCCCGGTGACGCAAAAGGGGACCGCGTGAGCCGGGAGTGATACACGGCGCTTCACCCTTCCGTCCCCCGCCCCCGTTCCCCATGCCACTCCCGCGACTCCGCCTCGCCGCGCTCGCCGCGCTCCTCACCATGTCCCCCTCCGCCGCCCCGGCCCAGGCCCTCCAGGGCCAGACAGCGACCAGCTCTCTCCGCCAGCAGTTCGAGCAGATCTCCAGGCGCCGGATCGTCTTCGGCCACCAGTCCGTCGGCGAGAACCTGCTCCAGGGGCTGGCCGACCTGTCGAGCGAGGCGGGGGTCCCGCTCCGGGTGGTGGAGAGCGAGGCCCCGGAGGCGCTCGAGCAGCCCGGGCTGGTGCACCGGAAGATCGGCAAGAACGAGCAGCCGGAGACGAAGATCGCCCACTTCACCACCCTCCTGGAGGGTGGCCTGGGCCAGCGGGCGGAGATCGCGCTCTACAAGCTCTGCTACGTCGACTTCGGGCCCGACCGCGACGCGGCCAGGCTCTTCGCCGGGTACCGCGCCGCGCACCAGGCGCTGCGCGCGCGGTTTCCAGCCACCACCTTCGTCCACGTCACCGTGCCGCTCACCGTCGTACAGCGGGGCCTCACCGGCTGGGTGAAGAACACGTTCGGCGGCGGGGCCTGGGGCGAGCGCGAGAACGTCCTGCGCCACCAGTTCAACCAGCTCCTCCGCGCCGAGTACGAGGGCAAGGAGCCCATCTTCGACCTGGCCAGGGCGGAGTCCACCGGCGAGGACGGAGCGGAGAGCACCTTCGAACGCGGCGGCGCGAGGTACCCCGCCCTGGTGCCCGCCTACAGCGACGACGGCCAGCACCTCAACGCCGCCGGCCGCCGGCGCGCCGCGCTGGCCCTGATCTCCACACTGGCCGGGATCCCGGCCACCACCCCGCGGTGATGCTCACCCGCCTCCGGCTCTGGCGCTGTGCGCGCGTGGGGGCCGGCACCCGCGTCCACGGGCGCGTGCATATCCACGGCGGCGGGCGCGTCGCGCTGGGCGCCGGCGTGCTCCTCGACGGCCGCGCCGCCCCCATCGAGCTCCACGCCGCCCGAGGCGCGGCGATCGAAATTGGCGACGGCGTGGTGATCGAGGGTGGCACCTCCATCGAGGCCCAGTTCCGGGTGGTGGTGGGCGCCGGCGCGCGGATCGGCCCCTACGCCAAGGTGATGGACAACCAGTTCCACCCGGTGCGGGGAGACCGCCACCAGCGCCCGGCTTCCTCGGAGGTGCGGATCGGCGAGGACGCCTTCGTGGGCGAGCGCGCCATCATCCTCTTCGGCGCTCACCTCGAGCGCGGTGCGCGCGTGCTCGCGGGAACGGTGATCAGCCGCCGCGTGCCGGCGGGTGTCGCGGTGAGTGGATACCCCGCCAAGCCGGTGAAGTCGGCCGCCCCGAGAGACGCCGGGGTGCCCAGCTCTCCGTCCGGGCCCGCGCTGGCGAGCGCCGCTTCCCCCTCACCGGTGGCCTCCGCCACTCCCGCCGCCGCGCCGCCGGCGCGGAAGGGTGGCGGTCCGTGGCAGGCGCTGGCCCACGCCGTGGCGCGCACGCTGGCGGTCGTCCGGGCGAGGATCTACCTGCGCGCCTGCCACCTGGGCAGCGGGGTGGGGACCACCGGGCCGGTGGAGGTGGCCGTGGACCCCCGCGGGCGCGCCGAGATCGGCGACCGGGTGACCTTCATCGGCGGCATGCTCGCGACCCGCATCGCGGTGGCCGCCGGGGCATCGCTCGCGGTGGGAGGCGAAACCCTCTTCAATTATGGCACGGTGATCGACGCGCGCGCCCGGATCTCTATCGGCCAGCGTTGCATGTTTGCGTCGTTCGTCCGCCTCCAGGACTCGGCGGGTGGGAAGACGGCGCCGATCGTGGTGGGGGACGACGTGTGGGTGGCCCACGGCGCGGTGATCGAGCCGGGGGTGACCATTGGCGACGGAGCGGTGGTGGCGGCCGGGAGCGTGGTTGACAAGGACGTTCCCGCCGGCTCGATGGCGATCGGCAATCCCGCGCGCCAGATGAGTCTCTCCCTCAGTCGGGGGTAGAGTTCGGTTGTGGATACTCGCTTGAAGCTGCGGACCTACATCAGTGAGACCTTCTTCGCGGACGGCTACTCGGACCAGGCGTCCTTTCTCAAGACCGGGATCATCGACTCCACCGGGATGATGGAGCTGGTGGCGTTCCTGGAGAGCGAGTTTGGGGTGAAGGTGGAGGACCACGAGCTGGTCCCCGCCAACCTCGACTCCATCGAAAACCTGGTGGCGTTCCTCGGGCGCCGGTCCGCGGCCCGCCCGGCCGCGGCGGCGGGGTGAGCGTCCGCGGTGTGCGGGATCGCCGGATTCACCTTGCCTCCCGGGTCGCCGCCCGACGAGCGGCTGGCCCGCTTCGGGCCGCGGCTGCGCCGGATGACGGCCAGCCTGCACCACCGCGGCCCTGACGAGCAGCGCGCGCTCCTGCTGGACGGCGCCGCGCTCGGACACACCCGGCTCTCCATCCTGGATCTCTCCGGCGGCAGCCAGCCGATGCGCGACCCGGCCACCGGGCTCACCGTCGTGTTCAACGGGGAGATCTTCAACCACATGGAGCTGCGGGAACGCCTGGCCCACCGGGGCTACCCGTTCCGGACGCGCTCCGACACCGAGGTGATCCTCGCCTCGTTCCTGTCCCGCGGGATCGACTGCGTCGAGGGCTTCGTCGGTCAGTTCGCCTTCGCGCTGTTCGACCCGCGAGACGGCTCGCTCTGGCTGGCTCGCGACCGGGCCGGCGTGCGGCCGCTGTACTACGCCCTCACCCCGGAAGGCCTCTGCTTCGCCTCCGAGGCGAAGGCGATCTTCGCCGCCGGCTGGCTGCCGCCGCGCCTGGATCCGGCCGGCGTGAAGCAGACCGCGCACCTCTGGGCGCCGCTGGCCCCGCGCACCAGCTTCGAGGGCGTGCAGCAGTTGCCCCCCGCGCACGTGGCCCGGTTCGACGGCGTTCGCCTCGACGCCCGCCGCTACTGGGACGTGGACCTCTCCGCCGGGAACGTCGACCGGGACCTGGACGAGCAGGAGGCGGTCGATCGCCTGGGCGCCGCGCTGGGTGAGGCGGTCCGCCTGCGGCTGCGCGCCGACGTCCCCGTGGCCGCCTACCTCTCCGGGGGGCTGGACTCGTCGCTGATCTGCTCGATCGCCCAGGAGCAGCTTGGCGGTACGCTGGGCACCTTCTCCGTCTCCTTCGCGCAGGCGCGCTACGACGAGGGCGAGTACCAGCACGAGGTGGCGGCCGCGCTGAGGACCGCGCATAGGTCCGTCCGGATCGAGGACCGCGAGATCGGCGAGCTGCTTCCGGCGGTCGTCCGCCACGCGGAGCAGGTGCTCCTCCGCTCCGCGCCGGCGCCATTCCTGCGGCTCTCGCGCCTGGTCCGCGACTCGGGGATCAAGGTGGTCCTCACCGGCGAGGGCGCGGACGAGATCTTCTGGGGGTACGACCTCTACAAGGAGACGGCCATCCGCCAGTTCTGGGCGCGCCGGCCCGGTTCGCCGCACCGGCCGAGGCTGTTCCAGCGGATGTACCCGTACCTCCAGCTCTCGAAACAGTCGCCGGAAATGCTGCGGCAATTCTTCGGGCTGGGACTGGAGGAGCCGGGCGCGTTCGACTTCTCCCACCGGATCCGCTGGACCAACTCCGGCCGGGTGTCCCGCTTCTTCTCCGCCGAATTCACCGAGCGCACCCGCGACTGCGATCCGGCCGCCGCGGTGCTGGACGCGCTGCCGCCTCGCGTCCTCTCGTGGCGGCCGCTGGCCCGCGCGCAGTATCTCGAGATGCAGACGCTGCTCTCCGGGTATCTCCTCTCCGCCCAGGGCGACCGGATGCTGATGGGCAACTCGGTGGAGGGTCGCTTCCCGTTCCTCGACCACCGGGTCATCGAGCTGGCGGCGCGGTTGCCGCCGTCGCTCAAGCTCCGGGTCCTCGACGAGAAGCGCGTCCTCAAGCGCCTGGCCGCCGCCAGGGTCCCCCAGCGCGTCATCCAGCGCCCGAAGCTCCCCTACCGCGCGCCCATCGCCGAAGCGCTCACCGGCCCTGGGTCACCGGCGTGGGCGCGGGAGCTGCTGTCGCGCGCGGCAGTGGACGCGGTGGGTGTCTTCGACGGGGCCAAGGTGGAAAGGCTGGCGCAGAAGCTGGCCGCCCGGCGCGCCGAGCCGTCGGAGGCGGACAACATGGCGGTGATCGCCGCCGCCACCACCCAGCTGCTGGCGCGCGAGCTGCTGGGCCCGCCCGCCGATCCGCCCCGCGCTCAACTGGAAGCCGTCCGGCTCCACGCGGAGGCGCGGTGAGCCGGAGCCCGTTCGCCTTCGACTGGGTGCTGGAGCGGGCCGAGCGCGCGCCTGGAGCGCCGTGCCTGGGCACGCCGTCCGACCAGGTCAGCTACGGCCAGCTGGCCGACCGGGTGCGCGCCTTCGCCTCCACGCTCCAGGGGCGCGGGGTTCGGGCCGGGGACCGGGTGCTGATCGCCCTGCCCAACTCGCCCGCCGCGGTGGTCGCCTCGCTGGCCGCGCAGTGGCTGGGCGCCAGCGCGGTGGAGGTGAGCAGGGAGTGGGGCGAGGCGGCGCTCCACCAGATCGCCACCCAGGCGCGCGCCCGGGTGGCGGTGGTGCTGGGGCGCGACGCGGCGGCCTGGGGCCGCGCCTCCGCCGTGGAGCGGTTCTTCGCCGTTCACTCCGCCCCCATCCCGGAGCGCATGGCCGCCGCCTTCGGCCGCCCCGCGGAGTGGCTGCGCGAGGACGGCACCCTGGAGTCGCCGCCCGGCGCCGGGCCCCCGGCGGTCCGCGAGGCGTCCGCCCCGGCGCTGATCGTCTACACCTCCGGGAGCACCGGCGCGCCGCGGGGCGTGATCCAGACCCACCGGAACGTCGCCGCCAACACCGTGGCCATCTGCGAATACCTGGAGCTCACCGAGTCGGACCGCGCGATGGCCATCCTCCCGCTCTTCTACTGCTACGGAAAGAGCGTGCTCCAGACGCACCTGCGCGCCGGCGGGTCGGTATTCTTCGACCACCGCTTCATGTACCCGCGGGTGGTGCTGGAGGCCCTGGGCGAGCAGCGCTGCACCGGATTCGCCGGCGTGCCGCTCACCTTCGAGCTGATCCGCCGGCAGATCGACCCGGGCGCACTGGACCTCCGCTCGCTCCGCTACGTGACCCAGGCGGGCGGGGCGATGCACCCGGAGACCGTCCGCTGGGCGCGCCACGCGTTCCGCCCCGCCCGCCTGTTCGTGATGTACGGACAGACCGAGGCCACCGCCCGGCTGTCCTACCTGCCGCCGGAGCGCGCCGAGGACAAGGAGGGCTCCATCGGCCGCGGGGTGCGCAACGTGGAGCTGAAGGTGGTGCGGGAGGACGGCGGGGAGGCGGTCGTGGGCGAGGAGGGCCACCTGGTCGCGCGGGGCGAGAGCGTGACGCCCGGTTACTTCGAAGCGCCGGAGGAGTCCGCGCAGGTCCTCCGCGGTGGCTGGCTGTGGACGGGCGACCTGGCCCGGCGCGACGCGGACGGCTTCCTCTTCCTCACCGGGCGTGCCAAGGAGATGCTCAAGCTGGGCGGCCACCGCGTCAGCCCGGTGGAGATCGAACAGGCGCTGGGCTCGCACCCAGAGGTCGCGGAGGCGGCGGTGGTGGGAATGCCGGACGAGGTCGGTGGGGAACGGGCGTGCGCGGTGGTGGTCCGCCGCCCGGACGGTGCCGTCACCGACGCGGAGCTGAAGCGGCACTGCCGCGAGCGGCTGCCGGCGTTCAAGGTGCCCAAGACGATTGCGTTCGCGGCGGAGCTGCCGCGCACTCCGGCGGGCAAGGTGGCCCGGCCGGAGCTGAAGGGCTTCTTTCCGAGCGAGGCCGGATCCTGATGGCATTTCACAAGGACGTGTTGAAGCTGGACCTGGAGGCGAAGGCGCGGGAGCTCTCACAGCGCCTCTCGGACGCGGTGCTGAAGACGCTCAAGCGCCGGGGCGTGGTGGTGGCGATCTCCGGCGGGATCGACTCCGCCTGCGTGGCGGCGCTCTCGGTGCGGGCGCTGGGCCCCAAGCGGGTGCACGGGCTGCTGCTGCCGGAGCGCGACTCCTCCGGCGAGAGCATCGCCTACGGGCGGAAGCTCTGCGAGGCGCTGGGGATCCCGTACGACGTCCACGACATCGCGCCCATCCTGGACGCCGCCGGCTGCTACCAGGTGCGCGAGGCCGCGGTGCGGAGCGTCTTCCCGGAGCTCAAGAGCGAGATGCCGTGGAAGATCGTGATGCACGGCGATCGGCTGCAGAGCGACGCGCTCAACGTGTTCTACGTGGTGGTGCGCACGCCGGACGGGCGGGACCACAAGGTCCGGCTGACCCCGCGCGCGTACCTGGAGATCGTCGCGGCCACCAACTTCAAGCAGCGCACGCGCAAGATGCTGGAGTACTACCACGCGGACCGGCTGGTGTTCGCCGCCACCGGGACGCCCAACCGGCTCGAGTACGACCAGGGCTTCTTCGTCAAGCTGGGGGACGGCGCGGCGGACGTGAAGCCCATCGCCAGCCTCTACAAGACGCAGACCTACGCGCTGGCGCGGCACCTGGGCGTGATCGAGGAGATCCTCAACCGCGAGCCCACCACCGACACCTACTCGCTCTCCCAGTCCCAGGAGGACTTCTACTTCTCCGTCCACTACTCGAAGCTGGACCTCATCCTCTGGGGGAAGAACCACGGCGTGCCGCCGGCAGAGGTGGCGCGCGAGCTTGGCCTCACCGAGGCGCAGATCGCCCGCGTCTACGCCGACATCGACCAGAAGCGGCGGACCACCGCGT
>DATBSS010000565.1:0-5145 GCA_036559665.1 Myxococcaceae bacterium
CATCTTCAAGGCGGATATCTACAGCCAGAACGAGATCGAGGAGATCGCCACCAACTTGAGCTTCCAGCTCGCCCTGCTGGACAAGTTCATCGAGGAGGACGTCCGCCGCATCGACGCGGAGATCCGGAAGGTCCAGCGCGACCTGGGCCAGAACGCCGGCGAGCTGCTGCGCCTGGATCGCGAGATGCGCGACCTGCGCGAGGGCGCCTCCGAGGTGCCCATCCTCGAGGAGAAGCTGAAGGGCCTCCAGCAGACGGCCGGCTCGGACGCCAAGCTGGTCAACGCGGCCCACTCCCAGCGGACCCTCCGGGAGAAGGAGCGCAAGACCATCGAGGCCCTGCGCGGCGACCTCCGCAAGGTCCGCACCGAGGTGGACTCGCTCTTCTCCGGGCTCGCCCGGCGGCTGGAGGCCGGCATCGACCCCGACGTGGCCTCGGGGCCGAACAAGGACGTCTTCGCTCCCGTGTCGCGGCAGATCGAAGACCTCGCGAAGCTCCTGGAGCGCAGCGCCACCGAGATCGGCCGGCAGACCGACGCGGCCGACGCCATCGTGGCCGAGCAGGAGCGCACGCTCGCCGGCCGGCACGCGAAGCAGGACGCCGAGTACCGGGAGATGGTGGCGCGGTCGCAGGAGGAGACCGGCCGCGCGACCGAGCGGACCCAGCTGCAGCAGCGCTACGCGGAGGTGGCCACGGCGAAGAAGGAGCTGGAACTGCGGCAGAAGGAGCGCGATGACCGGGACGCGCAGCGGCGGGAGCTCACCGCCAAGCTCTCCGGGTTGCGCGACGAGCGCTACCAGCTCCGCAAGAAGGTCACCGAGCAGATGCTGGCCCCCCTCCAGCCGACCATCCGGGTGACGATCACGCAGGCCGGCAACCGCGAGGCCTACCGCGCGCTGCTGCTGGACGCCCTCAAGGGCCAGGGCATGAAGCACACGGCCGTGGTCGACCGGATCGTCCAGAACGCCAGCCCCGAAGAGCTCTCCGTGCTCGTGCAGCGCGGCGACGCCGCCCGCCTCTCCGAACGCACCGGCCTCGACGAGGACCGCTGCAAGAAGGTGATCGAGGCGCTGGGGGAGTCCGACCTGATCTACCGCGTGGAGACGGTGGAGCTGGAGGACCTGCCGCGCATCGAGCTGCTGGACGGGCGCGACTACAAGGACTCCGCCGACCTCTCCACCGGCCAGCGCTGCACCACCATCCTCCCCATCCTCCTCCTCGAGAGCGAGCGCCCGCTGCTCATCGACCAGCCGGAGGACAACCTCGACAACCGGTTCATCTACGAGACGGTGGTGAAGAGCCTCACCGGCGCCAAGGGGCGGCGCCAGCTGATCTTCGTCACCCACAACCCGAACATCCCGGTCCTCGGCGACGCCGAGCGCGTCTTCGTCCTCACCTCCGACGGCAAGCAGGGCAAGCTGTCCAGGGTGGGCACGGTGGACGAGCTGAAGCAGGAGATCGAGCTGCTCCTCGAGGGCGGCAGCGAGGCGTTCCTCTTGCGCAAGGAGCGGTACGGCCATTGAGTCGAATGGGATGGTGACCGCGAACGACGGAGGAGCGCTCGACGAGGTCCTGGCGGCGCTGGCATCGCCGAGCTGGACAATCGTTCGCGACGCCGTCGAGCGGGCCGGCGACCTGCTCCGTGCCGGGGCGCCCGGCGAGGGCATGGTGGCCCGGATCGGGGGCCGGCTCGCCGGGTTGGCCGAGCACCCGAAGTGGGAGGTGCGCAAGGCCGTGGCCGGCACCCTCCAGCACCTCCGGCACGAGACCTTCCACGCCGCGGTGGCCCACCTCCTCAAGGACGACAACGCCTACGTGCGGGACGCGGCGCAGCGCACCCTGACGCGAAGGACCGAGCTGACGCGCGCCGACATCCTCAAGGAGCAGCACGGCGACCTGCTCCTGGGCTGGCTCTCGGAGCTGGAAGCGCGGCACGGGCCGCGGGCCCGGCAGGACGCCCTGCGCGTGGCGGAGAAGTACGCCGAGCTCCTGGTGCGCGAGGCGCGCCACGAGATCGTCAAGGTCATCGCGCCGCTCGACGTGTCGTTGCTCAATCTGGAGAACAGCCTCGAACGGGCGCAGGTGGACCCCAAGGCGTACCAGAAGCCCCTCGGCCGGGCGCGAGAGCGCCTCCGCCTCCTCACCGCGATCATCGACTCGCTCCGCGAGCTCACCGCCGAGGTGACGCCCGACTTCCACGGCGAGGACCTGCGCGAGATGGTGGAGGAGGTCGTGGGGCTGGTGAAGGACCGGCCGCACCTGAAGGACCGCCGGATCGACGTGGAGGTCACCGTCGGCCGGGACGTCCGGATCGACGCCCACCGGCACCGCCTGCTCCAGGCCTTCTCGAACATCGTCCAGAACGCGTTCGAGGCCTACGACGGCATCGCCGCTCCGAAGAAGGGGATCCAGATCGGCGCCCGCTCGGACGGCGAGGAGCACGTGGTCGTCTCCTTCACCGACGGCGGCTGCGGGATGAGCGAGGAGGCGCTGGGCGACGCGTTCACGCTCTACGGCAGCACGAAGCCCTACGGGACCGGCTTCGGGCTGCCGCTGGCGAAGAAGATCGTGGAGACGGAGCACAAGGGATCGATCCGGCTGGCCAGCGCGAAGGGCGAGGGGACCACGGTGACGGTGGTCCTGCCCATCGAGCAGGACGAGCGGCGGGAGTGACGGGCATGGATGGGCGCCACACCGTGCTGCTGGTGGAGGACGAGCCCCAGATGGCGGAGGAGCTGGGCGAGCTGCTGGAGTCGTTGGGCCACGCGCACCTCCACGCGTCGAACAAGGAGGACGCGGTGCGCCTCGTGGAGGAGGGCCGGTTCTGCTACGTGCTCCTCGACCTCCAGATCAAGGCGACCCCGGACTCCATCAAGGCGCACGTCGAGGCGGGCCAGAGCCTGCTGGAGCTGATCCGGGAGCGCTACCCGCGGCGGAACGACGAGGGCAGGCACCGCCTCCAGATCTTGGTGATGAGCGGGCACGCCAAGGACCACTACTACGTGGTGAAGGCGCTCCAGGAGGGCGCGGACGACTTCATCACCAAGCCGGTCGGGGAGAGCAAGCCGCCGTTCAAGGACAAGATCCAGGACGCGCTGCGGAAGAGCGGCCGGGAGCGGCACGAGCCGTGCGCGGCGATCACGCGTGAGGCCCGGGCCGCTGCCGCCGGCGCCGCCGCCGCGCCGTCCGCGCCCGCATCGGGAGCGCCCCGCCTGGACATCACCGGGCTCCAGGAGGGGAAGCGGATGGAGGTGAAGGTCGGCGACAAGGCCGTCCTCCTCACCAACGCGTCCTTCCTCATGCTCCTGAACCTGGTGGCCGGCCGGCTGCGGACCGAGGAGGGGTGGGTCCACAAGAACGACCTCGGCGCGCGGGCCGAACAGGGATGGAAGGGGATCTCCCGGCTCAAGGAGGAGCTGGCTCCCCACCTGCCCGCGAAGGCGGCGATCACCGAGAACGACAAGAGCGGCAGCTACCGGCTGCACGCCGCCGTCCAGATCGCAGGCGTAGACACCGCGCGGCTGGAGTCCAGCGGCGACGCGCGGATCGAGAAGCTGGCCGCGGAGATCGGCCGCTTGCAGGCGGTCGTGGCGCCCGAGGGGCAAGGCACGCGCCGCCCCCGGCGACCCTGACGGCGGCCTGACGGAAGTCGCCCTCCAGCCTCCGCCACACCGCCGCCGATGAGGGCTGCGGCCTCACCGTTTACCTTGACTGCGTTTCCGGGATGGAGCGCGCCGGGGCGCGGTGAGGCACATGGGCAAGGACAAGCTGGACGAGATGATGGATGCGGCGATTCGCGGGCGGCCGCACTCGAGCAGGCTCGCCGCGGAGCGGGCGGAGCTGGAGGTGCGCGGGCGGAACTGGAGCGCCCGGCACGTGGCGGACCTGATCGAGCTGTCGGAGCTGACCGTCAAGCGGATGGCCCGGTGGGGCAAGCTGCCGGCGGTCAAGGTCGGGCGCGGCTGGGAGTTCCCGCCCGCCAAGCTGCGCGCCTGGTACGCGGGCGAGCCGGTGGAGATCCCGCGCCGCCCGCCGCCCCGTTCCCGGAACAAGACGACCAAGTCGAAGGCGAAGGGGAAATGAGAACATGGGATTTCTGTACAGGCGGCGTGACAGCAGGCTCTGGTGGGTTTGCTGGAGCGATGAGTCCGGCGATCGCCGGCGGGAGAGCACCGGGCTGGTCGATCTGGAGGCGGCTCGCCAGGTGCTGGCGCAGCTGGAGCGCCGGGTATCGACCCGGCGATCGGTGACCGAGGAGTCCTCGCGGACGGTAGCGGACCACGCCCGCGCGCTCCTGGAGGCCCGCGCCCGGCGCGGCAAGGTCCTGGCCAAGGACGAGACGGCGGTGCTGCTGGAGCACCTCCGCGGCCCCATGCGCGCCGTCCCGCTCGGCGACGTGCGCTACCACCACGTCCTGGAGTGGATGCGGGAGCTGTCGGAGCGCCGCCCGCTGGACGCGCCCCCCACGCGCACCCTCTACATGATGCTGTACCGGCTGTTCGAGCAGGCGATGGCGGACGGGCTGATCTCCGCCAACCCGTGCCGGGCGGACGTCCAGCCGGAGCCGGGCGCACCGGTGATGGACGTGGACCGGCGCCTCTCCAACCACTTCACGTGGGCGGAGCTGGAGCGGCTGATCTCCGACCCACGCGTGGACAGGTTCCGGCGGTGCCAGTGGGCGGTGCTCGCGCTCACCGGCGCGCGCGTCGGCGAGGTGCTGGGCATGCGCGTGCGGCACTGCGACCTCCAGCGGCGGCCGCTGGGGCGGCTCCTGGTGGCCGGGCGCTGGGACAGCAAGCAGCGCCGGATCGAGCCGCCGCGCGGGGGGCTGCCGCGCGAGCTCCCGGTGCACCGTGGGCTGGCGGTGATGCTGCTCGATCACCTCCGCCAGGTCCTCCCCGCCCGGTCGGGTCGCGTGGTGGACCCGGACGATCTCCTCTTCCCGGCGGCGGGAGGCGCCCCGCAGCAGGCGGGCACCACGCTGGCCCACCTCCGGAAAGATCTCGAGACGATCGGCCTGCGCAAGGGGAACCTGCACACCATCCGCCGGACCTTCTTCGCCCTGGGGCGGCAGAGCGGCGCGTCACCGGAGGTCCTCCGCGCCATCAGCGGAGACGGGCGGCCCGGAGACCCGGACGTGCTGTAT
>DATBSS010000566.1:0-35115 GCA_036559665.1 Myxococcaceae bacterium
CCTTGTACATCCGCCGCGCGACCGGGATCTCCACCTTGCGGTCCTTGAGCGACCCGGTGCTCACGGTGGTGAGGTACGGCACCGGCGGCCGCACCGAGAGGTCGATGGACTGTTTCGACTTCTTGTCCTTCCAGCTGGCGAAGAAGGTCAGGTTGGCGGAACCCAACGCCCGCTTCGCGCGCAGCTTGAAGGTGACGCTCCCCTCGCGCCCTTCCGTCACCTTCTCGGTCCGGGTGGTGCCGTCCAGCACCTCCAGCTGCTCGCCGGCCTTCACCTCGATGTCCACCGGCACGTCCTTGCCGGAGCCCTCCACGCCGTTGGCCACGCCCACGCTCACCTGGAACTCGTCACCCGGCGCCACGAAGGTGGGGACGCTGGGGCTGAGCACGAACGGCGCGCGGATGATCGCCTTGCGCGACGAGGCGCCCACCGCCTGCGGCGACACCGCCACCGCCATGATCCGCAAGGACCCGTTGAACGAGTCCGGCACGTTGTAGGTCAGCGTGCGGGCCGTGGTGTCGATGTCCACGATGCCGGACCAGTAGGCCACCGGCTTGTCGCGCTTGCGCTTGAACGGGTTGAGGTTCTTGCCGATGGCGCCGTAGCCCTCCTCGTCGCCGCCCTGGGAGGAGGCCCTCACCATGGCCAGCTCGGGCAACAACAGATCCAGGATCTGCGCGGTGCGGACCTCCAGCGCGCGCTTCTTGAAGAAGAACGCCAGGGGGTCGGGCGTGTTGTAGCCGGCCACCTGGAGGATGCCTTCGTCGATGGCGAAGACCACCGCCTTGCCCGGCTTGTTGCCCTTGTAGGTGATCCGGTACGGCTCGCCCGGGCGCGCCAGGTCCGGGCTCTCCAGGGTGATGGCGTTCACCCGCGCCTCGTGGTTCACCGAGAACGGCGCCACCGCGTAGGAGAGCGGCGACATGAAGATCTCCGGCGAGCTCATGGAGCGGACGAAGGCCACGTTGACGTAGCCGTTGCCCTCCAGCCCGGCGGGGACCTTGATGGTCTGCACGCTGGCGGTGGTGTCGGTGCGGAACCACTTCTGGGCGTAGACGCGGTCGCGCTCGATGGTGATCAACCCGGCGCCCACGTACGGCGCCTTGATCTGCATCTCGATCTCGTCGCCGGTGGCGAACTCGTTCTTGGCCAGCTTCAGCTCCAGCTCGGCGTTGCGCTCCAGCGCCCTCTCGAGGTTCGCCTTCCCCGCCACCGAGTACGACACGCGGGCGATCTCCGTGTCCGCGGCGTCGCGCACCACCAGGGCGAAGTCGCCCGGCTGCGAGGTGTTGAGCGCGTAGGTCAGCCCCTCCGCCGCGACGGAGAGCTCCTTCTTGGAGACGGAGATCTCCTTCTGCACCGACTGGTACTGGAAGGTGCCGTTGGGGAGCTGGGTGAGCACGGAGACCCAGCGCAATTCCAGTAATTGCCCCTTGAGCCCCTTGGCGGCCACCTTCTTGAGCGACGGGTCCACCGCGATCAGGCTCACGTTCCGGACGGCGTCCTTCTGGATGTAGCGGAGGTCGCCGTCCGCCTTGTGGCCCACCAGGAACGGCATGGGCGAGACCACCACCGACGCCTCGGAGGAGACGCCGCGGCCGCCCTCCTTCTCGAACCCCTCGGCGAGCAGCGACACGCGGTAGGTCGCCTTCTCGAACCGCTCCAGGTTCAGCTCCAGCTCCACGTGGCCCTCGTCGTCGGTGGTGGAGTCCTCCAGCCGTTCGCTGAAGGACTTCCGCGCCACCATGGGGTCGTAGAAGGTGTAGTCGCGGTACGGGCGGAACACCGGGTACGCGGGCGAGAGGGTGATCTCCGCCGAGACGCGGTGCTGGGTGGCGGGGATGCCGAACAGGTTCTTCAGCGTCACCTCGCCCTTGAGGCCATCCGGGGAGACCCAGCCCTCCAGCCGTTCGGCGGAGAAGCGGGTGGAGATCTTCATCCGGTCCGGGAGGAACTCCTCCACCCGCACCGTGGTGGACCCGAGCAGGCTGGCGCGCCGCCCGTCGCTCACCACGTAGAAGGAGACCTGGTACTGGCCGGTGGGGGAGGTCTCCTCGGTGGTGTAGTTGATCTCCAGGAAGCCGCTCTCGTTGAGCGCCATCTTCTGCTTGTGGATCTCCAGGCCGCGCGGGTCGGTGATCGCCATCTCCAGCGGGATGCCGTTGACGGTCTGGTTCCAGTCGGACGGCTTGACGATGCCGGCCACGTGGAAGGTGTCACCCGGGCGGTAGAGGCCGCGGTCGGAGAAGAGGAAGGCGGCGAGACGGTCCGGCGAGCTGGCGCCGTAGATGCCGCCCACGTCGAAGCGGGAGAAGTTGAGCTGCCGGTCCCCGCGGTCCACCGGCATGAAGGCCAGGTCGTCCCCGCGGCGGACCAGCCAGGCCACCGGTTCGCGCTCGCGCTGGAAGTCGCCGAGCTTGGGGAAGGAGGCGTGGCCGTCCGCGTCCGTGGTCTGCGAGAGCACCGGGATGCCGTTCTTCCCCAGCACGCTCACCACCGCACCGGAGGCCGCCTCGCCCTGGCCGATGGCCTCCACGAACACGTCGTGGCTGCCGTCGGCGTTGTCCTTCACCAGCAGGCCCAGGTCGGTGATCAGGATCAGCCGGGCGTCCTCGGGGCCGCTGGGGCGGTGGTAGTCCGGGTCCCAGGCGCGCACCTTGAAGAAGAACAGGCCGCGCTTGTCTGCGCCCAGGCGGGGCGAGAAGTCGAAGGCGGCGTACTGCGCCTTGCCGCGCCCGGCCGGCTCCAGCGTCCGCACCTCGGTGAAGCGTTCGACGATGTTGTCCTCGTTGAAGCTGTAGCCGTTGAAGCTGGGGTGCGCGAAGTGGCCGGAGGTCTGGGAGACCAGGTGGTTGATCTGGCTGGGGATGACCCTTCCCACCTCGAACTGGAGCGCCCGGACGTCGCGCGCCATCACCGACAGCTTCTTCTCACCGGTCATCCCCAGCAGCGCGCCCTCGTGGAGGATGGCCACCTCCTGCGGGAAGGGCGGCACGTGGACGGTGGTCTCGAACTCGTTGGCCAGGATGTAGCCGCCCACGGACTGGGTGCCCTTCTTCAGGCGCACGAAGAGGTGGCGGTTGACGTCGACGGAGAGCTTGAAGCTGTGGAGGTTGGAGTACTCGTGCTCGGTGGGGACGGCCTTGAGGTCCACCCGCTGGGCGGTGGCGAGGATGTCGTTGCCCACCAGGGTCGGGTCGTCCCAGCCGTAGCCCTTCACCGCGGCGCGGCCGGGCGCGGCGGGCAGGTCCTTGGGCAGCAGCCAGACGCCGATGTTCTTGTTCAGCTCCGCCTCGGTGACGCCGTCGGTGACCTGGAGGACCAGCACCTGCTCCGGCTCGAACTTGTCGTTGCGGACGAGGGTCACCTGGGCGCTGGAGACGTGGAAGTAGGTGAACATCCCGGGGATATCCACGGAGGAGGAGACCTCGCTCTCCAGGGCCTTGCCGCCCAGCACCGCCTTCGCCCCCGGCTTCACCGACAGCACCATGTGGGTGTCGTTGGGCGGGATGGGCACCGGATCGGAGTGCACGAAGGCCTGGCCCTTGAGCTTGTCGAAGCTGACGGTGAACGGGAACTCCTCCTTCCCGGAGCTGAACAGGCCCTTCTTCTGGCCCTCCGTGCGCAGGGTGACCGACTTGGCGAAGGTCGCCGAATCCACCGGGTGGCTGAAGCTGATGGTGGCCTCGACGCGCTTGATCTTCGGGTTGCGCGGGTCCTGGTAGAGCTGGATCTCCGAGATGGAGGCGGTGAATGGGCGGGTGGCGAAGGTGCCCTGGTAGGCCTGGAGGCGGACGTGGTCCGGGAACATCTCCCGGTCCAGCTCCACCTTGAACTCCTGCCCCACCGGCCAGTCCTGCGCCGGCTCGAAGACCAGGGTGCGGTCGTCCGACCAGTGCCAGTCGCCGGGGTGGGCCGGGGAGAGGGTGATGCCCTTGGTCACCCGCTTGCCGACCTGGTCCAGCCGCGCCGCCGAGCCGCCGAAGTGGACCGAGACCGACCGGTAGTGCGGATTCTCCTCGATGGGGGTGAGCCCCGGGTTCTGGACGTGGATGGAGTACTCCACCGGCTTGGGCCGGCTCTCCCACCAGCGGTAGCCGGCGTAACCGGCGCCGCCCAGCGCCAGGAGGACCGCCACCGACGCCAGCACGCCGACGCGGTGGCGCTTGAGGAAGTCGCGGGTGGCGGCGCCGCCGCGCACGGCGGCGGCCCCGGCGGCGCGCGCCCAGGGCGGCGCCGTCCAGTGGAATTCGCCGAACAGCCGCTTGAGGAAGGAAGGCTTGGGTTCGTCAGGCATCGGAGGGACTCACGGGCGCGGCGGTCTTGCCGCGCAGGCAGGGATGATCGCGGTGTGGAGCAATTGCGGCGCCAGAGTGTGTCAGGTTCCGGGCGCGCCCGAGCGGGATCCCGTTCGACGCCCGGCGGCCTGCCGCGAGTTCCGCTTCCTCGGCGCGGGCGGGCGAGGTTTACTGAGCAGATCGCTCAGTGCGGCTTCACGCCCTTCTCCGAATGGATGAAGTTGCGGTGGTTGCGCGGCAACGGGTGGGCGGGCGACCCGTTCTCCTGGGGGTCATGCACCACCTGCTCGGAATCGTCCTGCCCGGGGTTCGGCGCCACCAGGCTGTGGTCCGCCTGGTACCTCCAATAGGCCATCATCCCGCCGGCGGCGAGCAGGGCCCCCAGGGTTCCCGCGAGGATGGCGACGGCCATCCGCCGGCCCGAGCTCATGGGCCGAGGGGCCTTGGCGCCCGTGGCGCGCTTCACCGCGTCCGGCTTGAGCACGGTGGAGCCGCGCGCGCGCAGGGTCTCCAGCGCCGCCTCGGAGGAGGCGAATCGCCCGGAGCGGCGCGGGGCGACCAGCTTCTGGAGGAAGGCACGCAGCTCGTCGGAGACGCCCTGGAGCTTGTGGTCGAACTTCAGCTCCATCCCATCCACCAGCAGGTCTGACGGGGGGATGCCGGTGAGGCCGTGGAGCAGCGTCGCCCCGAGCGCGTAGAGGTCGCTGGAGGCGTCCACCGTCCCGCCCAGCTGTTCCGGCGGCATGTAGCCGAAGGTGCCCACCAGCGTGGACCCGTGGGTGAGCTCGCGGGTGAGGTCGCGCACCGCGCCGAAGTCCACCAGCGCCATCGGGCCGCGCTCCCGGAGGATGAGGTTGGCCGGCTTCACGTCGCGGTGGATGAGGCGCGGGTCGCGCGTATGAAGGTGGTGGAGCACCTCCAGGGCCTGCTCCGCCAGGTTCCAGGCCTCGTCCTCGGTGAGGCGCTGGCGGGCGACGCGCTGCTGGAGGGACTCCCCGTCGATGAACTCCTGGGCCAGGTAGAGGCGCGTCCCGACGCCGGTTCCTTCGGTGAAGGCGCGGACGAAGGCGGGGATCTGCGAGTGGGAGAGGTTGCGGAGGACGGCGGCCTCGCGCTCGAAGGAGGCGATCTGCTCCACCCCCGGCACCAGCGCGAACATCAGCTCCTTGAGCGCCACCCTCCGGCCGTTCTCGTCCTCCGCCAGGTACATCCGGCTGTGCGCGGTCTGGGCGATGACCCGGACGGCGCGGTAGCCACCGGCGACCTGGGCGGCGCCGCAGTGCGAGCACCGTGTCCCGTCGACCGCGGCGCTGTGGCAGGAGACACACGCCTCGCCGGACTCGGCGTGGGCGGAGGAGACGGCGGCCTGGACGCGTTCCATGGCGAGGCGGAAGCCTAGCAGCCCGTGTGCCTCCCCTGCGTCCGGACGGCGCCGTGCGCCCTGGCGGGCCCTCGAACTCCCCTGGCAAGATGACGGGCACCCTTCCGCATCATGGGAGATCGCCCTCAAGACGAAGAGCCACAGGAGCTCCTGGGCCCGGCGCCTGGGGGGCCCGTCTTGTCCGTGGTGAGGACGGGGACCTCCGTCGGGGGCTGGGCCAAGGAAACCACCCTCGAGGTCCGGAAGCCGCGCCATGCCGGGGCGGCGGCGGTGGACCTGCTGCCCACGGGCCCGCTCCCGCGGAGCGTGCGGATCGTCCGGGCGGGGACCAAGGAGCTGGTGCTCACGCTGTACCCGGACCGGCCGCTGCTGCTGGGCCGGGGGCCGCAGTGCAACGCGGTCATTCCCAGCGCCGCCATCTCCCGCGAGCACGCACGCCTGTGGATGCGCGAGGACGGGTACTGGGTGATCCGCGATCTGGGGAGCCGCAACGGCAGCTACCTCCTCCGCGGCCCCCGCGCTGGCGAGAGCGAACCGCCCGGCGGCGGGGTGCCGGCCCTCATCGTCCGGGACACGCCGCTGGCCTCCGGTGACGTGGTGATCCTCGCCGAGGGGGAGTGCCGGCTGCTGATGGAGTCCGCGGCGGTGGACTCCTCCGAGCCCAGCCTCTCCACCCAGTCCGCCGCCGCGCGGAGCCTGGAGGAGGCCGTCCGGATCTGTGCGCGCCACCGGCTGGCGGTCTTCCTCATCGGCCCGTCCGGCTCCGGCAAGACGCACGTGGCCCGCTTCATCCACGAGGCCGCGCGCATGCCGGGTCAGTTCATCCTGGTCAACTGCGGCCGCCTTCCGTTGGACCCCGTCCCGCTCCAGAGCGAGCTGCTGGGCCACCTCCGCGGCGCCTTCACGGGGGCGGTCGCGGACCGCGTCGGGAAGTTCCACGCCGCCGACGGGGGGACGCTGTTCCTGGACGAGGTGGAGCACCTCCCTCCGGCGGCCCAGGACTTCCTCATCGACCTGCTGGACGGCTCGGGCAGCTTCGCCCCGCTGGGGGCGCCGGCGACGCGGCGGTGGGCGCCGCCCAACGTGCGGATCATCGCCGCCTCGAAGGAGCCGCTGGCGCAGAGCAGGCTCCGGGCCGACCTCTGCCATCGGCTGGCGGCGGCGGATGTGGTCGCCCTGCCTACGCTGGAGCAGCGGCGGGACGACATCCCCGGGCTGGTGGAGGACTTCCTGCGGCAATACGGCCGCCAGCAGGCGGTGCGCCTGGAGGTCGAACCGGACGCGGTGGAGATGCTCCGGCGCCTGCCATGGCCCGGTCAGGTGCGCGAGCTGGAGACGGTGGTGAAGGTCACCGCCGCCCGCGAGCACGCGCGCCTCCCCGAGGGCAAGTACGGAGAAGGGACGGTGGTCATCACCGTCGCCGCGCTGCAGACGCACCTGGAGCACCGGCAGATGGTCTTCGGCACGTCGCGGCCGGCGCCCTCTCCCCCCCCCGCCACACCCACCGTCCCGCTGGAGTCCCCACCTCCGCGGCCGCCGAAGGGCGCACGCCACCTGGTCGCCGAGGACGTGCGCGCCGCGCTGGAACGTCACGGGGGCAACAAGGCGCACGCCGCGCGAGACCTGAGGATCTCGGTGAATACCCTCAAGACCAAGATGCGACTCTTCGGTCTGCTCGCCGATTGAAGGTCGGTGTCGCCTCCGCGCCTTCCGGGTACCAGCAGACCCTGGCGGAGATGCAACAACCGGCAGGTTGCTTCAGTCAATTTGACCGTCAGATTGCCGGGCAGCGTGGAGGGCGCCCGGCCACTCGCCCGGAACTCCACACGGTGAGAGGCGGCTCGGCTTTTGTAACGCGCGGACCCTCGCGTCGCATGGCGCGGCGCGGATGGAACGAGGTTGACCCATGAACAGGACCGAGAACACGGGCGCGGATCGCGCGCACGCAGTGGTGGTAGGCGGCAGCATCGCGGGGCTACTCGCCGCGCGGGTGTTGTCGGACCACTTCGGGCGCGTGACCGTCCTGGAGCAGGACCGGCTGGAGAGCGGGCCGGCGGTGCGCAAGGGCACTCCGCAGGCGCAGCACATCCACGGGCTCCTCGACCGTGGCGCGGGCATCCTCGAGCGCTTGTTCCCGGGGATCTTCCAGGAGATCCAGGCCGAGGGCGGCTCCACCGCCGAGCTGGGCCCGGACGTCCTCTTCTACCAGGTGGGCCGCTGGAAGCCGCGCACCCCCACCGGAGTGGTCAACCAACTCCACAGCCGCCCGTTGCTGGAGTGGACCATCCGCCGGCGGCTGGCAGCGGTGCAGAACGTGGGGACCCTCCGCGGCACCGTGCTGGGGTTCACCGCGAGCGCGGACCGCGCGCGCATCACCGGCGTCCGCCTCAGGACGGAGAGCGGCGAGGAGGTGAGCGAGCCGGCCGACCTGGTGGTGGACGCCAGCGGGCGCGGCTCGCGGACCCCCGGCTGGCTGGAGGCGCTGGGTTACCCGCGCGTGGAGGAGAACGAGATCCGCGTGGACGTGGGCTACTCGACCCGCGTGTTCCACACTCCGCCGCGCCAGCGCGACTGGAAGTTCATGCTCGTCCTCCCCCAGCCGCCGGGGCAGAGGCAGATGGGAGTGATCGCGCCCATCGAGGGCAACCGATGGATCGTGACGCTGGCCGGCTGGCTCAAGGACTACCCGCCGGCGGACGGCGATGGCTTCCTCGAACACGCCCGGTCCCTGCCGGTACCGGACCTGTACGAGGCCATCCGGCACGCCGAGCCGCAGGGTCCGGTGGTCACCCACCGCTTCCCCTCCAACCTTCGGCGCCGCTACGAGCGGATGCGCCGCTTCCCCGAGGGACTGGCGGTGGTGGGCGACGCGCAGTGCAGCTTCAACCCCGTCTATGGGCAGGGGATGACCTCGGCCGCCCTCGGCGCGGAGGCGCTGGACGAGTGCCTCCGGAGGCAGCGCGGCGCGGTGCCGCTCAAGAGGCTCCGCGAGCGCATCGCCGCCGCCGCCGACGCGCCGTGGGACATCTCCACCGGGGGAGATCTCTGCTACCCGGAGGTCCAGGGCCCCAGGGGTGCGGGGCACGCCTTCATCTCCTGGTACGTCACCAAGGTGCAGGAGGTCTCCAGCTGGGACCCGCTGGTGTTCACCCGGTTCGGGCAGGCGACGCACCTGAACCGCTCCCCGGCCTCGCTGTTCGCGCCGGCGGTGCTGGGGCGCGTGCTGTCGTTCGCGCTCTTCGGCAAGAGCCCCGAGAAGGCCCCGGTCCCGGTGCTCGCCCAGCGCGAGGGCTGAGCGGTTCCACCAGCGCCGGCCGGGCATCACTCCCGGTGGTGCTCCTGCTTCCGCTCATCCGGGTCGTGCTTGGCCGGCGGCTCCTTCTTCTGATGCTCGTGTGACCTCGCGTCCGGTGCCGGAGCGGCCGAAATCCCGTCCCCATCAGGAGCCGGGTGCTTCCCGGCTGGCGGGGGCGGCGCGACGTGAACCCCGCCCCCGGCCGGAGGTGACGGAGGCGGCGCGGCCGGTGGCGGCGCGGCGTGAACCCCACCCCCGAACGGCGGAGACGGCGCGGCTGGAGGCGGCGCGGACGGCGGTGGGGCCGCGTGTGGAGGAGGCCCGCCTGGCGCTGGAGGTGCTGGAGGCGGCCCGGATGGCCGCGGGGTGCTCGGAACGCCTGGAGGCGGGGTGGCCACGGGCGGCTGCGGCACCGCGCGCGGCGGCTGGGCCGTAGGCGGCGGCGCGGACGGCACCTGGGCGCCCGGCGCATGCGTCATCTGGTCCGACGGCCGATTCCACCGTGGCGCCGGCTCACCGGCCTGCCACGGACGCACCGCCGCGCCCGGCGGCGGCCGCCCGCGCGCCGGCGGGGCGACGGGGACGGGCCTTCCGGTGGCGGAGGCGATGTGCTGCGGCGGTGGTCCGACGACGTATGGGCGCCCTGCGGCCGGCGGTGCCGGCCGGGTCACCCGGTACACGCGGTGGACTTCTCGTGGCGGCAGCCGGTACCGGTACACGTCGTGCGCGACGAAGTATGGCGCGCCCACGAAGTACCAGGGATAGGCCCACCCGACCGGGTACGCCCAACCCGCGGGAGGCAACGGCGCCCATCCGACGTAGCCGGCTCCGTAACGCCAGCTCACCCAGGACGGGGCCCATTCGGTCCCGGGGGCCCAGCACCACCCCATCTGTGCATCATTCAGCCAGCGGCCGTAGTGGAAGGTCGCCCAGGCAAACGGGAGATTGCTCTCGAATTGCCAGCCAGCGTCGGTCCACTCCCAGTTCCCGTTGCTGAGGTAGGGCTGGAAGTCGTACCCCACGATGCTCGGGTCGGGCCTCCAGCAGGACCCGTAGGATGGCGCGGCGACCCACTGCCCGTACGGCGCCAATTGCATCTGGAGGTCGCCGAGCGAGACCTGGCCTGAATAGTCCTCGCCATAGTCATACCCATAGCTCCCGTAGGGATACGTCTGGGCGGTGGCCACGCAGGCGGACAAGCCAAGCGCTGCCATCAGACAGGGGACACGCATGGACCACACCTCCGTCATGCACAGGGTGCGCACCGCCAAGCCTGGCGTCCGGGGCGAGGCGAGCGCTCGCTCCGCCGCCGGGCGACCGCTCCGCCGACCCGTGGCAGGATGCCGTGCCGTGGCGCCATGTTCTCCATAGACGTGATGGCGGGTCGGCTGCTCGAGATGCGGGTGTACGGGCCTACCGTGCCGGCGGACCTCGACGCCGGGCAGGCGCGGCTGATCCACTTCTTCCAGACCATCCCGGACAAACTGGTCGTCTGCGCCGACTTCACCCGCGCCGCCCTCTTCTCCCAGGAGGTCGCCACCAGGGTGCTGGGTGCCTTCCGCTACGACAACCCGAGGATCGAGCGCAGCGGCATCCTGATCAGCGACAGCGCCATCTTTGGCCTCCAGCTGGAGCGGTTGATCACCCAGGCCGGCAACCCGAACCGGAGATGCTTTCGCGACCCGTTCGAGCTGAAGACCTTCCTGGGGAAATTGCTGGTGCGCGAGGAGCACGCCCGGCTGGCCCGGTTCCTCTCCGAACACCCTCCCGAGGTCTAGCGAGCTACGCCGCCGGCTGGCCGGCCCTGAGCTGGGGCGCGGCGGCGAGGAACTTCAGCTCCGGATGCTTCTGCTCGGCGTGGGAGAGGGCCCAGTCGTCGCGGAAGAGCACCAGCGGCAGGCCGTCGCGGTCCTGGACGGTCTGCCGGTTGCCCTCCCAGTCGAAGGACCTGGCGTCGAACTTCTCCCCGACCACCCAGCGGGCGTGCGAGTAGGGCAGCCGGTCCAGGATGATGTTGGCGCCGTACTCGTGCTCGATGCGGTACTGGAGCACCTCGAACTGGAGCGCGCCCACCACGCCCACGATGGGGTCCTTCATCCCCATCTGGAGCTGCTGGAAGATCTGGACCGTCCCCTCTTCGGAGAGCTGCTCCAGTCCCTTCTCCATCTGCTTCCGCCGCATCGGGTCCTTCGACCGCACCACCGCGAAGTACTCCGGGGAGAAGCGCGGCACCCCTTCGAACTCCACCCCCGACTTCTCCGACAGCGTGTCACCGATCCGGTACTGCCCGGGGTCGAAGAGGCCGATGACGTCGCCCGGCCAGGCGTCCTCGATGGCGGTGCGTTCGGCGGCCATGAACTGGCTGGGCTTGGCCAGCCGCACCTGCTTCTCCAGCCGCGAGTGGAACGCCATCATCCCCTTCACGTACCGCCCGGAGACGACGCGCACGAAGGCGATCCGGTCCCGGTGCGACGGATCCATGTTCGCCTGGATCTTGAACACGAACCCGGCGAAGTCCTGCTCCGCGGGGAGCTTCTCGCCCGCGGTCGTCTTGCGGCCTGCGGGCGGCGGCGCCAGCTCCAGGAACTCGTCCAGGAACGGCCGCACGCCGAAGTTGGTCATCGCGCTGCCGAAGAAGAGCGGGGTGATCTGCCCGCGGTCGGACTTCTCGCGAGAGAACGTCTCCCCCGCCATCTCCAGCAGGTCGATGTCTTCGCGGAGCTGCTCCAGCTCCCGCTCCGACAGCACGGACGCGATCTCCGCCGAGTCCAGCGCGAGCGCCTTCTCCTCCACCTCCGACTCGCCGTGGCTCCCACCCGAGAAGACGTGCACCACCCGCCGGTTCCGGTCGTAGACGCCGCGGAAGTCCGGGCCCATGCCGATGGGCCAGTTCATCGGGTAGGCGTGGATGCCCAGCACCTGCTCCAGCTCCGACATCAGGTCCAGCGGCGCGCGGCCGTAGCGGTCCAGCTTGTTGATGAAGGTGAAGATGGGGATCTCCCGCATCCGGCAGACCTTGAAGAGCTTCTTGGTCTGCGGCTCCACGCCCTTGGCGGCGTCGATCAGCATCACCGCCGCGTCGGCGGCGGCGAGCGTGCGGTAGGTGTCCTCGGAGAAGTCCTGGTGGCCCGGCGTGTCCAGGAGGTTCACCGCGTGGCCGCGGTATTCGAACTGGAGCACGGACGAGGTGACGGAGATGCCGCGCTCCTTCTCCAGCTCCATCCAGTCCGAGGTGGCGTGCCGCTTCGCCCGCCGCGCCTTCACGCTCCCCGCCAGGTGGATGGCCCCGCCGTAGAGCAGCAGCTTCTCGGTGAGCGTGGTCTTCCCCGCGTCCGGGTGGCTGATGATGGCGAAGGTGCGCCGCCGGGCGACCTCTTTGTCCAGCTCGGTGCTCATCTGCGAAGCGGCGTCTATCACAGCCCGCCCAAAACACCGCGGCCGGGCCATCGCGATGGATGGGCCCGGCCGCGTGTGCCGAGGTTACCCGGCCGCCTTTTCAGCCTTCCCCGCTCGGCATGTCGGCAGGCACGGCCAGCACGTCGACCGGGGCGCCGGCCTCCGGGATGGTGCTGGTCACGTCGCTCTCCTCGAGCTCCGGGACCTCGGCGCGGGCGGTGCCCGGCCGGCAGTTCACGAGCGCGCCGGCGGTCTGGACCACGCTGCAGTTCGGCCGGCCGGTCGCGGCGTCCAGGGTGCAGGACTCGACGACCTTGAAGCCCTCCTGCTCCTGCGCGTCCCAGCAGGCGAAGCCGCGGTACCACTGGCCCTCGGCGATGTCGCCGCCCCAGGCCCGGATGACGCCCGCGCCGCCCACGCCCGGCAGCCACTTCACGCGCAGGGCCACGGTCTCCTTGGCGGCGGTGGCGGTGGAGTCGATGTTCACCTTGGCCGCCAGGCGGATGCCGGTGGCGCCGGACGGGAACAGCTTGTGGCCGACGAACGCCGCGTCCACCGGCTCATGGTTGGCCAGGTTCGGGGTGAAGCCGCGGAGCAGGTACGCCAGCGACTTCGCCTCGGCGTTGCCACGCGCGCTCTCCACGTGGGCGAACGCCATCAGCAGCTTGCCCTGGCCCGGGAAGGCGTCGCCCAGGACGAGCTTGAGGTTGTCCAGGTTCATGCCGATCACGCCGCGGCCGTGGTGCGCCTCGATCCCGCGCGCGATGGCGCCGGCCATCACGATCAGGTACGCGGAGTCCTCCGCGCCCACCGGCTTGGCCTCCAGCTTCCAGGCGACCTTGGCCCCCGCTTCCCCACGGGCCGCCTCGAGCCGCCGCATGGTCAGCCGCCAGGTGGCGCCTTCGCGATCCTGCGGGCCGTAGACCCGGACCTGCCCCGGCTCGATCTTCCCGTCCTTGGCGACCAGCCCCGCGATCGGCTCCACCGCCCGGCGGAGCATCCCGTTGAGCTCCCGGATCCCGTCGCGCGCGGCCTGCAGGAACTCCGGGGCGCTGCCCACGCCCTGGGTCGAGGTCCCCTCCAGCCCGGCGGTGCTCACGCCCTCCGCCGCCTGGTTCGAGATCTCCAGCGCCAGGCTCTCCATGTCCGGAGTCGCCTCGGTCCACTCCTCGTCGCCCCGCCCGCAGCCGGCGAGTGCCGCAACCAGCGCCGCCGCCATGATCGTCAACTTGCCGAATCGCATCGTGTCGTTCCTCGTAGGTGTTCTGGGATAGCCGTGTGTGTGTCGTGCCCGGCCCGTGGCGCTCGGACAAACCCGGGCCCTCGCGTTTGGTTGCGGGCCGCCCATTCGAATTCCGCCGAACGCCTGACGCGCTGCGTCTGCCGCGTCTACCCGCTCGCCGAGGTGTACTTCGCGATGGAGCGGAGCCAGACCACGCGGGCGAAGGCAGCGAAGGCGGCGGTGCCCACCAGGGAGAAGAGGACCGTCGTCCCCTCCAGCCGGCCCAGCAGGGCCTGCGCCGGGTAGGTGGTCATCAGCGCCAGCGGGATGACGAAGGTGAAGATGACCCTCACCACGCCCTTGAACACGGTGGCCGGCCAGCGCGCGGCGTCGAAGATGGAGGTGAACAGGTAGCTGAGGTTGTCCATCTTCACCACGTAGAAGGCGGCGCTCACCGTGAGGATCCACAGCGAATAGAGGAGCACGGTGGAGATGCCCAGCAGGCCCACCGAGGTGAACGCCCCCAAAAGCTCCGGCGTCCGGCCCATCTGCCGGAAGGAGTAGATGAACACCGCCAGCGCGCCGATGCCGTTGGTGAGCTTCCACGGCTGGAAGCGCGCGGTGGAGACCAGGAACTGCGCGTCCGCCGGCTTGAGCAGCACGAAGTCCAGCGTGCCCTGGCGGATGTGGTCCACCACGCTGTTCAGGCTGGGGCTGATGGCCCCGTCGATGATCGCGTCCAGCAGGATGAACCAGCCGGAGACCAGCAGCGCCTCCGGGGCGGTCCAGCCGGCGATGGAGTCCCGGTTGTGGAAGACCACGTACAGCGGCGCCACCGCGGCCACCGCGGAGAAGAGGGAGATGGCGCCGTCCACCAGGAAGTCCCAGCGGTACTGGAGCGCCAGCAGCATCGAGCTGCGGAGCTGGATCCACAGGAGCTTGAGGTAGCGGCCCACGCGACGCTCAGCCCCCGTACGCCGCGTACCGCTTCAGCCCGTTCTTCCACAGCAGCCCCGTCCCCACCGCCATCGCCACCACCCACGCCCACTGGATGCCCACCAGCCGGAGCGCCTCGTCCCAGGAGTGCGCGTTGGTCACCAGCTCCACCGGCAGGCCGACCTGGAACCGGAAGGGCAGCCACTCCACCGCGCCGTGCAGCCAGCCCGGGAACAGCTCCACCGGGATGAGGTACCCGGAGAAGACCGCGAAGAGCGTGAAGTAGATCTCCATGATCTTCAGGCTGCTCTCCGTGTAGAGGCTGAGCGCGCCGATGGCGATGTTGAAGAGGAAGGTGATGGTCCACCCGCCCGCCAGCGCCAGCGGCACCAGCGCCCAGAACTTCCCGGGCGCGAGCGTGCTGGGGCCGACCACGAACAGCGCGATCGCCGCCATCGGCACCGCCACCATGGACCGCAGCGGGAGCGCGGCCAGGTTCTCCATGGCGTAGCTGGCGATGGGGCTGATGGGCCGGAGCAGCCGCTGGGAGAGCGCGCCGGTCCGCACCTCGTGGTTCATCTGCCAGGCCGCCCAGGCGCCGGTGAGCTGCCGGACGATGAACATCAGGAGGTAATACGTCGTGAACTCCGCCTGGCCGAAGCGCCCCACCGGCGCGTCCTTGGCCACGGCGCTCCACAGCGACAGCATCACCAGCGGCATGGTGGTGGAGAGCATCCACACCAGCATCTCGGCGCGGTACGCCACCGCCTCCGCGAAGCCGATCTTCGCCATGGTGGGCAGGGCGCGGGCGGTGGTGCGCAGGCTCACGGCGCCTTCCCGTTCCCGGTGCTGGCGGGCGCGGCGGCGCGCCGGCTGCGCTCGAACAGCTCGCTCATCACCTCTTCCAGCGGGGCGTTCTCCACCGTGAGGTCCTTTACCGGCAGGGTGGCCAGCGCGCGGGAGATGGTCTCGCTCACCGCCTCCTGCGGCACCTGGAGCACCGCCGAGGCGTGGTTGGCGGAGACCACCTTGCCAAGCCCGTCCAGCACCGCGCGCTCCGCCTCCCGCTGGAGGTAGAACACCACCCGCTTCTCCGGGCGAATGCGGTGCACCAGGTCCTCCAGCCCGCCGTCGTAGGAGAGGGCGCCCTTGTCGATGACGATGACCCGCGGGCACAGGGCCACCACGTCGTCCATGTAGTGCGACGTCAGCATCAGGGTGGCGCCGTGCCGCTCGTTGTACTGCTTGATGAAGTTGCGGATGGTGGCCTGCATCGACACGTCGAGACCGATGGTCGGTTCATCCATGAAGAGCACGCGCGGGCGGTGGATGAGGGCCGCCGCCAGCTCGCACTTCATCCGTTCGCCCAGCGAGAGCTGCCGGGTGGGCTTGGAGATCAGGTCGCCCAGCTCCAGCGTCTGCGCCAGCTCGTCCACCGTCTGCTTGAACTGGGCGCGCGGCACCTCGTAGATGGCGCGGTTGAGCTCGAAGGTCTCCGACGGCGGCAGGTCCCAGAGCAGCTGCTGCTTCTGCCCGGTGACCAGCATGATCTTCTTGAGGTAGGCGTCCTCGCGCTTCTTGGGGGTGTGGCCGTCCACCACCACCTCGCCCTCGCTGGGGTGGAGCAGGCCGGCCAGCACCTTCAGGGTGGTGGTCTTCCCTGCGCCGTTGGGCCCGAGGAAGCCCACCCGTTCGCCGGACTTGATCTCGAACGAGATGCCGTCCACCGCCTTGACCGTGTCGTAGGTGCGGGAGAAGACCGACCGCAATGCAGCCCGGAGGCCGGGCGCCCGCTTGTGGACCTTGTAGTGCTTGGCCAGGCCGCGGACCGAGATCATCCGGGAGGGATTAACGCGAGGACGGGCGTTGATCCAGCGTTCCTGCGCGCACCGCGCGGGGCGCGAGGTATGACGGGCACGGTGGACCCCTACGGCAAGGACCTCGAACGCTGGATGCCGCGCCTGCTCGCGGTCTGGCGGCGGTCGCGCAAGCGTCCGGGCCCGCCGGACCGGCTCGAGGCACGCGAGCTGAAGGAGATCGGCGCCGCGGTGCGCCAGCTCTCGCTGGGCCTCACCCGCGACCGCGCGCTGGCGGGCGAACGCTACATGGACGACCCCCGCCTCCTCGGCGCGTACCTGCTCTTCTACTGGCCGGTGTCCTACGCCCAGGCGCGGCAGGTGCTGGGCGAGCTCCCGTCCCGCCCGCGCGTGGTGCTGGACCTGGGCTCCGGGCCGGGGCCGCTCTCCTTCGCCGCCCTGGACGCCGGCGCAGCCGAGGTGACCGCCGCCGACCGCAGCCCCGCCGCCCTGGAGCTGGCGCGGGCGCTGGCGGCGGAAGCGGAGGAGGCGCTGGCCACCCGGGCCTGGGACCCCTCGAAGCCCCGCACCGAGTGGCCCGCCGGCGAGTTCGACGTCGTCTCGGCCGGCCACCTGCTCAACGAGCTGTTCGGCTCGGGCGAGCAGCCCACCGCGCTGGACCGGCGCGCCGACCTGCTGGAGGCCGCGCTGGGCAAGGTGAAGAAGCGCGGCAGCCTGGTGGTGATCGAGCCCGCGCTGCGCGAGACCTCTCGCGCGCTCCTGGGCGTGCGCGACCGCCTGGTGTCGCGCGGGTACGCCATCCGCGCGCCCTGCCTCTACCGGGAGTCCTGCCCGGCGCTGGTGAAGCCCTCCGACTGGTGCCACGCCGAGCGCTCCTGGCAGACGCCCCCGCTGGTGGAGGCGCTGGCCCACACCGCCGGTCTCCACAAGGAGGCGCTGAAGATGAGCTACCTGGTGGTGGCGCCGAGGGGGGAGGCCTGGCCGCCCCCGCCCGAGGGCCGGCCCTTCCGCATCGTCTCCGAGCCGCTCGAGGGCAAGGGCCGCCAGCGCTACATCGGCTGCGGCCCGGAGGGGCGGGTGGGCCTGGCGCTCCAGGAGAAGCACCGCACCGAGCGGAACGAGCGCTTCTTCACCCTCCGTCGCGGCGACGTCATCCGCATCACCGAGACCGAGCCGAAGGGCGACGGACTGTCGCTGGGCGAAACGTCCGAGGTAGCGGTCCTGGCCCCGGCTGGGCGCCGGGTACCCGAGCCTTGGGAGTGACCCTCCCCCGCCTGCCGGGTTAGCCTGGGAGTGAAATGAAGCTCCAGGCCGCCCTCGCAGTGCTGGTGGCGGTGACGTTGGCCCAGTTGGCGTGCGACTCGGGGGGTGCGGCTCTGGTCGCCGCCATCCAGCTTGACCCCGGCGTACAGGCTACCTGTGTGTCGCTCACCGTCACTGAACCGGGGACGTCGCGCCTGCTCGCCGAGAAGCACGTGCCCCGCGGCCCCGGACAGAACGACTACCGGATCGCCATCTGGCGCGCGACGCCCTCCGGTCCGCCCCTCCCCGAGGAGGTGGTGCTCCAGGCACTGGCGCTGGCCGGGCCCAACGGCTGCGCGGCGCCCCTGAACGCGGTCTCCTTCAGCGAGGCGGTGTCGCGCGCCTTCCCCGCCGCCGGGACGGCCGAGGTCCCCCTCTCCGTCTCACGGGTCCCGCAGGCGCCGGACGCGCTGCAGATCCAGGCCATCACGTCCCCCATCCAGGCCGGGCAGTGCGTGAACACCGCGGTGCGCACCACGCTCGGTGGAACCGTGATGCCGGCGCTGGCGGACACCCCCATCACCCTCCTCGTCGACCCGGACGCGGGACTGGCGACGTTCACGGACGGCACCTGCACGACGCCCGCCTCCGCGGCCACGCTGCCGGTCGGCTCCGCCGTGCTGCCCTTCCAACTCCGCGGGCAGGTCGAAGGGTCCTACGTCGTGACCGCGAGCGCCGCTGGGCTGGACTCGGGGACCGCCGCCGTCAGCGTGACGCCCGGCCAGAGTGCCACCCTCGCCTTCAGCAGCGCGGCGTGGACGGGCCTGAGCGGCGCCTGCCTAGGCCCGGTACGGCTCCGGGCGGAGGACGGGACCGGCGCTCCGATGGTGCTCACCTCCAATGCGTCCATCACCCTCTCGGGCCCGGCCGGGGTGACCTTCTTCCCGGACGCGGCGTGCGCGAACGCGGCCACCAGCGTCGTGCTGGGGTCGGGGCAACCGGACGTGCTCGTCTATTTCCGCTCGCGGCCCGCCGGGTCGGTTGCCCTGACCGCGTCCGCCACGGGGCTGGGGAACCCGGCGCAAGCGCAGCAGATCGTCCCCAACGTGCGGACCGGCACGTGCGCGCTGGGCGCCGGGACCGCGGCGCTGACCTGCCCCATCCCAGCACCGGGCGTGTTCGACCTCTCCAAGGCGTTCCTGATGGTGCAGGCCATCACTGCCGACAACACGCCCAGCGGGGTGAACGTTCGCTGCCGCCTGTCCAGCGCCACCGCCATCGACTGCAGCCGGGCGGCCGGCGTCGCGGGCGTGGACGTGCAGTGGCACCTGGTGGAGCTGGCCTCGGGCATCCTG
This sequence comes from Myxococcaceae bacterium, assembly GCA_036559665.1. Lineage (GTDB taxonomy): Bacteria > Myxococcota > Myxococcia > Myxococcales > Myxococcaceae > DASRBA01. The sequence goes on from DATBSS010000566.1 coordinate 18,943, forward strand.
GTCCAGCGGGTGAACAGCGCCCAGTGCGTCAACAACGTCATCCCCCTGCCGCAGGCCGTCGACCCGGCGAAGACCTTCACACTCTTCACCGGGGAGCACTCCGGGAACGACGTGGACGCCAACGACTACCTCACGGTGCGCCTGCTGGCAGGCGATCAGGTGGAGATCCTCAACGACACCACGTGCACCGCCGGCATCACGGACGTCCAGGTGATCGAGCTGCAGGGCGCGGCCGTCGAGCGTGGGGTGCTGGACGCGGGCGCCGTGCCATCCATCTCGATCTCCGTCCCGCCCGCGCCCGCCCTGAGCCGCAGCTTCCTGCTGACCTCCGCCCGCTTCCTCCAGTCCGCCAGCAAGGTGTGCGGTTACCAGATCCGCGGCGAGCTGACCTCGGCCAGCACCATCGCCTTCACGCGCGGGAACGGGAACACCGCGGAGTGCCTCACGCCGGAGATCGGCGCCCTCGCCTGGGAGCGGGTGACGCTCCCGGCCGGCGCCACCACGCAGCAGGTGCGGGTGGACATGGGGGACGGCGAGAGCAGCGCGAGCACCTCCATCACGCCGGTGGACCCGGCGCGCTCGTTCGCTTTCGCGTCCGGCCAGTTCACCTCCGGCGCAGCCTTCGGTGAGACGACCTACAACGTGGACGACCAGCCGGGCGCGGTGGGCGCGCGGTACTCGCTGGGCACCGGGAGCCGGTTGGAGATGACGCGCGCCTTGGATGCGGGGAACGCCAAGTGGACCTCCTACGTCGTGGAGTTGCCGTGATGGGCCGCCGGCTCGCCGCCCTCTCGCTGGTGGCCGCGGCCGGGTGCGCCAAGGGACCGCCCTATGCGCTGGCGAACATCGCCGCCCCGGCCGGCCTTTCCAGCTCGTGCGTGGTGCTGGAGATGACGGCGGACGACCCGCGATCGCCGTTCCTCCAGGTGGTGCCGCGCGAGCCGCAGGAGAACGCGTTCCAGATCGCCGTCTTCCAGGGCGACTGGCCGCCGTCCGTCACGCTCGAGGCGTACGTCCCCGCCTCGTGCAGCGACCCGCAGGTCAAGCAGGCGCGCAGCCCGATGCGGGACGTCACCTTCTCGCCCTCGCCCCCGGAGGTAGATCTCGAGATCCCCGACCCAACGCTGGCATCGCTCGTCTTCGTGGGCTCGCTGGGGCCGCAGGAGTCCGGCGCCTGCTCGACGCCGCTACAGCTGGAGGCCCGGGACGCCCAGGGCGCGCCGGCGCTGCTCCCCTCGCCGATCACGGCCACCTTCTCCACGTCGCCGAGCACCGGGCTGGAGGTCTTCACCGACGACACCTGCGCCACGCCGGTCGGGTCCGTGGCCATCGGCCCCACTCCGTCCGTGCTGGTGCGGGTGCGGGGCGGACCGGTGGGCACCACGGCGCTGCACGCCACCGCGCCCGGCTTCGCCCCCGCCCAGACCTCGGTCGGCGTGGTGAGCGGTCCGCCGGCTTCGCTGGTGGTGACGTCACCTCCGCAGTCGGTGCTGGCGGGGGGCTGCTCGGCGGCGGTGACGCTGGGGCTCCGGGACGCCGCCGGCAACCCGGCGACCGCGCGCGCGAACCTCCCGCTGGTCGTCCAGCTCCCCGCCCCGGCGTCCGGGTTCTACTCGGATTCGACGTGCGCCACGGCGCTGGCCAGCCCCGGCATCCCCACCGGGAACGGCCAGGCGACGGTGTACTTTCGCGCGGACACGCCGGGCGCGTGGACGCTCACCGCCACCGCCGGGGCGCTGCCGCCGGCGTCGCAGGACGAGACGGTGGTGCCCATCGTGCGCCGGGGGAACTGCACGCTGCCGGCCACCCTCACCTCCACGCAGTGCCCGGTGGACCCGCCGCCGCTGTCGCGCTCGCGCGCCTTCGTCTTCTTCCAGGCGACGACCAACAGCTCCAGCCCGAGCAGCGGGCAGGTGCGGTGCGTGCTCGCCGACCCGCCCACCATGCTCGACTGCTTCCGGTACGGGTCCTCCGGGGACGTCGCCATCCAGTGGAGCGTGGTGGAGCTGGCCTACGCGACGGTGCAGCACGCCGACCTGGACTGCAACAGCGCGCCGGGGCCGGCCCGGCTCAACTTCCCCGGCCCGGTGAACCTGAACCGGTCGTTCCTCCTCTACAGCGAGGTGTCGGTGGGCGGCGAGTACCGGGATGACTTCCGCGCCGCGTACTTCGAGGACGGCGGCACCAGCGTGCTCTTCGAGAACGGCACCGACGGCTGCACCGCGGACTGGACCTTCTCCGCCCAGGCGGTGGAGCTGGCCGGCGCGGCCGTGGACCGGGGCCTCGCCGCCACCGACGCAGGCCTGATCACCGTCTCGAACCTGAGCCCGGTGGACCCCAACCGGAGCTTCCTCCTCTACAGCTGGAGCGCGGCCACCGGCGGGAACGTCATCTGCGACCGGATGGTGATGGGCGAGATGGACACCAGCACCTCGCTCCGCTTCGCGTTGGGGAACGGGAACGCGGCGTGCCAGAAGCAGGCGATCACCGTCTCCTGGGAGCGGGTGCAGATGCGCTACGGCATCGTGCAGTCACCCACGGTGACCATGGCCGCGGGCGAGCTGTCCAGGAGCGTGACCGTCCCGACCTCCTACAACAACAAGCGCACCATCGCCTTCGCGGGCGGGCAGGCGGTGGGCGGACAGGGCGGCGGACAGAGCGCGTATGCCGCGGACGACGTGGCGGCGGAGGCGATTGCCCGGCACTCCCTCTCCGGCGGGAACGGGCTGACGCTCACGCGCGACTCGGCGGACGGCGGGTCGCAGTGGCGGCCGTACGTGGTTGAATTCCAGCCGTAGCTCAGCGCGCCTTCAGGACGCCGGCCAGCTCCTCATAGAGGTGGATGGCGCTGAGGACCGCCTTGTCCCAGTCGCCCACGTGGAGGCTCTCGTTCTCCGAGTGGGCGTTGGTGTAGGGGTCCTCCACGCCGATGAGCAGGGCGGGGACGCCGCCCAGCTCGCGCACGAAGGGCTCGACGAAGCCGATGGTCCCGCCGCAGCCAATGGCCACCGGCTTCTTGCCGTAGCCCTTCTCCAGCGCGCGGAAGGCGGCCTGGAAGGCGGGGCCGGACGGGTCGGTGTACCACCAGCTCACCGCCTGGTCCTCCTTCACCTCCACCTCCATGCCCCACGGCGCGGCGCGCTTGATCGCTTCGGCGAGGCGGCGCTGCACGTCCTTCGGCTCCATGTCCGGCACCAGGCGGATGCCGACGCGGCACCAGGCCGACTCGCAGATGATGTTGCGGGCGTCCTTCTTCGAGGAGGCCTGGATGGCGTTCACGGTGAGGGACGGCTGGCGCCAGTTGGTCTCCCACGGGTGGCGGCCGCCGCCCAGGAGGTGGACGCCCTCCAGCATGCCGGCCTGCTTGCGGAAGTAGGCGTCGTCGGTGGGGAGCGAGCGGATGGAGTGCTGCTCCGCCTGGGTGAGCGGCTTCACCTTGTCCAGCACGCCGGGGATGGCGATGGTGCCGTCCGCGTTCACCAGGGAGGAGAGGATCCGGCACAGGGCCATCACCGGGTCCGGGACGGGCCCGCCCCACATGCCCGAGTGGAGCGACTGCTTGAGCGCCTTCACCTCCACGTCCACGGTGCACAGGCCGCGGAGCGCGGTGGTGATGGAGGGGAGGCCGGTCTCGAAGTTGGTGGTGTCGGTGAGGACGATGGCGTCCGCCTGGCAGAGCTTGGCGTTGCGCTTGAGGAACTCGCCCAGGTGCTCGCTGCCGATCTCCTCCTCGCCCTCGATGATCACCTTGACGTTGAGGGGCAGCGCGCCGGCGCCCTTGAGCCAGGACTCCACCGCGGCCGTGTGGACCACGATGCCGGCCTTGTCGTCGGCGGCGCCGCGCGCGTAGAGGCGGCCGTCCGCGGCCACCTGGGGCTCGAAGGGCTTGGTCTTCCAGGCGGCCTCGTCGCCGGCCGGCTGCACGTCGTGGTGGGCGTAGAGCAGCAGCGTTGGCTTCCCCGGCGCCTTGAGGACCTCCCCGTAGACGTAGGGGTGGACGCCGGGAAGCTCCAGCAACTGCACGTTGTCGAAGCCGCGCTGCTTCAGCAGGGCGGCCGTGGCCTCCGCGCTCTGGCGGACGTGCTTCGGGTCGAAGCCTGAGAAGGAGACGCTGGGGATGCGGACCAGGGCCTTGAGGTCGTCGAGGTAGGCGTCGCGATTCGCGGAGAAGTGGCGGAGGGCTTGGTCGGTGGACATGGCCGCGCGCTCATATCACCGGATCCGGGATCGATGCTCAGGCCAGCAGTGCGGTCACCAACCAACTGCTGGAGCCGGCTCAGCGGCGGGGCCACGTGCCCAGCCGACCTGCGCCGTCGCCGTGCTCGGCCCCGGGTCGCGTCAAGAACCACTCGGTCAGTCGCCGCTCGATTTCATCATCCGGAGCGTCTGGGAACCTCCGGCGGAGGTTCTGGCGCATCATCGCCTCCCCCGCCGCCGCGAGATCCAGCACCACCTGGAAGCGGTCCGATTCGACGCTCACGCTCACAATCTAACCACGCTTGATCTCCCCCAGCAGCAGCGCGCACGGCAGCCCGCCGTTCTCCAGCGGTACCCGGCGGCACCCGGAAAGCTCCAGCGCGTCCACCGGGGAGCCTTCGGAGACGAGGAGCGCCACCCGCCACCCGGCGAGCCGCTTCAGCGCGCGCCCGAAGTCGCGGAAGAGGGGCAACAGCTCCGGTTCGGACCCCACCCGGCGCCCGTAGGGGAGGTTCGCCACCAGGAGGCCCCGCGCCATCCCCGCGGGCGGTTGCAGCTCGCGCGCGTCGGCGCGCTCCACCTTCAGGAACCCGGTCACCCCAGCCCGCCGCGCGTTCCGCCTCGCCACCCCCAGCGAGCCCGCGTTGAGGTCGGTCGCCCAGATGGGCGGCGCCGACACCTTCTCCTCCAGCCGGGCCCGCCCCACCCGCGCATGCCAGGCCGGCGCGTCAAACCCCGGCCAGGACATGAACGCGAACGGCCGCAGCCGCCCGGGCGCGCGCCGCAGCGCGATCAGCGCCGCCTCGATGGGCAGCGTCCCCGAACCGCACATCGGGTCCCAGAGCGGCTCCTCTCCCCGGTAACCCGCAAGCTTCAGCATGCCCGCCGCCAGCGTCTCCCGAAGCGGGGCGCGGGAGATCTCCTGCCGGTAGCCGCGCTTGTGCAGCAGCTCCCCCGACGCGTCCGCGCTCACCTCGCAGCCGTCCTCCGACAGCCGGAGCAGCAGCCGCGCCGCCCCCTCCGGCCGGGCGCCGCCGCGCGCCACCTGGACGTTCCACGCCTGCTCCGCCAGCGCGCGCGGATCGCGCACCCGCCCATGGCGCCCGGACGCCTCCACCTCCACCGGCACCCGTGGGCCCTTCGGCAGCACCCGGTCCAGCGGGAGCTTCCGGAGCGCGCCCGCCAGCTCGGGGAGGTCCCTCCCCCGAGCCGTCCCCAGCCGCAGCAGCGCGTGGTTGGCGATCCGCGACCGCAGGCAGACCTCCTGGTGCAGCCCCTCCGCCCCGCGCACCTCCACCCCGCCGTGCCCGGTGGAGGTCACCTGCCCCAGCGACGCCAGCTCCTCCGAGAGCGGCGCCTCCAGGCCGGGCGCGGTGGACGCGAAGACGACCTCCGGGCCGGCCACGCCGCTACCTCTTCACCTCGTACGTCGGGCCCAGGCCCGGCCCCCGCCGCTCGAAGGCGAAGCGCCGGACGAACTGCTCCACCCGCCCGCGCTGGTCGTCCTCGAGCAGGAGCATCGCGTGCGGGCTCTTCCGGCTGGCCATCTCGTAGAGGATCAGCTCCGGGAGCTGGCCGGCGGCGGCGATCTGCCCCAGCCGCTCCAGGTCCGGCTCCTCCTCCGCGTCGCCGCCCGCGCGCTCGCGGACGTACGCCTGCAGCAGCACCCCCAGGCACTCCGTCTCTTCCAGCGCGGTGAACCGGTGATCACCGGCGCCGGTGAGCTGCTGCCGGTGCGGGACCTCCCCCAGCCACAGCCCCTTGCACGCCGCCCAGGCCACCCAGTGCGCCCGCTCCGCGTCGAACAGGACGTCCACGCCCTTCGCCGCCGGCCGCGCCAGCCCGCGGGGGAGGAAGAAGTCCCGCACCAGCCGGATGCCCAGCCGCTGCTGCCGTGCCTCGATGCCGTCCAGCACGACCTTGTTGTGCGGCCGCAGCGCCAGCGCGTGGGCGTAGGCGCCCAGGGCTTCCGGGGCGCGCCCCAGCTCCAGCAGCGCGTTGCCGGTGAGGAAGTGGCCGCGGTGATCCACCGGGTTCACGGCCACCGCTCGCTCGTACCGCCGGAGCGCCTCCTCCGGCTGCCCCTGGAGCTGCGCCAGGTCCCCCAGGTCCAGCAGCGCCGGGTAGTAGTCCGGCCGGAGGTCCAGCGCGCGCCGGTAGAGCTCCGCCGCCTCGGTGAAGTGGCGCTGCCGGTAATGAGGCTCCGCCTCGGCGAGCAGCCGATCGGCCGCCGCGTTCACCGGGTAACGGTCCAGGTGGCGGTCGCCCCCGGCACCCACGGCGATCGCCGGGAAAGGCACCTCCGCGAAGGTCTGGGGCCACAGCTCGCTCGCGTACTTCCGGAGCGCCTGCGGATCCAGCGGCTCCAGCCGCATCACGCGGTACGTGACCGAGGAGGACTCGATCGCGCGGATCACCTCCGCCGGCCCCATCAGCGGGAGCCGTTCGGGATCGGCCGGGCGATCGAGCGCCAGTGACTCCGGCGGCGGCGCAGCGGGAAGCGGGGCGCGCGGGACGCAGGCGGCGGCGACCAGGAACGTGACCACCGCGACGCAGCACCCACGCATCGCCGTGTTGTACCATCACCGCTCGTTCGCACGCCGCCATTCCGTCAAGCGCCCATGCTCGCCCTCACCTGGATCCGACTCTCGTTCGCGCTGCTGACCTCCGCGCCCACCGACGCCGCCGAGCCGCCGCTCGACGCGCAGGTGTGGACCGCGGAGGGGAAGCAGGTCCAGCTCCGGAGCTTCTGGGGCAAGCCCACGGTGCTGATCTACGAGAGCCGCGGCGCCACCGAGCTGAACCGCCCGCTCAAGGACGCGCTCTGGCACCGCGGGAACGACCCGCAGGCGCGGGACGCGGCGCAGGTGCTGGGCGTGGCGGCGCTGCCGGAGCTGGACTGGTTCCCGGCGCGCGCCCTGGCCGAGCACGCCGTCCGCGAGCGCCAGCACAAGGTCGGTATCCCCGTGCTGATCGACTGGAAGGGCGCGCTCACCGGCGGAGCGTGGCACCTCCCGTCCGGCACCTCGTCGGTGGTGGTGCTGGACGGTTCGGGCCACGCCGCCTTCCGCGCCACCGGCGCGCTGAACGGCGACCAGGTGAAGCAGGTGTTCGACCTGCTCGAACAGCTCACCGGCCGCAAAGGCTAACCGGGCGAGGCGGCGGGCTCCGGCAGCAGTTCCCGGACTGCTGCTCCAAGTGCGGCCGCACCCGGTTCCGGCACGATCTGTCTCGAATGGTCGGCTTGGAATCCCTCGTCGGGCCCCAGGTTTCTGGTCGGGATCAAGGTAATGCGGGAACCATCGTCCTCCACTTCAACGCATGAGGCGTCTTTCGAGAACGTGCTCCACGCCTTCACACCCGCCAAAGCCAGGAGCGGGTCCAGCAGACCCTTCCAGATTTGAGGATGGGGAACGTTCATCCTCGACGCGTCGAGCGCGGCTCGAATCGATTGCCCAAGCTCCTGGCCGTGGCTTCCCTCGGGAACGGCGAGGCAAGGTGGCCAGAGAATCCAAGCGCCGTCGGTTGTCCTCGACGAAGCATGGACCAGGAACTGCTTCTTCCGCCGATAGACCGTGGCCCGCCTCATGCTCGCCGCCCTCAGAACGGGATGATGGTGACGTTGACGCCGAGGCTCTGGCCGTACCGGACAGCGGCCTGGAGGGCGGCCTGCTGCGCAGCCGTACCACTGCCCGCGGGGATGGCGAGCTCGAGCGCGCGACCCGTGATGTCTGCACCTCGAACGGTGACGCCGGCCCAGGTGCGTCCACTGAATGCCGCGACTTCGTCGATGTAGCCTGTGACTATACGCGTGAGCGTCGCGATGTTCTGGTAGCTCGTCGCGCCAAGATCGATGGTCTTGATGCTGGTCGCTACGCCGTCCGCGAAACGATCGATGACCGGGAAGTTACCGGGGAGGTTTCGCCCGAGCGCGCGCTCGGCCGCAGTTCCCCGGGCGAATGGGTTGAGGCTCCACACGCCCCCTGCGGCTGATTGGCTTGATGCTGCCGTGGGCTGAAGGACGATGGGAGCGCCCGCCCCCGCGGCGAGCACCGTCGCAATCCCACCCGCCGGAACGACCACCCGCCCCAGCGCCAGCGTGCCCTGAGCGGAGAGGGAGAGGCCGGCGACCTCCATTCCGCCCAGTCCGCGCGTCAAACCGGCGGAGACGGCGCCGCCCCCCGCGAACATCGTGAGGAGCGTGGTGGTCAGCCTGGAGACCACCTGAATCTGCTCCCCGGAGGTCATCAGCTTGAACCGCTCCAGGTACTCGGGCGAAGAGGCGAGGAGGGCGGCCACCCCGGCGGGCAGTTTGCTCAGTCCGGCGATGCCATCCAGCGGCCGCGACAGGAACTTTCCAATGGCCATCGCCAGGGCGAAGAACGCCTCCTCCACGCCGTCCATGGACCTGTTGAACAGGTCGCCATCGTCGTACACCTCGCCCAGAAGGGGGCTCCCCGGAAGGGGCTCCATCTGCGCATCGACCGGGAAGTAGGCCCCGGTGCGCCCGCTGTAGAACTGCCCCAGCACGAATCCGTTCGCCTTGAAGACTCCGTTCTTGAATTCGACCTGCCCGGGACCGGCTCTCTGCTGGGTGCGGCCGCTGAGCACCCACGCGAGGTACCCGTCCGGCCTCAGCACCACCACGTGGCGGAGGCGGTCGACCCGGCGGCTGAGCTCGTCCCGCGACGCCGTTCCGCGCTCCATCACTTCCCTCAACAGGAAGCACGCTCCCATCCGCTGCGGGAAGCTGCTCAGCGGAAGCGGCTTGTCGAGCAGCGACGCCAGCAAGCGCGTCGCGCCCTCCCGCTCCAGCGGCCGGTCGCGTGGAGGGAGCTGCTCCAGGCCGTCCAACCCGGCGCGCACGAGCAATCCCTCGAAGGCGTCCAGCGTCACCAGGCCGCCCGTCACCATCCGTACTGCCTCGCCCGGCCACGAAGCCTGAATGATGTGGGCTGGCGCCGCAGCGGGCGCCGTGATGCTCGAAGAGCCCGCTCTCTTTTTCGGCGTTGCTGCCGTCCCTACCGAGGCACATCCGCCCCCTAGCGCCATCAGCGGCACCAGAATTGCGGCGGTCATCTGAACATATGCGCTCACGGCCCTGGGAGGCTCCGACTGTGACCATCCGTATACCGCAAGACCGGATGGGGGCCCTGCGCGGCTCGTCTTACGGCAGCAGCTCCCGCACCAGCTTGGGCCGGACGCCGGTCTCCGAGAGCAGCTTCTCCAGCGCCGCCCTGGCCTCCCGGTGCTCGTCGTGCACCTTCCGCCCGAGGATCAGCTCGTTCTTGAGCGAGTGCTCCCACCCGGTCAGCTCGGTCACCGTCACCTGGTAGCCGAACGCCTCCAGCGCCTGGGCGCGGATGACGTTGGTGAGGTGCGAGCCGAACTCGCGGCGGTGCCACGGGTGCCGGTAGAGCAAGCGCATCGACTCCGGCGCGCTCGCCGCCGAAGCCTTGAGCTGCTGCGCCACCTCCGCCTGGCAGCACGGCACCACCGCCACGTGGTCCGCCTTGTGCCGGACGGCGGCCACCAGCGCGTCGTCGGTCGCGGTGTCGCAGGCGTGCAGCGCGGTGAGGAGGTGGATCCGCTCCGGGTACTCCGCGGCCTGGATGTCCGCGGTGGCGAACCGCATCCGGTCGAAGCCCAGGCGCTGCGCCCGCTCGCGCGCCCGGGCGGTGAGGTCCTCCCGCGACTCCACCGAGAGCAGCGTCCCCCGCCCCTCCGGCTTGAGGAACAGCTCGTAGAGGATGAAGCCCAGGTACGCGCTGCCGCTCCCGGCGTCCACCAGCACCGGCTCCGGGTACCGCGCGAACGCCTCGTCCAGCGCGGGGCGGAGCAGCCCCACCAGGTGGTTGACCTGCTTGAGCTTGCGGAGGGCGTCCGCGTTGAGGTTCCCCTCGCGGGTGAGCAGGTGCAGCTCGCGCAGGAGCTGCGGGGACTGGTCGGGGAGCAGCTCGCGGCGGACCTGGTCCGCCTTCACCTGGCGGCGGGCGGAAGGCTTCGTGCTCAGACCGGCACCACCTCCACGAGGTCCGGGACGATCTCCCGGAGCCGGGACTCGATGCCCTGCTTCAAGGTGAGCTGCGACGACGGGCAACCCGCGCAGGAGCCCTGCATGTGCATGTACGCCACGCCGTTCTCGTAGCGGGAGAGCGTGATGTCGCCCCCATCCATGGCCACCGCTGGGCGGATCTCCGTCTCCAGCAGCTGGCGGATCTTCTTCTCCGACTCGGTGGCCCCCTCCGGCGACGGCCGCACCAGCGCGCCCTCGTGGATGGCCGGCTGGCCCGAGACGTCGAACGCCTGGATCGCCTCCATCACCGAGTCGTTCACCTCGTCCCACTCGCCCTCGTCACCCTTGGTGATGGTGACGAAGTTCGGCCCCAGCATCACCGAGGTGATGCCCTTGACGCCCAGGAGTTGGAGACCCAGGGGCGACTTGAGCTCCGCCTCCTCGCGCGAGGTGAGGCTGAGCGCGCCGTAGGGCAGCAGCTTCCGGTCGACCACGTACTTGAGGGTCGACGGGTTGGGGGTCCACTCGAGCTGGATGTTCACCATGGCCGCCCCTCCCATAACACGGGCGGCGTGCGCCGGCAGGCCCGCGGCGCCAGGGCCTACAGCTCCAGGTACAGGGGCAACAGCTCCAGCTCTTCCTCCTCCGTCGCGGCCCCCACCGGGTCCATCTTCGGGATGGCCGGCCTGAGGCCGGACGAGCGGCGGGTGGTCTTGCCCGGCGACTGCCCGGGCTGCGGGAGGAGCGTGTTGGCGCTCCGGAGGTGCTCCACCAGCTGCCGGGCCACCATCTCCACCATCGTGAAGGCGAAGCGGTTGCCGGTCTGGAAGAGGATGTCGAACTCGTTGTCGTCCAGCCGGAACAGCTTCGCCGGGCCGGCGGTGACGCAGCTGGCGGACCGGCCACCGGAGTCGATCAGCGCCACGATGCCGAACATGGCGCCCTTCTTCATGGTGGCGAGCGTCTTGCCGTTCCGCCCCACCGTCACCTCGCCGTCCACCACGAAGTAGGCGGCATCCCCGGGGGAGCCCTCGCCGAACACCGGCGCCACGCCTTCGGTCTCCACCAGCCTCAGCTTCTGCGCCAGCGCCAGCTTCACCACCTCGGGCAGCGACCGGAACGGCGGGAAGTCGTCCACCGTCTTGGGCGATGGGAACGGCTTGGCCTCCAGGGGCGGCGAGGTGATCACCGCGGTGCCCGGCGGGATGATGCGGTCGGACGTCGCGCGCAGCCTGGCGCAGAGGTCCATGCAGATCTTCCGCAGCACCTTGAACGCCGCCGGGTTGAACCCGTCGCGCAGCACCGCGAAGTCCACCGCGTCGATCTGGTGGGCCGGGCCGCCCTGCATCACCACCGCGGTGGCGGACCGGGGGCCTTCGTCCACCAGCGCCATCTCGCCGATGGTCTCCCCCTGCTTGGCGTAGTGCACCACCACCGGCCGGCCGCCGTGAGGGGGCGTGGCGGAGAGGGAGACCTCGGTCCCGGTGCCCAGCACCCACATCGCCTGGCCGCGGTCGCCCTCGCGGAAGAGCACCTGGCCCGGCTCGAACTGCACCGGGCGGAGCAGGCGGAGGATGTCCATGAGCTGCCCGGGCTGGACCAGCTCGAACAGGGGGATGCCCTGGATGAAGCTCTGGAGCGCGACGTTGTCCGCCATCAGCCTGCCGCCGCCTTCCTCGACTCCACCCGGTTCCGGCCGCTGCGCTTGGCCCGGTAGAGATAGCCGTCCGCGATGGAGACCAGGTCGCTGGCCGAGTTGGCCGCCTTGTCCAGCGTAGTGGACACGCCCACGCTCACCGTCACCGCCATCCGCATGCCGTTGTGGCTGAAGTCCGTCTTCGCCACCTCCGACCGGATCCGCTCCGCGCACCGGTTGGCGGCGTCCTCGGTCGACTGGCGGAGGATGAGCGCCAGCTCCTCGCCGCCGTAGCGCGCCACGATGTCCTCGGTCCGGACCACCCCCAGCACCACCTGCGCCAGCTTCTGGAGCACGTAGTCCCCGGCCGGGTGCCCGTGGGTGTCGTTGACCTGCTTGAAGTGGTCCACGTCCAGCATCACCACCGCCAGCGGCACCCGGTGGCGCGCCGCGTACGCGAACTCCTTCTCCAGCGCCTCCTGGAAGTACTTCTTGTTGTAGAGGCGGGTGAGGCCGTCGCGGGTGGCGGATTCGTAGAGGTTCTTCTGCAGCGCCTCCTCCAGCTGGTCCTGGTAGGAGAACTTGAGGACGGCGGTGCTGCCGATCTGCACCTTGTCGCCGTCCTTGAGCACCTGGGTCGTGATGCGTTCGCCCATGTAGTAGGTGCCGTTGGTGGAGTTGAGGTCCTCCAGCTCCACGTTCCCGGTGGGCTGCATGCGGACGCGCGCGTGGCGGCGCGACACGCCGTCGTCGTCCAGGACGATGTCCGCGCTCCCGGCCCGGCCGATCACCAGCTCCCCGGTGATGGGGAACATCTTCCCCACCGAGGTCTTGCCGGCCACGACGATCAGGTACGCGGCGCGAGCGGTGGACGCCGCGGGCGCCACCATGGCGTCCACGCGCGTCACCCGCGTCTTCTGGCTTTCCTCTTCCGGGTCTTCGTCCGGGGGGACCATCCGGGGCCCATTCTAGGCGCCCGCGGCAGAGGTCAAGTGCGGTCATCATGAACCGTCCATCAAAAACGGGCGATCCGGCGCCGAACCCCCTTCCCCTCGCTCGCCTGGCGTGGCAGCGCGGATGGCCGGCCGCTATAGGCTTGGGCCGCCGTGTCCGCGCCCCTGCCCCCCTTCCTCCACTTCCAGGCCTGCCTCTACCATCCGGTGCAGGAGTGCATCGCGCCTGGGCGGGAGCGGTTCGAGCCAGGCGCCGGAGGTGACCACAAGCTGGTGCGAAGATTGAACCGACGCTCACCTACAGCGCACACTGGGTCGCGCATCCAGGGTTGGATAGCCCGGTGAGGCGCTTCCTGGAGGGCGAGCGGGCGGCCATCCGGCAGGGGCTGCCACAGTGGTGGCGGGAGACGGGCTTCAAGCGCGGGTTCAAGGACAGCGGGTCGACGGATGCCTGAGAAGCGCGGACCAGGACAAGACGAGGGCGGCACGGGGACGGTCACCGAGACCCAGACCCGGCCGAAGGAAAAGCTGAAGCGGCCCCCGATGTACCGGGTGTTGCTGCACAACGACAACTACACCACCCGCGACTTCGTGGTGGCGGTCCTGAAAGAGGTCTTCCACAAATCCGAGACGGATGCCGTGCAGATCATGCTCCACGTCCATTACAACGGCATCGGCGTGGCCGGGGTTTATCCTTATGAAGTGGCGGAGACGAAGATCCGCCTGACGGAGAAGTTGGCCAGGGAGAACGAGTTCCCCTTGCGCCTGTCGATGGAGCCGGAGGACGACTGAGTTGGCATCGCCGCTGATTGCGAAGGAGCTTCGGGAGAGCTTTCTGCACGCGACGCAGGAGGCCAAGCGCCTGCGCCACGAGTACCTGACGCTGGAGCACCTGCTGTTGGCGCTCACGCGGGACGCGCGCACGCGCGAGGTCCTCAAGGCGTGCCACGTGAACATCCCCAAGCTCCAGAAGAACCTGGAGGAGTACCTGGCGGAGACGGTGGAGCAGGTGGCCGAAGGGGAGGAGGCGGAGCCCCAGCCCACCATCGCGGTGGAGCGGGTGCTCCAGCGCGCCACCATCCACGCCCTGTCCGCCGAGCAGAAGACCATCGACGGCGGGGACGTGCTGGTCTCCATGTTCCGGGAGCCGGACGCCCAGGCGGTGTTCTTCCTGCGGCAGGAGGGCGTGGAGCGGATCGACGTCCTCAACTTCATCTCCCACGGCATCACCAAGGACGAGGGCGGCGGCGGCCCCGAGGGCGGCGAGGAGGGGGAGGAGGCCATTGCGCCTCCCGGCGAGGAGGACGACGCCGGGCCGCGGAAGGACCCGCTGGAGGCGTACACCACCAACCTCTCCACCGAGGCGGCGGAGGGGCGGATCGACCCGTTGATCGGCCGGCAGATGGAGCTGGAGCGGACCATCCAGATCCTGTGCCGGCGGCGGAAGAACAACCCGCTCTACGTGGGCGAGACGGGCGTGGGGAAGACCGCCATCGCCGAGGGGCTGGCGCTGCGCATCCACGACAGCCAGGTGCCTGACGCCATCAAGGGCGCGGTCATCTACTCGCTGGACATGGGCGCGCTGCTGGCGGGGACCAAGTTCCGCGGCCAGTTCGAGGAGCGGCTGAAGGGGGTGCTCAAGTCGCTGCAGAAGCACCCCAACGCCATCCTGTTCATCGACGAGATCCACACCATCGTGGGGGCGGGCGCCACCACCGGCGGGTCGATGGACGCGTCCAACATCCTCAAGCCGGCGCTGGCCTCGGGGCGGATGCGGTGCATCGGCTCCACCACCTACCAGGAGTTCAAGGGCTCCTTCGAACGGGACCGGGCGCTGTCGCGGCGGTTCCAGAAGATCGAGGTGGGCGAGCCCACGGTGGAGGAGACGGTCCTCATCCTCAAGGGGCTGCAGACCCGGTACGAAGAGCACCACCGGGTGAAGTACGCGGAGGAGGCGGTCCGCGCGGCGGCGGAGCTGTCCGCCAAGCACGTGAACGAGAAGTTCCTGCCGGACAAGGCGATCGACGTCATCGACGAGGCGGGCGCGGCGGTGCGGCTGCGGCAGCCGAAGGTGGAGGCGCCGGCCCCGGCCCCGGCGGTCCCGGAGAAGGACAAGATCGGCCAGGCGGCCGTGGCCATCAACGAGGTGATCACGGCGGTGTCCCCGCCGCCGGCGCCGGTGACGGTGAACGACATCGAGGAGATCGTCGCCAAGATGGCGAAGATCCCGAAGAAGTCGGTGTCCGCCTCGGAGACGAAGCAGCTGAAGAACGTGGAGGCCGAGCTGAAGGCGGTGATCTTCGGCCAGGAATCGGCGATCGGGGAGATGGCGGCGGCCATCAAGCTGTCGCGGTCCGGGCTGCGGAGCCCGGAGAAGCCCATCGGGTCGTTCCTGTTCTCGGGGCCCACGGGCGTGGGGAAGACGGAGCTGGCCAAGCAGCTGGCCAAGGTGCTGGGGGTGGAGTTCCTCCGCTTCGACATGAGCGAGTACTCCGAGAAGCACACCGTCTCCCGGCTGATCGGCGCCCCCCCCGGCTACGTGGGGTTCGACCAGGGCGGGCTGCTCACGGACGCGGTGCGGAAGTTCCCGTACTCGGTGGTGGTGCTGGACGAGATCGAGAAGGCGCACCCGGACCTGTTCAACATCCTGCTGCAGGTCATGGACCACGCCACCCTGACGGACAACAACGGGCGGAAGGCGGACTTCCGGAACGTCATCCTCATCCTCACCACCAACGCCGGCGCGCGGGAGATGAGCGCCAAGTCGCTGGGGTTCGGGCAGAGCGGGGACATGGTGGACACGTCGAAGGCGAAGCGCTCCATCGAGCGGACCTTCACGCCGGAGTTCCGCAACCGGCTGGACGCGTGGGTGCTGTTCTCCGGGCTGACGCCGGAGGTCATCCTCAAGGTCGTGGACAAGGAGATCGGCCTCCTCCAGAAGCAGCTCGACGAGAAGAAGGTGAAGGTGAAGCTCACCCCGGAGGCGCGCGGCTGGCTCGCCGAGCACGGCTACGACCCGCTCTTCGGCGCCCGCCCCATGGCCCGCCTGGTGGACCAGGCCATCAAGCGCCCCCTGGCGGAGGCCATCCTCTTCGGGGACCTCAAGGACGGCGGCGACGCGTTGTTCGAGGTGAAGGACGACAAGCTGGTGCTCAAGTCGATGCAGCCGGCGATGGCGACGGCCTGAGCCGCCTCGCATAGGCGGGGATGAGACGGCGGGAGTGGAGTTGCCCCGCTTTCGTAGAGCCTGAGCGATTTCGTGGGTCGGTCAGGACGCCAGCTTCAGCTCGCGGCGGACGTTGGCATTCTGGAGCGCCTCGGAACGATCCGGAGCCCGGAGCTGGTGCTGTACTGGCCAATGCGCTCGGGCT
>DATBSS010000567.1:0-4771 GCA_036559665.1 Myxococcaceae bacterium
TGGGGGTGAACTGCCTCTGGGTCCTGCCGATGTACCCGAGCCCGCTGCGCGACGACGGCTACGACATCGCCGACTACTACGGCATCCACCAGGACTACGGCACGCTGGAGGACTTCCAGCGCCTGGTGGACGAGGCGCACCGCCGCAACATGCGAATCCTCACCGAGCTGGTGGTCAACCACACCTCCGACCAGCACCCCTGGTTCCAGGAGGCGCGCCAGGACCGGCGCTCGCCGAAGCACGACTACTACGTGTGGAGCGACACCGACCAGCGCTACCAGGGCGCGCGCATCATCTTCACCGACACCGAGCGCTCCAACTGGACCTGGGACCCGGTGGCCAAGCAGTACTTCTGGCACCGCTTCTTCTCCCACCAGCCGGACCTCAACTACGACAACCCCGAGGTGCAGGAGTCGATGCTGGGGGTGATGCGGTTCTGGCTGGAGCGCGGCGTGGACGCGTTCCGGGTGGACGCCGTCCCCTACCTCTTCGAGCGCGACGGGACCAACTGCGAGAACCTCCCGGAGACGCACGCCTACGTGAAGGAGCTGCGGGCGCGCATCGACGCTGAATACCAGGGCCGCGTGCTCCTGGCGGAGGCCAACCAGTGGCCGGCCGACGTGCGCATGTACTTCGGCGAAGGCGACGAGTTCCACATGGGCTTCCACTTCCCGGTGATGCCCCGCATCTTCATGGCCATCCGCCGCGAGGAGCGCACGCCGATCGTGGAGATCCTCCAGCAGACGCCGGAGATCCCCGAGCGCTGCCAGTGGGCGATCTTCCTGCGCAACCACGACGAGCTGACGCTGGAGATGGTGACCGACGAGGACCGCGACTACATGTACCGGGAGTACGCCGCCGACCCGCGGATGAAGATCAACGTGGGGATCAGGCGGCGGCTGGCGCCGCTGATGGAGAACGGGCGGCGGCGGCTGGAGCTGCTCCACTCGCTCCTGTTCGCGCTGCCCGGGACGCCGGTCCTCTACTACGGCGACGAGATCGGCATGGGGGACAACATCTACCTGGGCGACCGCAACGGCGTGCGCACGCCCATGCAGTGGACCTCCGACCGCAACGCCGGCTTCTCCCGCGCGGACACCGCCCGGCTGTACGCGCCGCTGATCGCCGACCCGGTCTACGGCTACCAGGCGGTCAACGTGGAGGCGCAGGAGCGGACGCGGTCCTCCTTCCTCTCCTGGCTGCGGCGCCTGCTCGGGGTCCGCCAGCGCAATCCGGTATTCGGCACCGGGAAGCTCCGCTTCCTCAATCCCTCCAACCGGAAGGTCCTGTGCTTCATGCGGTACGACGCGCACCACACGGTGCTGGTCGCCTGCAACCTGGCGCGCCACGCGCAGCCGGCGGAGCTGGACCTGTCCGACTGGAGCGGCGGCACGCCGGTGGAGCTGATCGGCGAGACGCCGTTCCCCCCCATCACCGAACGGCCGTACCAGATCACGCTGGCGCCGTACGGGTTCCTCTGGTTCCGGCTGGAGCGGCCGGTCCACTCGCAGGGAGGTCTCCAATGATCGAAACGAACACGGGCGAGCTGGGCCTGGAACGGCTCCCGGAGCTGTTGGCCCGGGCGCGCTGGTTCGGGCGGAAGGCGTTCCCGATCAAGGCGGTGCGCCCGCTGGACGTGGTGCGGCTCCCGGCGTCGGACGGGCGCGAGGCGCTGCTGGTGGCGGTGGAGGTGTCCTTCGTCGGCGTGCCGGCGGAGCACTACCTGGTGGAATTGCTGACCGACGGCGGCGACCTGTCGCCGGCCTTCGACGACGACGAGGCGGTGCAGTCCCTCTTCCGCGTCCTCCGCGAGGGGGACACGGTGATCACCGGCGGCAGCCGGCTCCGCGGCGAGCGCGTCCCAGGCGCCGAGGCCGCCCTGGCCGCCGTCCCCCTGGAGGGCTTGACCGTCCGGCGCCCGGGCGTGGAGCAGAGCAACAGCTCCTTCATCCTGGGCGAACAGGTCATCCTCAAGGTGATCCGCCGGCTGGAGCCGGGGCTGAGCCCGGAGCACGAGTTGGGGCTCTTCCTCGCCACCCGCACCGGGTTCCGCGCCATGCCCGCGCTGCTGGGCGCGCTGACCCTGGAGGGCCAGGCCCGGAGCACCATCGCCACCGCGCACGAGTTCGTCGCGGGCACGAAGGACGGCTGGCGCTACCTGCTGGAGCGGTACCAGGCGGCGGGCGCCGGGCCGTTCCCGGAGGACCTGATCTCGGAGCTGCGCGACCTGGGCCGCGTCGTGGGGGAGCTCCACCTGGCGCTGGCCGGCGATCCCGACGACCCGGCCTTCGCGCCGGAGCCCATCCAGCAGGAGGACCTGCAGCGCTGGAGCGCGGGGCTGGTGGGCGAGATCGGCGTCACGCTGGCGGAGGCGTCCCGCCTCTTCCCCGACCTGTTCGATCACCGCTCGGAGGTGGTGGCCCGCGCGATGCGGATGGCGCGCCTTTCGCCCTCCGGGATGAAGATCCGGATCCACGGCGACCTCCACCTGGGCCAGGTGCTCCGGCGCGACGCCGGCTGGCTGCTGTTCGACTTCGAGGGGGAACCGGCGCGCGGGCTGGCCCAGCGCCGGGAGAAGCACTCGCCCCTGCGCGACGTGGCGGGGATGCTGCGCTCCCTGGCCTACGCGACGGCGATGGCGGAGCATGAAGGCGCGCCGCGGACGGACCGGCTGGAGCGCTCCCGCGCGGCGTTCCTGGACGGCTACCTGTCCCAGGTCCAGGACTCCGGACTGTTGCCTTCCAACGACGCCGACCTGCTGGGCTTGCTCCACGCGCTGGAGCTGGAAAAAGTGCTCTACGAAATCCGCTACGAGGTCAACAATCGCCCGGACTGGGCCCCCATCCCGGTCTCGGCCCTGTTGAACCCAGGAGAACCCAGCGGTGCATGAACCCCTCCCGCGCGACCAGGTCGACGCGGCCCTTCGCGAAGTCGTCGCCCTCCGCCACCCGGACCCGCATCAGGTATTGGGCCTCCACCGCGACGGGGACGGGATGGCCGCCCGCGCCTTCCGCCCGGACGCCGTCTCCGTGACCCTGCTGCCCGACTTCGGCGGGCGGGTGCCCATGGAGCACCGGGTGGGCGGCGTCTTCGAGGCGCGGGTGAACGGGCGCACCCAGCCGTTCCAGTACCTGCTGGAGGTGGCCTACCCCGGCAACCGCACCTTCACCGTGCGCGACCCGTACGGCTTCTGGCCCACGCTGGGCGACCAGGACCTGCACTTCATCGGCGAGGGCAGGCACGCGCGGCTGTGGGATCGGCTGGGGGCGCACCCCGTGCACCACACCGGCACCGGCGGCGTGTCCTTCGCGGTGTGGGCGCCGGAGGCCCGGAGCGTCTCGGTGGTGGGCGACTTCAACTCCTGGGACGGCCGGCTGGGGCTGATGCGGAGGATGAGCCCGGGCGGCGTCTGGGAGCTCTTCGTCCCCGAGGTCGGCGAGGGCGCCCGCTACAAGTTCGAGATCCGCTCGAGGCTGGGCGGGACGGGGTTCCTCAAGGCGGACCCGCTGGCGTTCCGGGCCGAGATGCCGCCGGCCACCGCCTCCGTAGTGCACGACCTCACCCGCTACCGCTGGGGTGACGCCGCCTGGCTGGAGGCGCGCGCGAAGGCGGACCCGGCGGCGGCGCGGATGTCCATCTACGAGGTGCACGCCGGCTCCTGGCGCCGGATGGTGGAGGACGGCGGGCGCCCGCTCACCTACCGCGAGCTGGGCGACCAGCTGGCGCGCTACGTGGAGGAGATGGGCTTCACCCACGTGGAGCTGCTCCCGCTGGCGGAGTACCCCTTCGGCGGCTCCTGGGGCTACCAGGTCTCCGGCTACTACGCGCCCACCGCGCGCTACGGGCACCCGGACGACCTGCGCGCGATGATCGACCACCTGCACCAGCGCGGGATCGGCGTGCTGGTGGACTGGGTGCCCGCCCACTTCCCGCGCGACGCGCACGCGCTGGGGCGGTTCGACGGCTCCGCGCTCTACGAGCACCTCGACCCGCGGCAGGGCGCCCACCCGGACTGGGGCACCTACGTCTTCAACTACGGGCGGCCGGAGGTGAAGAACTTCCTGATCGCCAACGCGCTCTTCTGGATCGACCAGTACCACGTGGACGGGCTGCGCGTGGACGCGGTGGCGTCCATGCTGTACCGCGACTACTCGCGCAAGCCGGGCGAGTGGGTGCCCAACGAGCGGGGCGGCCGCGAGAACGAGGAGGCGATCGCGTTCCTGCGCGAGCTCAACGACGCGGTGAGCACGGCGCACCCGGGCGTGGCGATGGTCGCCGAGGAGTCCACCGCCTGGCCCAGGGTGTCCGCGCCGGTGAAGGACGGCGGCCTGGGCTTCCACCTCAAGTGGAACATGGGGTGGATGCACGACGCGCTGGCGTACTTCCAGATGGACCCGTTCTTCCGCCAGCACCACCACCACAAGCTCACCTTCGGCATGTGGTACGCGTACTCGGAGAAGTTCGTGCTCCCCCTCTCGCACGACGAGGTCGTGCACATGAAGGGGTCGCTGCTGGGGAAGATGCCCGGCGACCGCTGGCGCAAGCTGGCCAACCTCAGGGCGATGTTCGGGTGGATGTGGTCGCACCCGGGGAAGCAGCTGCTGTTCATGGGCGGCGAGCTGGCCCAGGAAGCCGAGTGGAACCACGACCGGAGCCTGGACTGGCACCTGCTGGAGAATCCCGAGCACAAGGGCATCCAGGCCCTGGTGCGCGAGCTGAACGCGCTCCAGAAGCGGGAGAAGGCGCTCTGGGAGGCGGACCAGGAGCCGCA
>DATBSS010000568.1:0-4724 GCA_036559665.1 Myxococcaceae bacterium
GACGGCGGCCATCTACGGCGAGCGGCTGAACCGCCTGGACCTGGCGGCGCGGGCGTGGACAGAGGTGGCGCGCAAGGACCTGGCGGACCTGCGCGCGCTGGAGAACCTGGCGGCCATCTACCGCAAGACCCGGGCGTTCAAGGAGCTGGCGCAGATCATGAAGCGCCAGGTGGGCCTGGAGAAGAACCCCGCCTCCCAGGTGCAGATCCTGTTCGAGCTGGCGCGGCTGGCGGACGAGACGCTCTCCGACAAGACGCTGGCCGCCCAGTGCTACCAGGCGATCATCGCCCGGAAGCCGGACGACCTGAACGCCATCAAGTTCCTCTCCCAGGTGCTGGCGGACACCGAGCGCTGGCCGGAGCTGGCGGCACTGCTCCAGAAGGAGATCCAGCTCTGCGACGCGAAGGGGGCCCTGGAGGAGTCCTGCGACCTGATGGTCCGCCTGGGCCGGCTCAAGCTCTCCCGCCTGGGTGACCCGCGCGGCGCGCTGGACCTCTACCAGGCCGTGCTCCAGAAGCGGCCCACGCACCCGGGCGCGGTGGGCGCGCTGGAGGAGATGGCGAAGTCGGACTCCCCGCTCCGCGGCGAGGCGGCCTCCATCCTGGAGCCGATCTTCGCGGGCGGCGGCGACTACTTGAAGACGGTGCAGATGCTGGAGTCGCGCTTCTCCGCCGCCTCCAGCGCCGCCCAGCGCGCGGACCTCCAGCGGCGGATCGCCGGCCTCTACTCGGAGCAGATGTCCAACCCGGCGATGGCGTTCGTCGCCGCCACCAAGGCGCTCCAGGAGCTGCCGGACGACGAGGCGTCGCTCCGGATGTGCCTGGACCTGGCGGGGCCGGCGGAGGCCACCGACGAGCTGGGCGCGCTGCTGGAGGAGGTCTCCGAACGCGCCACCGACGAGCGGGCGCGGCTGCAGCTCCGCCGCGCGCTGGCGCTGCTGCGCACCGAGTCCGGGGACGAGGACTCGGCGATCGAGTCCTGGAAGCGGGTGCTGGAGCTGAACCCCTCCGACCCGGAGGCGCTGGAGCGGCTCTCCGAGCTTCTGGCCAAGGTGGGCAACGGGCCGGAGCTGGCGGAGGTGCTGCGCCGCAAGCTCAGCCTCACCGAGGACCCGGAGGAGCGCGCGCAGCTGATGTTCGAGATCGGCGACCTGCAGTACGGGGCGCTCAAGGACGCGCACGGGGCGCTGGCCACCTTCCGGCTGGTGCTGGAGCAGAAGGCAGACTCCATCCCGGTGCTGGAGCGGATGGAGCAGCTCTCCGCGGAGCTGGAGCGCTGGCCGGAGCTGGCGGACGTCATCTCCCGGCGGACCGCGCTCACCGTGGCCCGGCTGGAGCAGCAGGGCCACCCGGACCCGCAGAGCCACCAGGAGATCCAGGACCTCAAGTTCCGGCTGGCCCAGGTGCGCGAGGTGAAGCTGATGGACAAGTTGGGTGCGCTCCAGATGTACACCGAGATCCTGGGCGCCGAGCCCCGGCACCCGGGCGCGCTGGCCCGGCTGGAGGCGATCTTCCAGCGCGAGCCAGGCAACGCGCCGGCGCTGGACGTGCTGCTGCACGCCTACCGCCAGGGCGGCGACGGCCAGAAGCTGGCCACCGCGCTGGAGGCGCGGGTGGCGCTGTGCGCCGACCCGTACGAGCGCAAGCCGCTGTTGCGCGAGCTGGCCGGCCTCCGGATGACCCATCAGGAGCCGGAGATGGCCTTTTTGGCCCTCTTCCGCGGCTTCAAGGACGACCCCAACGACGCCGAGCTGCGCGCCGAGCTGGAGAAGGTGGCGGACTCCGCCGGCACCCACGACGAGCTGGCCTCCGCCTACGAGGAGGAGCTGCCGCGCATCGCCGAGGCGAAGGACGCAGCGCTGGTGTGCCTCAAGCTGGGCACCCTCTACGAGCACCGGCTCAAGGAGGCGGAGCGCGCGGTGGGCGTCTACGAGCGCGCCCGCACCTTCGACCCGGAGCTCGGCCTCAAGGCGCTCCCGGCGCTGGACCGCCTCTACGCGCAGCTGGAGGGGTGGCAGGAGCTGTCCCAGGTGCTGGAGCTGGAGGTGTCCGCCGCCGAGCAGCCGGGGGACAAGGTGAAGCTGCTGTTCCGGCTGGGGCAGCTGCACCAGGACCGGCTGGCGAACCAGGAGGCGGCCGCCGCGGCGTACGAGCGGATCCTCCAGGTCGACAAGGCGCACCTCGCCTCGGCGCGGCTCTTGGAGCAGATCTACGAGTCGCAGGGCCAGGTGGACAAGCTGTTCGGGGTGCTCAAGCTCCAGCGGGACACGGTGCAGGGGCCGGAGCGCGACCGCATCCTGTCGCGGATGGCGCAGGTGTCGGCGGAGGGCCTCTCCGACATCGACCACTCGATCGAGATCTACCAGGAGCTGCTGGGCAAGAACCCGAAGAACGAGCAGGCCTTCACCTCGCTGGAGGGCCTGCTGGAGAAGGCGGGCAAGCACGAGGAGCTGTTCGAGCTGCTGAAGAAGAAGCTGGCCTCGGTGCTGGACCCGCGCGAGCTGGTGCGGCTGAACGAGAAGGTGGGGCGGGTGCTGTTCCGGATGGCGGGGAGGGCGGAGGAGGCCATCCCGTACTTCAAGGCGGCGCTGGACCGCGACGCCCGCCACAAGTCCGCGCTGGAGTCGATGCGGGAGATCTACGACCAGCTCGGGCGCAAGGACGAGCTGGTGGTGGTCTTGCGCCGGCTGCTGCCGCTGCAGGAACAGGCGGAGGGGGTGAAGGCGGTCCGCCTGCGGCTGGCCGAGGTGCTGTCGGAGATGAACCGGCGCGAGGAGGCGCTGGACGCCGCCCGCCGCGCGCTGGAGGTGGAGCCGCACCAGGTCGCGGAGATGGACCGGGTGCAGCAGATCTTCTCCGGGCTGCGCGCCTGGGCGGACGCAGCCCGCGCCCTGGAGCTGAAGGCGGAGCTGCACGCCAGGCTGGAGGAGCGGGACCAGGCGGTGGCCACGCTGTTCGCGGTGGCGGACCTGTGGCGCAACGCCGCCAACAAGCCGGAGAACGCCGGCCCGGCGCTGGAGAAGGTCCTGGAGATCGACCCGGCCAACCGGTCCGCCTACGAGCAGGCCATCGACCTGCACTCCAGGCACAACGACTGGCGCGCCTACGCGCAGGCGGTGGACCGCTACCTGCCCAACCTCGTCACCGACGAGGAGAAGGTGGAGGCCCTCAAGGACCTGGCCAGGGTGCAGGAGCAGCGGCTGGGCCAGAACGACCTGGCTTTCATGTCCGCCTGCCGCGCGCTCCAGCTCAACCCGGCGGACGACGGCATCCGCGAGGAGGTGGAGCGGCTGGCGGAGGAGAGCGGCTCGCACGACGAGATCGCCGCCGTGTACGAGGAGCTGGCGGACGAATTGCCCCGCGGCCCGCTGGCGGAGCGCATCTACCTCAAGCTGGCGCAGATCCAGGACGAGAAGCTGGACGACGCGTCCGAGGCGGAGTCCTCGCTGCGGAAGATCCTGGACTTCGACCCCACCAACCAGGTGGCGCTGGACCGGCTGGCCCAGATGTTCTCCCGGCGCGGCGCGGACAAGGAGTACGTGGTCGCGCTGGAGCAGAAGCTGGAGACCGCCGGCTCCATCGAGGACCGCAAGGCCATCCTCCGCGAGATCGCCCGCGTCTACGACGAGCGCCAGCAGAACCCCGAGGAGGCCGCCGCCGCGCTGCTGCGCGCGCTGGAGCTGGAGCCGGACGAGGAGACGCTGCACGTCCTCACCGAGCTGTACCGGCGGCAGCAGCGCTGGCCGGACGTGGCCAACACCCTGCTGCGCGCGCGCGATCTCGCCTCCACCCCCGAGCAGCGCGGCCGCCTCCAGTGCCAGGTGGCCGACCTGTACGAGCGCGAGATGGGCGACGACGAGGCCGCCATCGCCGCCTACGCCCAGGCCCTGGAATTCGACCCGACGCAGCGGGACGCGCTGAGCTCCCTGGAGCGGCTGTACACCAAGCTGGACCGGCCGGGGGACCTGCTCCAGACCTACAACGCCCAGCTCGAGCTGACCGGCGACATCCGCGAGCGGGTCAAGATCTTCTTCAAGAGCGCGTCGATCTGGGAGGACAAGTACCAGAACCTGGAGCACGCGGACACGTGCATCCAGAGCATCCTGGACATCGACGCCGGCAACCTCCAGGCGATCTCCATGTTGGAGCGGCTGCGCCGCGCGCAGGAGCGCTGGGAGGACCTGGTGGCCGTCTTCGACCGGCACCTCCAGGTCTGCGAGAGCACCTCCGAGCAGGCGCAGATCCTGGTGGAGGCGGGCGACATCTTCTACCAGCAGCTGCGGCAGGTGGACCGCGCCGCCCAGAGCTACACCCGCGCCCTGGAGGTGGAGCCCAACAACCGCCTGGCGATGCACGCCCTGGGGCTCCTCTACGAGCGCAGCGGCAACTGGCCCTTCGCGCTGGAGATGCTGACCCGCGAGGCGGAGGCCTACGGCGGGGCGACCGAGGCGGTGGAGCTGTACCACCGGATGGGGAAGATCAACGAGGAGATGCTCCTCGACACGGAGTCCGCCAAGCGCAACTACGACCTGGCGCTCCACATCGACCCCGGCTACCTCCCCTCCATCCGCGCCCTCAAGGGCATCTACGAGTCCGCCAAGGACTGGAGCGCCTACGAGCAGGCGCTGGTCCAGGAGGCGGAGAAGACCGAGGACCCGGAGTCCAAGGCCAAGGCGTACCTGGAGGTGGCGCGCCACACCGCGGAGACCAAGGAGGACAAGGAGG
>DATBSS010000569.1:0-8701 GCA_036559665.1 Myxococcaceae bacterium
GGCGGGTCCGTGCTCAAAGCGGCCATGGTTTCCCTCCGGCGCGTCGCGCCGCTCCTGCTCCTGTCGGGCGCCTGCGGCCTCATCTACGAGACCGTCTGGCTCCGCGAGCTGCGCCTCATCTTCGGCAGCTCCACCTTCGCCTCCGCCGCGGTGACCGCCATCTTCATCGGCGGCCTGGGCCTGGGCGCGGCGCTCTTCGGCCGCCGCGCGGACGAGCACCACTCGCCCCTGAGGCTCTACGGCAATCTCGAGTTGCTGGTGGCCGCCTCCGCCGCCGCCACCCCGCTCCTCCTCTGGCTGGCGCGAGGCGGTTACGTGCTGGCCGGCGGCCTGGGCGGGCTGGGCGTGGTGCTGGCCACCATCGTCCGCCTGGTGCTGGCGGCCCTCATCCTCGCCGCGCCCACGCTGTTGCTGGGCGGCACGCTCCCGGCCGCGGTGCGTGCGGTGGAGGTGGACGAGGACGCCCGCCGCGCAGGGGCCGGGCTGCTCTACGGCGTGAACACCCTGGGCGCGGTGGCCGGCACCGGGCTGTCCACCTTCTGGCTGCTGGAGACGCTGGGCCACCGCGCCACCCTGCTCGTGGCGGCGCTGGCGAGCGCCAGCGTGGGCCTGGTCGCCCGCCGGATGGGCCGCTTCAACGCCCCGGCGGAGAAGAAGGGCAAGGAGAAGGCGAAGGACAAGTCCGGGAAGGCGAAGGATGCGGTGCCGGAGCCCGCCGCGGCCGGGGCTCCCCCGCGCCTGGTGTTCGCCGCCGCCGCGGTGGTGGGCTTCGCCTTCTTCACCATGGAATTGGTGTGGTACCGGATGCTGGCGCCGCTGCTGGGCGGGTCCACCTACAGCTTTGGCATCATCCTGGCCGTGGCGCTGCTGGGCGTCGGCGCGGGCGGGGCGGCCTACGCGGTGATGGGGCGTTCGCGGCCGGCCACGGTGGGCGGCTTCGCGCTCACCTGCGCGCTGGAGGCGGCGCTGCTCGCGGTGCCCCTGGTGATCGGCGACCGGCTGGCGCTCGCGAGCATGGGCCTGCGCTCCCTGCAGATGTTCGGGTTCGCCGGCCTGGCGTGGGGCTGGATGGCGGTGACCGCGGCAGTGGCGCTGGGGCCGGCCTTCGTCGCCGGCGTGCAGTTCCCGCTGCTGGTCGGGTTGCTGGGGCGCGGGCGCGCGAGCGTGGGCCGGGACCTCGGCCTCGCCTACGCCTGGAACACGGCCGGCTCCATCGCCGGGTCCATCCTGGGCGGGTTCCTCCTGCTCCCGCTGGCGGGCGCGGTGGCCACCTGGCGCGCCTCCGCGCTGCTGCTGGCGGCCCTGGCGCTGGCAGCGGCCGTCTGGCAGGGGCTGCGCTCGAAGCGCTGGGCGCCCGCCCTGGCGCCCGCGGCGGCGGTAGCGCTGGCCGTGGTGATGGCGTTCGCGCAGGGGCCCTCCTCGGCGTGGCGGCACTCGGGCGTGGGCGCGGGGCGCGCGGTGCCGGCGGCGGATCCGAACGGGGCGCGGAACTGGGTGGGCATGTACCAGCGGGGCGTCGTCTGGGAGCGCGACGGGCGCGAGAGCTCGGTGGCGATCAAGGAGGGCGAAGGGACCTCCTTCCTGGTGAACGGCAAGAGCGACGGCGGGGCGCTGACGGACGCCTCGACGCAGGTGATGAGCGGCCTCCTGGGCGCGATGCTGCACCCCGACCCGAAGTCCGCGCTCGTCATCGGCCTGGGGACGGGGAGCACCGCCGGGTGGCTGGGGGCCGTCCCCTCCATCGAGCGGGTGGACGTGGCGGAGATCGAACCCGCCATCGTGGAGGTGGCGCGCCGGTGCGCGCCGGTGAACCAGAACGTGCTGGAGAACCCCAAGGTCCACGTCCTGTACGAGGACGCCCGCGAGGTGCTGCTCACCAGCCGGGCGAAGTACGACCTCGTCTTCTCCGAGCCCTCCAACCCCTACCGCGCCGGCATCGCCAGCCTCTTCACCCGCGAGTTCTACGTGGCGGTGAAGGAGCGGCTGGGGCCCAACGGGCTCCTGGTGCAGTGGGTGCAGGCGTACGAGGTGGACCCGCGCACCGTCCAGACGCTGGTGGCCACGCTGCTGGACGTGTTCCCGCAGGTGGAGCTCTGGCACACCAACGGCCAGGACATGCTGGTGGTGGCCCGCGCCGAGAAGGGGACGTACGGCGCCGGGCGCCTCCACGACGCCGCCCTCGCCTCCCCCTACCGCGAAGCGCTGGCGAAGACCTGGGGCGTGGCCGGGGCGGAGGGCGTGCTCTCTCGCTTCGTGGGCGACACCGCCTTCACGCGCTCGGTGGCCGAGGGGGCGGATGGCCTCAACACCGACGACCGCAACCTGGTGGAGTTCTCCTTCGCCCGCGCGCTGGGGTCGCGGAGCCGGTTCGCGGTCTCCAGCGCCTGGCTGCTGGCGCGGCGCGCGGGCCAGGACAAACCGCCGCTGGATGGGCCGGTGGACTGGAACGTGTTGGAAGCCGCCCGCTGGCGGTCCCACGTGGGCCTCACCTCCATGCCGCTGGACCTGCCGGTGGACGCCATCCAGCTCTCGCAGATCTCCCGTCACGTGGAGGCCCGCAACTACGACGCCGCCTACACCCTGCTGAAGCAGGACGCGCGCTTGCGCCACCCGGCGGACCTCGAGATGGCCGCCTACGTGCTGGCGGTGAAGAACGACCCGCAGCTGGACCAGGTGCTGGGGCAGGTGGAGAAGTTCGACCCGGTGGGGGCGCACATATTCCGGGCGCTCCGCCTCACCGCCACCGGCGACCTGCTCCACGCCACCGACGAGTTGGTGGCCGGCTTCGAGCTCCACCGGACCGACCCCTGGACGCAGGAGTGGATCCTCGACACCGCGTTCCAGGTGGCCGGGTCGATTGCCACGCACGACGCCGCCCAGGGCCGCCGGGTCTTCGACGCGCTCGGGGAGCCGTTCGCGGTCAAGAGCGCCGAGGAGCGGCGGCTGCGGACGCGGATCCGGCTGGCGGGGACCGTGGACGGCAAGGCGCTCTGCCCGGCCGTCTTCTCCATCTTCGAACCGCACCCGGTCTGGGAGCGCGGCTTCCTGGACGAGCGGGCCAAGTGCTACGCGCTGGTCGGGGACGCGCGGGCGGCGGCCGCGCAGGCGGACCTGGAGGCCTTCGACCGGAGCGCCTCGCCGCCCCTGGAGCGGCTGGTGAAGGCGGCGCCGGCGCCGGCCGCTACGCGGTGAGCCGCATCCGCTGGCCGGTGGCCTCCAGCTTCGGGACCTCCACCATCCAGCCGAAGGGGTCCGGCGCGGTGCCGTGCTGGATGCCGATGATGGCGTCGTAGAGGCGGCGGGAGAGCTCTCCCGGCTCGCCGCGGTTGACGGTGAGGCGGCCGCCGGCGTGTCCCAGCTCGCCCACCGGCGCGATGACGCTGGCGGTGCCGCAGCCGAACACCTCCTGCAGCGAGCCGTCCTGCTGCGCGGCGATCAGCTGGTCCATGGTGAGCCGGCGCTCGCTGGCCTTGAAGCCCCAGCTCCGCACCAGGGTGAGCACGGAGTCGCGGGTGACGCCGCCCAGGATGGTCCCCTCCAGCGGGGCGGTGATCAGCTCGTCCCCGATGCGCACGAAGAGGTTCATGGTGCTGACCTCCTCGATGGTGCGGTGGTTGGTGGCGTCCAGCCACAGCACCTGGGCGTAGCCGCGGGCGCGGGCCTCCTCGGAGGCGAGCAGCGAGGCCACGTAGTTGGCGGAGGCCTTCACGGAGCCCAGGCCGCCCGGTGCGGCGCGCACGTGGCGGTCCTCCACCCAGATGCGCAGCGGCTCGAAGCCGGCCGGATAGTAGGGGCCCACCGGGCTGATGATGATGAAGAAGGTGTAGTGGCTGGAGGCGCGAACGCCCAGCTGCACGTCGGTGGCGATGAGCGTGGGTCGAATGTAGAGGGCGCCCAGCGGATCCGACGGGACCCAGTCGTGGTCCACGCCGATGAGGGTGGCCAGCGCGCGCTGCATGAACTCCGGGTCCGGGGAGGGCATGCACAGCCGGGGCGCACCGGCGGCCATCCGCTGGCAGTGACGCTGGGGCCGGAACATGCGCACGGCCCCGTCGGGGGCGCGGAAGGCCTTCATCCCCTCGAACATGGCCTGGCCGTAATGGAGGACGGTGGTGGCCGGGTCCAGGGAGAGCGGGCCGTAGGGGACCACCCGGGCGTCGTGCCAGCCCCGGCCGCGCTCGTACTGCATGACGAACATGTGGTCGGTGAACACCCTGCCGAAGCCGAGCTGTGACTCCGGAGGCTGGGTCTTCCCCACCGGCGTGCGCTGGATGTCGATCGGTAGGTTCATGGCGAAGACCCCGTCGTCGGCGGGCGGGAGGACTACCGGTAACCTGCTGGAAGGGCAACAGATCCCGAAGAGATCTTCGGGGAGTGTCCAGGGCGGTAAGCTGGGCCCGGCTTTTTCCGGATGCACCGCCCCCGCGCCGAATTGCAGGACCACTTCCGTGCCGCCTTCCTTGGCCTGGCCATCGGGGATGCGCTGGGGTTCCCGGTGCGGGCCGTGCCGCCGGCCGGGCTGAGGCGGCTGCCGGACCTGGCGGACGCGTTCGCGCCGCGGCCGAGGGGAAGGTACCCGCAGGGGCAGTGGTCGGACGACACCGCGCTGGCGGTGCTGGCGGCGGAGTCCATCTCGGAGGCGGGGAGCGTGGATGGGCGGCGGTTCGCGGCGCGGCTGGCGGCGGCGATGGACGAGGGACAGGTGGTGCAGCCCGCGCGAGCGGTCGCGGCCGCGGTGGAGCGGCTGGCGCGGGGGATGCCGTGGATGACCGCGGGGGAGGGGCTGGGGGTCCGGGACGCGTCGGCGGTGTCGCGCGGATTGGCGGTGGGGTTGTTCGAGGCGGATCCGAGGCGGCTGGCGCGGGGCGCGGGGGTGCTGGCGGTGGTGACGCACAAGGAGCCGACGTGCGCGGCGGCGAGCGCGGCGTTCGCGCGGGCGGTGCACGAGGTGGTGTCCGGGGAGGCGGCGCCGGCGGAGTCGTTGTGCGGGGCGAGCGCGGCGGAGCACGACCCGGCGCTCGCGGACGAGCTGCGGCACCTGCCCCGGCTGTTGAGCTGGGAGGTGGAGCGGGCCACGGAGCTGATCCGGCGGGTGGGGGTGAGCGCGGCGGCGCTGGGGGACGACGGCGGGTTGCCGGAGCATCCGTGGCCGGTGCTGTTGCTGGGGACGTATGCGGCGCTGCGGCTGCCGCACGACTTCCGGGAGGCGATGGCCACGGTGCTCCGCTGGGGGGGAGAGGCGGACGCCGCGGCGGCGGTCGCGGGGGCGCTGCTGGGAGCGGCGCAGGGGGAGGCGTGCCTGCCTCCTCGCCTCCGGAGGCACGTGCTGTACGCGGACCGGGTGATCGCCGCGGCGGATGCGTTGCTCGAGGCGCGGCTCGCCCGCGAAGCCCACCCCGCAGCCGGGTGAGCTGCCATGCCCCTTCCTCGCTCCGTCGGAGAGCGACCGGGCGATCCTCCTCCTTTTGTTCGCTGCCCACCGCGCCCCCACCTTGAAGCCCAAGGAGCACGCCGTGGACAGCGAACGTCTGGATGAAGAGCAACTCCGTTCGATGCCGATCTCCGAGCTGGTGCGCCGGGCGCTGGAGGAAGCGCAGATCCTGGCGCGGGCGGAGATCCTTCACGCCAAGCAAGAGCTGAAGCAGGAGCTGAAGGCCGCCAAGGTCTCCGCCATCCTGATCGGCATCGGCGGCGCGCTGGGGCTGTGCACGATCTCCGTGTTCCTGGTCGCGCTGGCGTTGCTCTTCGCCACCGGCCCCGGCAGCGAACCGCTGGCCGTGCTCCTGGTGGGAGTGGCGGTGCTGGTGGTGGCCGGCGCGCTGGGGCTCGTGGGGTACAAGAAGATCCCGCGCAAGCCCTTCCCCAGGACCCAGGAACGACTGAAGCGAGACGTGGCCATCGCCCGGGAGCGGTTGTCATGAGCGACGCGCGGGAGCAGGCGGAGCAGGCGGCAGATCGGATGCGGGATGACCTGCTGACCACGCTCAAGGAGCTGGACCGGCGGCGAGTGCGGGCCACCGACTGGCACTACCAGTTCCAGGAGCACCAGCGAGGCCTCCTCATCGGGGTGGTCGCCGTCGCCGGCGTGGTGGCGCTGGGCGTGGGCCTGGCCATCAACCGGAGGCGGACCACCGGGCGCCGGCGGGCGAATCGCCGCTGGGAGGCGCTTGGACGCGTCTGGAAGCACCCCGAGCGGCTCGCCACCCGCGCGGACGGCGCGCCGGCCATGCAGCAGATCCTCCGCAAGGCGCTGCTCGCCTTCGGCGTGGCGCTGGCGACGAGGGCCGCCAAGCGGGCGGCCGTCTCGGTCGTCCCGACCAGGCCCGGGCAGCCGGGCGAGCCGTACCTCCACTGAGCCTGGAGGATGCCGGCCGCAGGTCGGCTTCATCAGCGCCCCCTGGGCTTTCGGGGGCTAAGCCGGCGGTGCCGGAGCTGGAATACCATCCAGGACCCAGCGCGTTGATGGCGCCGGTCCTTGATGCGACTGCTCCTCGCTCTGCTCGCCCTCCTGACCCTGAGCGCCGCGCCCGAGTCCGCCGCGCCTCCGCCGCCGGTGCACGTCGCGGCCATGGCGGCCCTTTCCGTCCCGGAGGCGAGCGTCCCGTTCGGCTGTGGCCTCGCCTTCCCCGTCTCCCAGGCGCACGACGTCGGGAGCCACCTCCAGCACGACACCTGGGCCTGGGACTTCCGGATGCCCGAGGGCACTCCGGTCGTCGCCGCCTACGAAGGCGTGGTGCGGCTGGCCCGCGGCGACAGCGCCACCGGCGGTTGCGACCCGCGCTACGCGCCGTTCGCCAACTACGTGGTGGTGAACCACCAGAACGGCCTGGAGACCCAGTACCTCCACTTCAGCAAGGTGGTGGTGAAGCCGGGGGACCACGTGAAGGCGGGGGACCTGCTCGGCTACTCCGGGAGGACCGGATGGGCGTGCGGGGCGCACCTGCACTTCAAGGTGGCCCGCTCGGACGGCCCGGGTTGGAACAACCCCTCCGTCCACGCGCAGATCGCCGGCTACGGCGACCCGCAGCTCGACGTGAAGATCGCCGCCCCCGCGTGCCCGCAGCTCGACGTGAAGATCGCCTCCTCCAAGGAGCCCGAGTCGCAGGACCCGGCCGCGCCGGCCCAGGGCGCCTCGCCGCAGTCGCCGTCGCCGGCCGCTGTCCCCGCCAACGCTGCCCTTCCGGCGGCCGTCACCGCGCCAGCGGCTGTCGGCCCCGCGAAGCTGTAGCTGGTCAAGAGCGCATCGCCCCAATCGAGTCGGACATCAAGGCCCAGGGGTGCGAGCCGTGACCCCACGCCTGCCCCGGCTCATCCCATCCCGTGGGACCGATGCTACGGATCGTGTTGATGTCACACGCGGTAACGAAACGCCTGTAACACGGGCGCTGCTCGACGCGAACGAACTGGCCCTCATCTTGGGCGTGCACCCCAGCACCGTCCGCCGGGAGGCGCGTCCGGGCAGAGCTTCTTCTCCAAGTCGAGGCGGAGCGCCAGACGATCTCGACGAACGGGTCGCCCGCGCACTTTGCGTCGTGCCCCTCACTCGCTAACTGGCTCGGCGGCCGGTACGCCGAATGGCAGGCCCGCGCCCAGAACGAGCGCACCCGCCGGAATCTGGAATCGCCCAAGCGCTACCTCATCGCTTCCGGTCTATGGTCCACTGCGGCTGGACCAGATCTCGACCGCGGCCATCAACGCCTACGTCGAGTGGCGGCAGAAGGTGGGCTCGCTCACCTTCGCCGTGCGGAAGGACGGCCAGCGCTTCCGTGCGCGCACCGAGGAGATCGGCGCGCAGACCATCAACAAGTCGCTGAAGGTGCTCGGTTCGTGGCGCAAACCCCACGCGGAGCGCCGCCGCCCAGCGGCTCCGGGGCAGACCGGGAGACGCTTCGAGGGCCACCGCGTACCCAGGGCGCGAGGCGCCGCCCGCCCACCACCAGGTCGTCCGGCCGCAAACCGGCATCCGGCAACTCCACAACCCTAGCGGGACGAACGAGCCCCCAGCCGCATCACGGCATCCTCGAGTTCCGCGCACGGAATGAGGGGGGCGAAGTCTGGGCTCCTGGAGAGGCCCAGGCTGGCGGGCCGGGATTGCCAGGTCGGGCCGTCCGACCCCGCGCGTGTCGTTGAACTTATGTTCAGCGTGCAGAGACCGGGGACTCGACCCTTTGGCCTTGTCGGCACACCGCCGGCGATCAAAGCGCTGCAGAGGTTGATGCGAAGCTGGCGAGGTCCAGCAAGCCCGTCCTGGTCAGCGGCCCACTGGAGCGGGCAAGTTGACGTAGGCTCCACCGACCACCAACGGAGGGACACGTGATGAAGCACGTACTTGGGTTCTGTCTGGCAGTCATGGTGCTCGGTGCCTGCAAGGGGGCACCTGGAGACATTGGGCCGCCAGGACCAGAAGGGCCTGCGGGGCCGCAAGGGCCGCCTGGCCCTACCGGCACCTTCACGGGCGAGGCCATTCTCAATCAGACGACCCAGCAGACGAGCGCCAACATCAACATCGCAGGCGCGGCGGGTGTGAGCGGTGCTGGCAACATCTCCAGCAGTGGCACCGGCGTCACTGGCAACGGAACGTCCTTCACGACCGCGATCTCGGCCGGCGACATCCTCACGGTTGGCGCGCAATCCGTGGTGGTCACCGCAGTCCCGTCCGACACGACACTCACGACCCAGCCTGCCTTCAACCCTGCCGTCA
>DATBSS010000570.1:0-8216 GCA_036559665.1 Myxococcaceae bacterium
GCGGGTGGCGCGGCTGCAGCCGGTGCGCTTCTCCCTGGAGGACCTGTTCATGGAGGCGCTCAAGGAAGCGCGCGGGGGCACCGTGGGGAGCCAGATCGAATGATCCGCTCCTTCGCGGCCCTGGCCTGGAACGGCTTCCGCGAGGCGCGGCGCAACCGCGTCACGCTGGTGGTGGCGGCGTTCGCGGTGGCGCTGCTGGTGAGCGGGATGCTGCTCACCTCCTCCGCCGTGGCGGCGCTGGAGCGCGTGCTGGCGGACGTGGGCCTGGGCTCGATGAGCCTGTCGCTGTCGCTTCTGGCGGTGTTCCTCTCCTCGGGGCTGCTGAGCCGGGAGATCGAGCGGCGCACCATCTTCCTGGTGGTCTCCAAGCCGGTCTCGCGCGGGCGGTTCCTGCTGGCGCGCCAGGCGGGGAACATGATCACCCTCACCGCGCTCCTGGCGGCGATGTCGCTGCTCTTCTGGGGCCAGCATGTCCTCTACGGCTACTCGGCCACGCAGCCGATGGTGGCGTCCGTGGGCGGCCTGTGGTTCGAGCTGTTCCTGCTCAGCAGCCTGGGCCTGTGCCTCTCCAGCTTCGCCGGGCAGCTCACCTCCGGCGTGGTGGCGATCGCGGTCTACCTGGCCGGCCACCTCTCCGCCGACCTGTACCGGCTGGCCGCCCACGCCGGGAGCCCGGGCGTGCAGTGGCTGGGGAAGGCGGCGTACTACCTGCTGCCCAACCTCGAGAAGGTCAATTTCCGCGGCCAGGCCACCTACAACATCCCGGTCGAGGCGTCGGCGTTCTGGGGCGGCGCCGCCTATGCGCTGGGCTATTCGGCGGTGCTGCTGGGCCTGGGCGTGATCATCTTCAACCGTCGCGATTTCAAGTAGACCTCCGGGCCGTGCGCATCCTCCTCACCGGCGCGGGCGGCTTCCTGGCGGCGCGGTTCGCCACGCTGGCGATGGCGGAGGGCCACCAGGTCCTGGGCATCGGCCGGAGCGCGCGGCCCGCGCGGCTGGTCGAGCTGCGCAAGCAGTCCAGGTTCTCCTACCAGATCATGGACAGCGGGGACGCGGACACGCTGGTGGCGCGCGCCCGCACCTTCCAGCCGGCGGCGCTGGTGCACATGGCGTCCGTGGGCGGCCGGCGCTCCGAGGACCTGGAGGAGGCGGCGCTGCTGCGCGCGCACTTCGACGCCGCGCTGGCGGTGGCGGAGGCGGCGGCCCAGACGCAGGCGGCGGTGGTGTGGATGGGCTGCGCCTCCGAATACCCGCCGTCCGACGTCCCGGTCTCCGAATCCCACCCCGGCGTCCCGGTCTCCGCCTTCGGGACGGCGAAGCGCCTGGCCTACCGCGCGTTCCAGCGGCTGGCCGAAGGGCGGATCCGCGCCGTCTCGCTGCGTCCATTCCACGTCTTCGGGCCGGGGGACCGGGACGACCGCTTCACCCGCATGGCGATGCGGGCGGCGCTGGGGCGGGGGCCCAACCAGCTGGGCGACGCGCTGCTGGTGCGGGACCGCGTCTTCGTGGACGACGTGGTGCGCGCGGCGCTCCTGGCCGCCGAGTGGGTGCGGAACCAGCCGCCCGGGGCGGTGCCCGCCGTCAACCTCGGCACCGGGCGGGGGAGCTCCCAGGCCGCCTTCGCGCGCGCCATCGCCCTGGTGGTCAACGCGCCGGAGTTCGAGCCCGGGTTCGGGGCCGGCGCCCCCTCCGACGTGGATTCGCCCTACCTGGTGGCCCGGGTGGAGCTGGCGGAGAAGCTCCTGGGCTGGAAGGCGACCACCGCGGTGGAGGACGGGCTCACCCAGGTGTTCGCGGACCTCCAGGCGCACTCGTAGACTCGCGCGCGCTCCATGGTCGCCTTCTTCACCGCCTGGGTGTTCGTGCTGGGTTGCTGCGTGGGGAGCTTCCTCAACGTGGTGATCGCCCGCGTCCCGGCGGGCGAGAGCATCGTCCGGCCCGGGTCCCGCTGCCCGAAGTGCGGCCACCCGCTGCGCTGGTACCAGAACGTGCCACTGGTCTCCTTCATCGCCCTGCGCGGGCGCTGCTCCAATTGCAAGGCGCCCATCTCCTGGCGCTACCCGGCGGTGGAGCTCCTGGTGGGCGCGCTGTACCTGGCCGCCTTCTTCCAAGAAGGGCCGTCGAGGGAGCTGGCCCTCGGCTTGGCGCTGGTGACGTTCCTGGTGCCGCTCACCTTCATCGACCTGGAGCACTGGCTGCTGCCATTCGAGCTGACGCTGCCGGGCATCGCCGCCGGGCTGGGCCTGTCCGCGCTGGTCTCATTGGAGCGGGTGCTGGACGCCGCCCTCGGCGCCGCCGTGGCCTTCGGGGCCTTCTGGCTGATGGAGCTGCTGGGCGAGAAGATCTTCAAGAAGGAGGCGCTGGGCGGCGGCGACAAATATCTCCTGGCGCTGATCGGCGCCTTCCTCACCTACCGCCCGCTCCTGGGCGTGGTGTTCCTGGCCTCGCTCCAGGGGGCGGTGGTGGGCGTGGCGCTGCTGCTGTTCCGCGGCCGCGCCGGCCCCGCGCCCGCGGGGGCCGAGGAGCAGCTCCGGGGCGAGGTGGTGCTGGAGACGCTCACCGGGTCGCGCGAGCTCCGCCTGGAGGCCATGTCTCTTGCCCCCGAGCTGGCCGGCAAGGTGAAGCGCGAGACCGCCGCGGCGCACCGGGTGGTGCCGCTGGGGCAGGTGGGGCCGGTGCTGCTGGTGGCGTCCCCGGAGCAGCCGCTCGCCACGGAGGCGAAGGAGGCGCTGCGGGCAGAGTCCGGCTGCGCGGAGGTGGAGGCGGTGCGCGCCCTGGCCTCCGGGGTGCGCGGGGCGATCGACCGGCTCTACGGCCCGGCCCCGGAGGGCGCCTCGGAAGAGGAGGACGAGGACGACGACTGGGTGCCCGGCCCCACCAACCTCCCCTTCGGGCCGTGGCTCTCGCTGGCCGCGCTGGAGCTGTGGTTCCTGGGCGGTCCGATCGCCGCCGCGCTGCCCGAGATGGTGGGGCTGCTGCTCACCGGGCGGGCGGGATGAAGCTCCGCATCGCCGCCATCGCGTTCCTGATCGCCATGCTCACCGTGGGCCTGTGCTGGCTGTCCCTGCAGCCGCTGCTGGCCCGGCTCCTGGAGGGGCTCCAGCATTCGGCGGCGCAAGGCAGCCCGGAGCACGCGCTGCTGGGGCGGACGGCGCGGATGCTGCCGCTGCTGCTGGGCGCGCACCTGGCGGCGGGCGGCGCGCTGGTGTTCGGGGTGCTCTACCTCACGGTGGCCCGGCCGCTGGGGCGGGCGGAGGGGATGGTGGAACAGCTCTCCATGCTGCGGCTGGAGCTGGACGCGCCGCTGGACCGCGGCGGGCCGCTGGTCTCCCGGCTCTCCGGCGCCCTGGGGCGGCTGGCCACCGCCCTGCGCGACGAGCAGGACACCACCCGGCGCCAGATGGGCGCGCTGAAGCTCACCAACGAGCGCCTCTCCCGCGCGCAGGCGGAGCTGGCCGCCGCCGAGCGGCTGGCCACGGTGGGGAAGCTGGCCGCCGGCGTGGCCCACGAGGTGGGCAACCCGCTCTCCGGCATCCTGGGCTACCTCTCGCTGGCGCAGGCGCGCGCCAAGGGGGACCCGCAGCTGGCCGATTTCCTCCAGCGCATCGACGCGGAGGTGCAGCGGATCGACCAGATCGTCCGTGGGCTGCTGGACCTGGGGCGGTCCGGGAAGGGCGCGGCCACCTCGGTGGACGCGGGGGCGGTGGTGGAGAACGCGGTGCGGCTGCTGGGGAAGGGGCCGGACTTCCACAAGGTGGCGGTGGCGCTGGAGCTGCCGGAGGGCGCGGTGGTGCGCGCGGAGAGCGGCGCGCTGGCGCAGGTGGTGATCAACCTGCTGCTCAACGCGGCGCAGGCCATGGGCGGCGACGGGCGCATCGTGATCCGGGCGGAGCGCGCGGACGGGACGCTGCGGCTGCACGTGGAGGACACCGGCCCCGGCATCTCCGCCGCCGCGCTCCCGCACCTGTTCGAGCCCTTCTTCACCACCAAGCAGGCCGGCCAGGGCAGCGGGCTGGGCCTGGCCATCTCGCGCCACCTGGTGGAGTCCATGGGCGGCGCGCTGGAGGCGGCCAACCGCCCCGAGGGCGGCGCCCGCTTCACGGTGACGCTCCCCGCGGCCCCCTGACCGCAGGCGTCAGCTGCTCACGTCCCGGATAGGATGCGCGCCCAAGCCGCGTGTCCACCTTCCGCACCATCCTGGTCGCCGACGACGAATCGGCCATCCGCCACGTCCTCACCCTGGTGCTGGCGGAGAAGGGCTACGAGGTGCGCGCGGTCGCCGACGGCCAGGAGGCGCTCGCCGAGCTGGGGGCCCGCTCCTACGACGCGTTGATCTGCGACGTGCGGATGCCGAAGCTGGACGGGCTGTCGCTGCTCAAGCAGGCGCTGGCCCAGTGGCCGGAGCTGACGTGCGTGGTGATGAGCGCCTACGGGTCCGCGGACGCCGCGCTGGAGGCGGTGGGCCTGGGCGCCTACGACTACGTGCAGAAGCCGTTCAAGCCGGAGGAGATGGTGCTCGTCCTGCGCAAGGCGGAGGAGCGCCTCCGGCTGGTGCAGGAGAACCGGCGGCTGCGCCCGGGCGAGAAGGACGCCCAGGCGCTGGCGCGGCTCTTGGGCGAGAGCGAGCCGATGAAGGCGCTGCACCGGCAGATCCGCAAGCTGGCCCCGGTCTCCACCACCGTGCTCGTCACCGGGGAGAGCGGCACCGGCAAGGAGCTGGTGGCGCGGGCGCTCCACGCGCTCTCCCCGCGGGCGGCCATGGCCTTCGTCCCCGTCAACTGCGGCGCCATCCCGGCCGGGCTGATCGAATCCGAGCTGTTCGGCCACGCCCGCGGCGCCTTCACCGACGCGCGCACCGCCAAGCGCGGCCTGTTCGCCGAGGCGGACGGCGGCACCGTGTTCCTGGACGAGGTGGGCGAATTGCCCGCGCCCGCGCAGGTCAAGCTGCTCCGCATCCTCCAGGAGGGCGAGGTCCGCCCGGTGGGGGAGAACCGGGCGGAGAAGGTGGACGTGCGCATCGTCGCCGCCACGCTGCGCGACCTGGGCAAGCTGGTGGAGCGCGGCGAGCTGCGCGAGGACCTCTACTACCGGCTCAACGTCGTCAACGTGCGCATGCCGCCCTTGCGCGAGCGGCGCGACGACGTGTTGCTGCTGGCGCGCCACTTCCTCCAGCGCTTCAACCGCGAGCTCAACCGCGAGCTGCCGGTGGAGGGCTTCTCGCCGGAGGCCGAGGCCGCGCTGACGCAGTACGCCTGGCCCGGCAACGTGCGCGAGCTGGAGAACGCGATGGAGCGCGCGGTGCTGCTGTCGGAGTCCACCACCGTGGCTCCGGAGAGTCTCCCGGAGAAGCTGTGGGCCGGCGAGCGGGCGCCCGCACCGGCGCCGGCCGCGGCCGGCCTGCCGCAGGCGGAGCAGGACCTGTCGCTCAAGCGGGCGGTGCGCTCCCTGGAGGAGACCTTCATCCGCGCCGCCCTCAAGCGCACCCGCGGCAACCGCACCCGCGCCGCCGAGGTGCTGGAGATCAGCCACAGGGCGCTGCTCTACAAGATCAAGGAGTACGGCATCGACCCTGACGCGCCCTGACTTGTGGAGGCACGTCCGCTTACCTACTAGCCGTGGGGCCTTTTCACATCATTGATGCATCACTGACCACAAATTGACTCCGCGCCGATCCGGGGTGGATGATGGGCGCGTTTTCCAGCCCAGCCCCGGAAGGTCACGCATGTCCGAGCGAAACAAGCTCCGGAACAACGTCCAGCGTCTGCGAGAGGACCAGCTCCTCTCCAAGGCGGAGCTGGCGCGCCGCGCCGGCGTGTCGGCGCTGACGATTGACCGCGTCGAAAAGGGAGAAAACTGCCGGCTCGACACCAAGCGGAAGATCATTCTGGCTCTGGGGTTAAAGGTGGCCGACCGCGCGAAGGTATTTCGCGGGCCCTAGGTAGGTTTTTCGGAGGTCGAGGAGGCGGGTGGTACCCTCGACGGTGGCAACGAAGCGACGACGCAGCGAGACGTAGCGAGGAGAGGACGGAGCGACCATGTCGAAGGGCAAGCTGGCGCTGGGGCTGGACATCGGATCCACCGGCGTGAAGCTGATCCAGCTCAAGGAGCAGAGGCGGCGCGGCCAGGTGGGCTACGCGCTGCAGAGCTTCGGGATGAAGCCGCTGCCACCGGAGGCGATCGTCGACGGCGCGCTGATGAACTCCACCGCCATCGTCCAGGCGATGCAGGAGCTGATCTCCGAGCTGCGGGTGAAGCAGAAGGAGGTGGCCATTGGCGTGTCCGGGCACTCGGTGATCATCAAGAAGATCTCCATGCCGCGGATGACGCAGGAGGAGCTGGAGGAGTCCATCCAGTGGGAGGCCGAGCAGTACATCCCGTTCGACGTCAAGGACGTCAACATCGACACCCAGATCCTCAACCCGGACGCCAACGACGCCACCGGGCAGATGGACGTGCTGCTGGTGGCGGCCAAGAAGGACATGATCAACGACTACACCACCGTGGTCTCGGAGGCCGGGCTGTCGCCGGTGGTGGTGGACGTGGACGCCTTCGCCGTCCAGAACATGTTCTCCGCCAACTACGACCCCTCGCCCAACGAGACGGTGGTGCTGATCAACGCCGGCGCCTCGGTGGTGAACATCAACATCCTGGCGCTGGGCCAGACGGTGTTCACCCGCGACGTGACCATTGGCGGGAACCAGTTCACCGAGGAGATCCAGAAGCAGCTCAACGTCTCCTACGAGGAGGCGGAGGCGCTCAAGATCGGCGGCGGTCGCGGCGACGCGGACGCGGTGGTGCCTCAAGAGGTGGAGCGGGTGATGACGCAGGTGGCGGAGCAGGTGGCGGGCGAGATCCAGCGGTCGCTGGACTTCTACGCGGGCACCGCGCCGGACTCGAACTTCAGCAAGGTCTACCTCTCGGGCGGCACGGCGAAGATCCCCGCGCTGTTCAAGACCATCGAGACGCGGGTGGGCGTCCCGGTGGAGATCATGAACCCGTTCAAGAACATCGAGATCGACAACCGGAAGTTCGACCCCGGCTTCATCATGGACGTCGCCCCGGTGGCGGCGGTCGCGGTGGGGCTGGCGCTGCGCAAGCCGGGTGACAAGCTGGGCTAGGAGAGCCGAACCGCCATGATGATCCGGATCAACCTGCTGCCCGTTCGGGCGACGAAGAAGCGCGAGACGGGTCGCCAGATCCTGGCGATCGGCGTCGGGGTGCTGGCGCTCGGGACGGTGCTCAACGGCGCCTGGTACCTGGACCGGAGCTCCACCTACAACCGCAACCAGGAGAAGATCTCCGCCACCAAGGCGCGCATCTCCGAGCTGGAGAAGGTGATCGGCGAGGTCAACAACATCAACCGCCGCAAGCGCGAGGTGGAGGAGAAGCTGAAGGTGCTGGAAGACCTGCGCCGCGGCCGCTCCGGGCCGGTGCGCATGCTGGACGCGCTCTCCACCGCCACTCCGAAGAAGGTGTGGCTGAAGGACTTCGACGAGAAGGCCAACCAGGTGAAGCTGGAGGGGACCGCGGTCTCCCACGACGACGTGGCGGAGTTCATGCGCGCGCTGCAGAACGTGGTCTGGACGCCCAAGGGCATGGCCCGCCTGGTGGAGCAGAAGCGGGAGGCCAAGGTGGCGCGCGTGGAGCTGCTGGCCTCGGAGGGGGCCATCGAGGAGTTCCCGGTGGGCAACATCAACGCCTTCTTCACCGGCATCGAGCTGAAGAAGGCGGAGCAGACGACGACCCAGGGCACGCCCACCACCGGCGGCGCCACGAAGCTGGTCGCCTTCACCATCACCCTCACCGCCAACTACGCCATCTAGGACGCCGGTAAAGACCATGGAACAGCTACTGGACAGAATCGCCAAGGCGCCCGCCAGCGCGAAGTTCGGCGGCCTGGCGGCGCTCGTGGCGCTGATCACCGGCCTCAACTTCTGGCTGCTGGTGATGCCGCTCAACGAGGAGATCGAGGGCCAGGAGACCGAACAGGTCCGCCTGGACAAGGACCTGGCCGAGAAGCAGGAGATCGCCCAGAACCTCAACGAGCGCCGGCGCGAGATGGACCTCCTGGAGCAGAAGCTGGCGGAGGCGCTCACCGAGCTGCCGGAGCGCAAGGACATCGAGGAACTGCTGGCGCAGCTCAACGACATCGGCAAGAAGTCCAACCTGGACATCGCCACGGTGGAGCCGCAGGCGGAGGCCCCGGCCTCCTTCTA
>DATBSS010000571.1:0-12962 GCA_036559665.1 Myxococcaceae bacterium
ACGGGAGCGGCCGGCCGTCGAGCAGGAAGCTCAGGCAGGTGTGCTGGTGGAGCTCCCCCGGCGTTGACGGCGTCCCGTGCGCGGCGAGGTAGGCCGGCGAAGCGGCGGTCACGATCCGGAAGCTGCCCAGCCGCCGCGAGATCGCGGCCGGCGGAGCGGTGCCGGCCATCCGGAGCACGAGGTCGATCCGCTCGCGGACGAGGTCCACCGGTTGGTCGCGGACGCTGAGCTCGACGCGGATCTCCGGGTTCGAGCGGAGGAAGCGCGGCAGGGCGGGCCCCACGGTGAGCTCCGACAGCACCATCGCCGCGTCCACGCGCACCCGCCCGCGCGCCGCCTGCCGGACGCTGCGCATCGCCTCCTCCGCGTCGCGCACCTGGTCGAGGATCCGCTCGGAGCGCTGGAGGAACGCCGCGCCCTCCTCGGTGAGCGTGACGGCGCGCGTGGTCCGCTGGAGGAGCCGCACGCCGAGGTGGGCCTCCAACCGGGCGATGATCCGCGAGACCCCCGAGGGCGTCAGCCCCAGCGCCTTCGCCGCGGCGCTGAAGCTCCCCTCCCGGGCCACTTGCAGGAAAACGTCCATTCCGAGCATGGTCTGCATGATCGCTCCGCGATTCGTGACAGGATGTCACAAGTGCTGTTCGCCCGCGTCCATGCGGCGCCGCCGGGCCCGCCGCTAGAGAACGCCCCGCTCGCAGCCTTCCAACCCCCGCGAGCAGGAGAACACGCCATGAAGCTCGCCACATCCCTCCTCGTCCTTGCCGCGCTTTCCGGGTGCGGGGGCGATTCCTACGTCCTCGTGCACGGCGCCTGGATGGGCGCCTGGTCCTGGGACTCCGTCGCGCAGGGGCTCCGGGAGCGCGGCAACACGGTCTCGGTGGTGGAGCTCCCGTCGCACGGCCAGGACCAGACGCCCGTGAGCGGCGCCTCGCTGGACGCGTACGTCACCGCCGCGGTCGGCGCCATTGAAGCGCAGAAGCGGCCGGTGGTCCTGGTGGGCCACTCCATGGGCGGCGCGGTGATCACCCAGACCGCCGAGCGCGTGCCGGAGAAGATCTCCCGGCTGGTGTACCTCGCCGGGTACATGCCGGCGAACGGGCAGAGCCTGCTCGACCTGGCGATGACCGACGGCGACTCGCACGCGGGCGCGGTGCTGCAGATCGACGGCGATCACGGCACCGGCGCGATTCCCATGGGGTCGCTCCAGGACGTCTTCTGCGCCGACTGCTCGACGGACGGCGTCTCCAACCTCCAGTCGAAGTACCGGGACGAGCCGCTGTCGCCGCTCGGGACTCCGCTCTCCACGACCGCCCAGGGCTGGGGCAGCGTCCCCAAGTTCTACGTGTACACCCAGCAGGACCACGCGGTGTCATACCCGCTGCAGCAGCGGATGACGGAGGGCGTCACGCTCGCCGGCTCCGTGACGCTCGACGCCAGCCACTCCCCTCAGCTCTCCCGACCGACCGAGGTGCTGGACGCGCTGGCGTCGTTCGAGCGGTGAACCGGGCGGCCGCGAGGCTGTTGGGGGCGACGCGGGTCCTCGCCCTCAACAGCCCAGCGGATACGTCACGTCGATGGTGGAGTCGAACCCCGGCACCGAGGTCGTGGCGAACACCACCGAGTGCGTCGCCGGGTCGTACGTCCACCCGGAGGTCACCCGGTCCCCATCCACGAACACCTGGATCTGCGACGGATCCGCGGGCACCTGGCTGAGCGGGAACCGCCGCCGCGGGCTGAACACCCCCACCGAGATGTTCGCCAGCGACGCCGCCCAGCTCTGGGTGCAGATGCTCTCCACCAGCCCGCCGGTGTGCTGGGCCAGCTGGATGTAGCGGGACCCGGAGCTGGAGGCGGTGGGGCAGGTCCCGAGGTTCATGGGCCCGACGATTGCCGAGACGTTCAGCAGCGTCGGGTCGTTCGCCTTCACCGTCCGCAGGAACGTCTCGTAGAAGTCCACCGACTGCGGCGAGGCGTCTTCCTCGTCGGACACGAACACCATCGCCAGCAGCGCGTCCGGCCGGAGGAAGCCCAGGTTCCCGTCGTTGGGGAGCGGGGTGGTCGGGTCGTCGGAGTTGTTCACCAGCGGCTGGCTGAGCGCGCGGTACGCGGCCTCCAGGCCCTGCTCGTCCCAGTGGCAAATGCCCACCGTCACATTCGTCGCGAACACCTGGGCCGCGTTCGGCGTCCCCCGGGTGATGACGCG
Organism: Myxococcaceae bacterium; assembly: GCA_036559665.1. Classification (GTDB taxonomy): domain Bacteria; phylum Myxococcota; class Myxococcia; order Myxococcales; family Myxococcaceae; genus DASRBA01. The sequence goes on from DATBSS010000571.1 coordinate 2,204, forward strand.
CGGCGAGCTCCCGTCCGCGGGGAAGAGCCGGCCCGCCTCGCCGCCGTCCACGCCGCCGGGGCAGCGGGTCCAGCCACTGGGCGAAGGCGCGATGCCGGTGGTGGTGACGGCGATGTGGTAGTCCACCGCTTGCTGCTGGGCGCCGGAGAGGAACGCGGCGAAGTTCTGCGCCAGGCTGGCCTGCTCCTCCATCAAGGAACCCGAGTTGTCGATCACGAACAGCACGTCCACCTTCGCCTGCCCCTGCTGCGCGAAGTGGTCGGTCTGGGTCGGGTGGGCCTCCGCCGTCCCCAGCATCCCGGCGGTGAAGGTCGTCCCCTGCGCCTGGACGCGCAGCGCGGCCGCGTCCTCTCCCTCGGTGCCGGGCGCGTAGCGCACCGTCCAGTCCGCGGCGCCGCCAGGCGGGACGATCGACCCACCGGCCTGGCCGCCCACCAGCGAGAACGGCGAGTTGGGCGCGGCCTCCAGCGCCACCGAGTCCAGCATCACGTCCGCCGAGCAGCGGTTGAACCCGGTGAGCTGACGGATCCGGGCGGGACACCCCAGCTTGGCCACGCCGAAGTCCACCGTGCTGGGCGCCAGCGTGAAGCAGCCGTCGGTCCCCTCTCCAGAGAGCGGCGCGGTGGGATGGCCAGCGGCGGCGTTCACCCAGCCCTCGGCCAGTCCTTCGAAGGGACCCGGGGCGTCCGGCTGGAAGCGCACCCGCAGCGTCGCCGCGGCACCGGGCGGCAACAGGCGCGACGGCAGCAGGTCCGCGGTCAGCTGCGGGTCGGACCCGGCGGCCACCTGCATCCCGCCCACGAAGCAATCCGTGCTCCCGGTGTTCTTCAGCGTCAGCCCCAGCGTCACCGCCGCGCCCACCGCCACCGCCCCGAAGTCGAGCGCCGGCGGCCGGAGCTGGTACGTGCACAACGGCAGCGTGGTGGCCGCCCCGAGGAGCGGCACCTGCTCCGTCCCGCCGCTCCCGTCGGCCTGGTGGACGTGGAGCGTGAGCGTCCCGGCGCTGGCGGTGGTCCCGGCGCGCGGCATGAAGGACACCCACATCCGCGTGCTCTCGCCGCCGTCCAGGAAGATCGGCGTCGCGCCCCCCGGCAGCGAGAAGTACCCGCCGGTCCGGGTGGAGAGCGTCTGGCCGGAGACTTCGATCGGGTTGTAGCAGCGGTTGCGGAGCTGCAGCGGGAGCGTGGACGTCATCCCCTGCGGCACCGTGCCGAAGTCCAGCGGCGACGGGGAGATCCACAGGCACGGCGTCCCGCCCGACCCCCGCACCGGCAGCTTGGGCCCGGGCGCGTTCGATCCCGCGGGCCCGACGTCGACCCGCAGCAGCACGCCCTGGACCGGGCCGCTGGCCTGCGGCGTGAAGCGCAGGGAGAGCGCCATGGTTGCGCCGGGCGCGAGCTGGCCGCCGGGCGGCACGGAGATCAGCTCGAAGGTGCCGGCCGGCGCGTTGAGCAGCGCGGCGCCCCGGAAGTCGAAGGGCCGGGAGCCCAGGTTACGCACGGTGACATACGTATCCGCGGCGGAGCCTACCGGCACCCGGCCGAAGTCCACCACCATCGGCGAGATCTCGATCTGGGACGTGATGCCGGTCCCTCCGAGCGGCACCTCCACCTTGGGGCAGGCCGGGCAGAGGGCGACGCTCGCCTTCCCCTCAGCCACGCCCAGCCGCGCCGGCCGGAACGCCACCGGCACCCCGCGCACCTCGCCGGCCGCCAGGTTCAGCGCGCGCGGCGCCGAGGTGGAGAACTCGTCCGCGTCCGCGCCGCCCAGCGTCAGCAGCACCTGGACCGGCACCGCGCGCGGGTTCGCCACCACCACCTGGTCCATCTTCACCGTGCCCAGCTCCACCCCGCCGAAGTCCACGCCCGCGGTGCGCACCTCGGCCAGCGCGGAGACGCCCTGTCCGGAGACGGACACCCGCGCCCGCAGCGCGTCGCTGTCGGTCCTGAGCTGGAGCGCGCCGGAGACGGCGCCCTCCACCCGCGGCGCGAAGGAGATCCGGACGTCGCGGCCCTCCCCGGAGGCGAGCCGGAACGCGGAGAAGCCCACCAGCTCCACCAGCGGCAGCGTGCTGGTGATCTCCGTCACCTCTACCGGCGCCGCGCCGCGGTTGGCCACGCGCACCGAGAGGAGGCGCCGTTCGCCCAGCGCGGTGGGGCCGAAGTCGATGGCGCCGGGCGTGACGTCGAACGCCGCGCCGGCGTTCCCCAGCCGCTCGCCGCCCTCCCGGCACCCCGCCGCCCCCGCGAACGCTGCCACCAGCCCCCACGCCCAGACCCGCCGCATACGCCGCCCCCCGCCCGACCGGCCATTCCTCGAGCCGGCGCGCCGAACCCCGGCGGAGGCTGCAACGCAGGTGCCGCTGTCGTCCCCGGCTGGCCAACCCAGCGCCAGTCGGGGACTTGGCGTGAAGATTGTCTGGGGTGAAACGGGCGAGCGACCCCGCTCGCGCGCTCCCGGACCGGCAAGAACTTCAGGGAGGGCCGGCGCCCGCCCCGGCAAAAGACGTCAGTTGATGATCGCCTGGCAGGTGCATCCGTCGCCTTCGCACAGGCGCAGATTGTCGTCCACGCAGGTCAGCCCCGCACAGCACGTGCTGCTCACCCGGCACTTGGCGCCCATCGCTCCGCACTTGCCGCCTCCGCCCTCTCCAGAGGGGCACGCGCCGAGCGTGTCGCCGTGCTTGAGGTGGGCCGCCACCGCCCCCACACCGACCGTGATGGTGTGTGCGTTGCCTGGGTTTCCCGGCGGGCGGTGGCAGATGGTGACCTGGTCGCCACCGGAGCCCGCATCGTCCCCGGGCAGTGGGTCACCTTCACCCTCACCCTGACCCTGGCCAGACGGATCGTCCCCGGGATCGCCCTCGTTGGGGATACCGCCGCAGTTCGAAGTCGCCACCACCAAGGCGACCACCGCGATCGCGATCCAGCACAGGCGCATGCGCTACCCTCGCAGTGGAGAGATCGTCGTCATTTTCCCGTCGGGATGAAAGGGGCGGATCCGCCCGGGGATCCTGAGTGTTTTCCCCCAGACATCGCGCGCCTCATGTGCTCTTGAGTGATGAGTCAGGTGCTCTGGGCGGTGAGGAGCACGCCGGCTGCACAGATCAACGCACCCACGAACGCACGCAGAGTGAGGCCCTCCGCGAGGAAGGCGGCGCCCAGCGCCCAGGAGAACACGGTGGTGAGCAGGCCGGTGGTGCTGCCCACCGAGACGGGGACGAACTTGTACCCGTAGGAGAGGAAGAACTGGCCGGCGGCGGAGAGCAGCCCCACGCCGAGTGACGCCCACAGCACGGCGCCCCCCAGCGGCTGCCAGTCCAGCGCGGCCAGCGGCGCGGTGAGCAACACGCCGATCAGGCAGAACGAGAACAGCACGGTGAGTGAATCGGTGTCCGCGCGCAGCGCGCGCATCGACGTCAGCGCACCGCCCGCGATCACCGCGGAGGCCAGCCCGGCGGTGACGCCGATCTGAGCCCCCCACCGGTGCTCCGAGGCGACGTCGAAGGCGACCACCGCCGCGCCGGCCATCGCCAGCAGGAGCCCGGCGAGGCGCCGCGGGCGCAGGGGCTCGTGGAGGACCCAGGCCGCCAGCACCGTGGCGAAGGCGGGCGAGGTGTTGTTGAGCAGCGTGGCCGGGCCCACCGGGAGGTGCTCGAGGGAGAGGAAGTACCCGGTGACGCCCAGCCCGCCCAGCAGGCCGCGGAGCGCGAGCAGCCGGGGGCGGCGGAAGCTGGGTAGCCGCCGCTGGACGGCGAAGGCCATCGATACCGGCACCAGGCCCACGGCGAAGCGGAGGAAGATCAGCTGGCCCACCGGGAGCCGGCCGGACATGGAGCGCGCCAGCGTGGCCATGGCGGCGATGCCCAGGCACGCCAGCGAGATGGCGGCGACCCCTCGCTTCATCGCTGGCGGAGCGGCGGGAGCTTCTCCAGCTCCTGCTTCACCTGGTCCGCGAAGCGCACCAGCTCCGCGGTCGAGGTGGTGAAGCGCCAGAGGGACAGCTCGCGCCCCGGCTCTCCCTGCAGGCCGGAGGTCTCGTACAGGTACGGCGCCAGGTCGATCCCCACCTCCACCACGAAGCCCCCGCCCTGCTGGCGGCCGATCTGGAAGGTGAGCTCCTCCTGCGCGCCGGTGCGAAAGGCGAAGCCCTCGTGCTTGCCGGCGCAGAGGTCGCGGATGCTCTCCACCAGCGCCGGCCCGTCCCGCCCGCCGAAGTAGACGACGGGCAGGCGGATGAACGGCCAGAAGCTCTTGTCGCGCCGGTCGTAGAACTCCACCCCGCCCGTCCCCAGCGCTCGCACCGCCTCGGCGGGCGGCGGCGGCTGGCCGGGGACCACGGGAGGGACCTCCCGGTCCACCAGCTCGATGAACAGGCGGAGGTTCCTGGCGTCGTTGTGAAGGACGGCCATGGGGGCGGCACCATAGCCTGACCGGGCGAGCGGGCCGCCGGGTCGTTATCCCTTCCGCCACAAGGCCATGGCACTGAGCAACCTTTCAGTGTATGGCCTGACGCCCCGCCATGTCCGAGCCCGACTCCATCTCCATCCGAGGCGCGAAGGAGCACAACCTCAAGAACGTCACCCTGGAGATCCCGAAGAAGAAGCTGGTGGTGTTCACCGGCGTCTCCGGGTCCGGGAAGAGCTCGCTGGCCTTCGACACGCTCTACGCGGAGGGTCAGCGGCGGTACGTGGAGTCGCTCTCCGCGTACGCCCGGCAGTTCCTGGGGCAGATGGAGAAGCCGAAGTACGACACGCTACGCGGGCTGTCCCCCACCATCTCCATCGAGCAGAAGGCGGCCTCCAACAACCCGCGCTCCACGGTGGGCACGGTGACCGAGGTGCACGACTACCTGCGCGTGCTCTACGCCTCCATCGGGGTGCAGCACTGCTACAACTGCGGCCGGAAGGTCGGCAAGCAGAGCGCCCAGCAGATCGTCGAGGAGATCTTGAAGGCGCCGGCCGGGACCAAGGTGGTGCTGCTGGCGCCGCTGGTCCAGAACCGCAAGGGCGAGCACAAAGATCTCCTGGTGGACGCGCAGAAGCGCGGGTTCGCGCGCGCGCGCGTGGACGGGAAGGTGAAGGGGCTGGAGGAGCGGATCGAGCTGGACAAGAAGTCCAAGCACGACATCGAGCTGGTGATCGACCGGTTGGTGCTCAAGCCGGACGTGCGGCCGCGGCTGACGGATTCGGTGGAGACGGCGCTGCGGGAGGGCAAGGGCATCCTGATCGTCACCGACGAGCAGTGCGCCAAGGCCTCGGACCGCACGATGTCCGAGCTGAACGCCTGCCACTACTGCGGGCTCTCCTTCTCCGAGTTGGCCCCCGCCTCCTTCTCCTTCAACAACCCGCTGGGGATGTGCCAGGAGTGCAACGGCCTGGGGACGCGGCCGGAGATGGACCCGGACCTGATCGTCCCGGACCAGACGCGCAGCATCCGGGAGGGCGCCATCGAGCCGTGGGCCACCGGGATGACGAAGGGCGAAGGCTGGACGGCGGACTTCGTGGAGGAGCTGTCGAAGGCGTTCGACATCGACCTGGACGCGCCCTACGAGAAGCTGTCCAAGCGGGAGAAAGATCTCCTGATGAACGGGTCCGGCGGGCGGGAGTTCAACGTCGGCCGCTGGCGGATGGAGTGGGAGGGGCTGGCCAGCAAGCTGATGCGCAGCTTCAAGTCCACCCAGTCGGAGTCGATGCGGCAGTACTACCTGAAGTTCTTCTCCGACAAGCCGTGCCCGGTGTGCGCGGGCGAGCGGTTGCGGCCCGAGTCGCGCGCGGTGAAGGTGCACGGCAGGTCCATCGTGGACCTGTCGCGGCTGACGATTGGCGAGGCGTCCACGTTCCTCAAGGAGGCACCGCTCTCCTCCACCGAGGCGAAGATCGCCACCGAGCTGCTGAAGGAGATCCGCAGCCGGCTGGGGTTCCTGGTGGACGTGGGGTTGACGTACCTGACCCTGGACCGGACCGCGTCCACACTGTCGGGAGGCGAGAGCCAGCGGATCCGGCTGGCCTCGCAGATGGGGTCCGAGCTCACCGGCGTCATCTACATCCTGGACGAGCCTTCCATCGGCCTGCACCAGCGCGACAACGGGAAGCTGCTGGGGACGTTGAAGCGGCTGCGGGACCTGGGGAATTCGGTGATCGTCGTCGAGCACGACGAGGAGACGATGGAGGAGGCGGACTGGCTGGTGGACTTCGGGCCGGGCGCGGGAGAGCTGGGCGGGGAGATCGTCGCGCAGGGCACGCCGCAGCAGGTGATGAAGGACCAGCAGAGCCTCACCGGCGCGTACCTCTCCGGGCGGGAGGAGATCGAGGTGCCGGCGGAGCGGCGGAAGCGGGGCAAGGCGAAGCTGGTGGTGGAGGGGGCGAAGGAGAACAACCTCAAGGACGTGACGGTGGAGTTTCCGCTGGGGCTGCTGGTGGCGGTGACCGGCGTCTCGGGCGCGGGGAAGTCCACGCTGGTGAACGAGATCCTCTACCCGGTGCTGGCGCGCGAGCTGTACGGGACCCGGGAGGTGCCGGGGAAGCACCACGCGGTGCGGGGGATGGAGAACCTGGACAAGGTGATCGACATCGACCAGCGGCCCATCGGCCGGACGCCGCGGTCCAACCCGTCCACCTACACCAAGGTGTTCGACGCCATCCGCAACGTGTTCGCGCTGACGCCGGAGGCGCGCGCGTTCGGGTACACGGCGTCGCGCTTCTCTTTCAACGTCAAGGGCGGGCGGTGCGAGGCGTGCGAGGGCGACGGGGTGAAGCTGGTGGAGATGCACTTCCTGGCGGACGTGTACGTGCCGTGCGAGGTGTGCCAGGGGAAGCGGTTCAACGACGCGACGTTGAGGGTCCGCTACAAGGGGAAGAACATCGCCGAGGTGCTGGAGATGAGCGTGCGCGAGGCGACGGCACACTTCTCCGTGCACAAGGACATCATGCGGGTGCTGCAGACGCTGGACGACGTGGGGCTGGGTTACATCAAGCTCGGCCAGAGCTCACCCACGCTGTCGGGCGGCGAGGCGCAGCGAATCAAGCTGTCGCGCGAGCTGTGCAAGGTGGCGACGGGAAGGACGCTGTACATCCTGGATGAGCCGACCACCGGCCTGCACTTCGACGACATCCGCAAGTTGTTGGTGGTCCTGAGTCGGTTGGTAGAGGCCGGCAATACGGTGGTCGTCATCGAGCACAATCTGGACGTCATCAAGAGCGCGGACTGGGTGATCGACCTCGGGCCCGAAGGCGGAGCGGCGGGCGGGAAGGTGCTCGCCACCGGGACGCCGGAGGAGGTGGCGCAGGAGGAGGGGAGCCACACGGGGCGGTATCTCCGGCACGTGCTGAAGAAGGGACGGAAGGCGCGGATCGGGCGGAGAGTGGAGGAGCCGCTCCACAGCCCCGACTCCGCGGCGTGAGCCGCGCCTGACCTGTCTTGTGCAGAGACGGCTCGGCGAGAATACCGAACTTGAGATCCGGGATGGACGAGCGCTGATCTGTCGCTACAGCAGCTCTTCCCCGGTGGGCCCCTGCATCAGGCCCACCTGCACTGATGGGATCCTGTGGTGTGCAGTGAAGATCAGGGTTCGCTGCGCGCGATGCGAAAGCCCAGGGAGACGTCGCCAGCGGTGGAGGGGTCGCGGGCGCTGCGGCGGGCCGCCCGGATATACCTTGCCCGACTGGCCCAAGAGCCTCCCCGAATGATCCGGTGGGAGCCTGGATCCGGCCCTGCCCACCAGTCGCCGCACCACTCGTGGACGTTGCCCAGCACGTCGTGCAGGCCCCACGCATTGGGCTTCTTCTGGCCGACCGGGTGGAGCCCGTCGCCACTGTTCTTGCGGTACCAGGCGATGGCGTCCAGGTCCTGGTCGTATCTCGCCCCCGCCGTTCCGGCCCGGCACGCGTACTCCCATTCCACCTCCGACGGCAGCCTCCCTCCCGCCCAGGCCGCAAACGCGCTCGCCTCGTGCCACGTCAGGCCGACGACGGGCTGCTGTGCCTTGTTGAACCTCCGGTCGCCCCAGAACTTCGGCATCCCGACCTGTGGGTTCTCCATCAAGAAACGGCCGTATTGCTCGTTTGTCACCGGGTACCGGCCCATCCAGAACGCCGGCACCTTCACCAAGCGCGGCGGCCCCTCGTCCTCTTGGCGGTCGGCTTCCTCCGGAGGAGAACCCATCAGGAACTCGCCCTCCGGAATGTGCATCAGTTCCACTCCACCCTTCCTGGTCACCTCCACCTCGGCCACCGCTACCTTGCGGACCGCTCCAAGCGACGCCTGGATCTCCTGCGACGGGTGGCTCCTCAACGCCTTCGCCAGGTCCAGCAGCGCCTCCCGCTCCCCCATCTGCTGCAGCGCCTCCAACGCCACTCGCTGCCTCTGCCAGAGTTCCGCGTCTCGGCCGGGCTCCTGCCGCACCAGGTCCACAAACGGCCTCGCGTCCAACTCCGCCGCCTCTTCCAGGAGCAAGCCCAGCAACTCGCGATGCTGCGCGAAGGTCGGCCGTTTCACTATCTCGCGCACCAGGGGGCCGAATAGGCACGGGTTGCCCATCGCTACGAACAGCAGCAGCACCTCCTGCCACCAGCTCTCCCCGTAGTGGCGAGCCAACTCCTGCAGCACCTCCTCCTGCGTCGCGCCAGCCTCCGCGGCACGCCGCCGCAGCTCGCTTGCCGCCAGGTACTCCTGGAACCCCAGGTGCATAAAGCCGAACTGGTCCGGGCCCCACCCCGTCAGCAGCCCGCTCTCGTTCCGCACTAGGTCCAGGAACTCCTGGGTCGTGCCCCCCGTCCATCGCACTACCTTGAGCGCGGGCTCCAGCACCAGCACCAGCTCCGCTCCGCTGGCGCGCGTGCGCTCCTCCTCCTGGTGCAGCCACTCCGCTACTGGCTGTAGGACCCGCCTCGCATGGGCCGGCTTCATGCTCGCTAACGGTCCCTGTCGCTCCTGCCACCGCTCCAGCAGCACGTCGATGCACTCGCCGTACAGGCGCTGGCGGTCCTCCGGCAGCCGCCCGTGGCCCCGGTGCACCAGGCACAGGCTGGCCAGCAGCAACGGGTTGGCTACCATCTCGGCTACGCGCCTGGTCCGCATGTCGCCGCTCTTCAGCGTGGCGATCAACGCGCCGGCCCGCTCCTCCGCCAGCCGCGCCGCCTCCTGGTAGTCTGGGTTCAGCCCGGTCTCCACCAGCAGGTACCACTTGCGCACTAGCTCCGCCGTCTGCTCGGGCTCCAGCGGCCGGACGTGCAGCTCCAGGAACTCGGCGTCGAGCCGTACGCTGGATTTCCCAGGCCCCTGCTCCCCGTAGCCGGCGAAGCGGCACGTCACTACTGGCCAGCAGCTCGAGTGCGCCCTCAGCACTCGCTCCACCCAGCGTGCGACCTTCTCCCTCCGCTCTGGATTCGCCACCTCGTCCAGCCCGTCGAACAGGAACAGGAGGTTCCCCCGCTCCAGCAGCCTCCCGGCGAAATCGCGCGAGAGCCCGAGCTGCTCGTTGAAGTGCCGTTCGATGAGGTGCTCCACTGTCTCCCGATCCGGGTCCTCGAGCCTGCGCAACGACAGGAATACCGGCACCATCCCGGCGGGCAACCCCAACTCCTCCGGCCGGCCTTTCAGGCAATGAATCAGCAATCGCTTCAGATGGGTCGTCTTGCCGGAGCCCGGCTCCCCCAGAAGCACTAGCCCCTGCCGCTTCATTTTCACCGCCAGGCGGAACGCATCCAGCAGAGACACGTCTTGGGCACGGCCCTCCCGCTCAAGCTGCTCCTTGGCATCCCTGGCGTCGGCGAAAGCGGCCTCACCGTGGCCGCGCAGGTCCATCGCCGCGCCCAAGGGGACGTAGAGCGCCTCCAGGTCTATGGGCACGCGCAGCTTCGTCCCGCTGAGTTGGACGGTTCCGTGCTCTTTGAGTGCCCCATCCCGGTAGCGCCGGAGTTCCGCCTCCAGGCCCTCAGGCTTCAGGGCCTGGCGCTCCTTCCACTGGCCCAGCGCTTGCTGGACCAGCATTCCCAGGTTATGTCGCATGAAGACGCCCGGCAGGACGTCACCGTTCTTGTAGGCCGCCTTGAACCGCTCCAGCTTCCGGCCTTTCTCCCGGGTGCCGGGCTCCGGCTCTAGGTCGGCCGGGCTGATGGGCACGGACGGGTGGATCTCGAACATCAGGCACGGCCGGCCCGCTTCCCGTGCCGCCTCGTACTCCAACCATGTGATGGACTTCTCTTCGCCTGGAGGCTGCCCCGGCGGCTCCCAGCCGTACCGGTGCGCCACAATTCCCACGAACAGGTCGCACTCCGCGGCGCGGCTCCGGCACACCTCTACCGTTGGCCGATCGTCCGCCGAGAACCGCTCCATGAACACGGGCACCATCTGCCCAGTTCGCTGGATGGCCTCCACCACCTCCTCTCGTCGCACCACATTGTCCAGGTACGTGCTGGAGATGAAGACCCGGTAGAGGGCTTTCATGGTGATAGGGCACCGGAGAGGCACGTAATATTCGCACCCGCGGGCGTCATTAGGAAGGCCTGCAATTTCACTGACTTCCGCTAGGCGGAGAGCCGTCATGTCGAGCGTCATGCAGTCGGTCGCCAAGAAGCTCGATGAGCCTCAGCTCACCGAATCCCAAGTCGCTGCAGCCTCGATGCTCACGGCGATGGTTGAACCGGAGGCGTACATCGGCGACGTGTTCTCCATCGGCTACCAGGACGCGCTCGTTCAGATCCACGATCACTACCGGCAGAGGGTCGGGGGGATCCCGGCCCTGGCCTTCCTAATCGCGA
>DATBSS010000572.1:0-11549 GCA_036559665.1 Myxococcaceae bacterium
CACTGGCAGCTTCGTCACCGGCTTCGTGGCCCAGCTCCAGCGCTTCTCCGGCCCCACGTTCTACTGGTTCTTCACGGGGTTGCAGGTCGTGGCCGCGGTGCTCTTCACCGCCATCGCCATCTGGTACAAGCCCGCCCTCGCGGAGACCTCGGTGCGCACAGCGGAACCCGCCCGGACAGCCGCCTGACAGGGCTGCTGGCCTCGGGATCCACTCCCGGTTATACATGTCCGAGGAGGTAGAAGATGTCCTACGCGCTCGCCGAGGCACCCGCACCGGCCGACCTCGAGGACCGGATCCTCGCGCTGAAGAAGAAGATGAACGCCGTCATCCTCGCCCACTACTACCAGGAGGGTGAGATCCAGGACGTCGCGGATTTCGTGGGCGATTCCCTGGCGTTGGCGCAGCAGGCGGCGAAGACCTCCGCGGACGTGATCGTCTTCTGCGGGGTCCACTTCATGGCGGAGACGGCGAAGATCCTGAACCCGCGGCGGCAGGTGCTGCTGCCGGACCTCAACGCGGGGTGCTCGCTGGCGGACCGCTGCCCGCCGGACGCGTTCCAGGCGTTCCGCGCGAAGTACCCGGACCACTTCGTCGTCACCTACGTGAACAGCTCCGCGGCGGTGAAGGCGATGAGCGACGTCATCTGCACCTCCTCCAACGCCACCAAGGTGGTGGCCCGCATCCCGGAGGGCCGGCCCATCCTCTTCGCCCCCGACCAGCACCTGGGGCGCTACGTGTCGAAGCAGACCGGGCGGGAGATGGTGCTCTGGCCGGGAAGCTGCATGGTCCACGAGATCTTCAGTGAACGGGAGCTCGTGAAGCTGATGACGCGCCATCCGGAAGCCGAGGTCGTCGCCCACCCGGAGTGCGAGGAGCCGGTCCTGCGCCACGCGCACTACGTCGGGTCGACCAAGGGCATCCTCGAGCACGTGGTGCACAGCCCGAAGAAACAGTTCATCGTGGTGACAGAGGTGGGAATCCTCCACCAGATGCGCAAGCAGGCGCCCGCCAAGGAGCTCATCGCCGCGCCGCCGGACAACGGCTGCGCGTGCAACGAGTGCCCGCACATGAAGCTCAACACCATGGAGAAGCTCTACCGCTGCATGCGCGACCGCGCGCCGGAGCTGACCCTCCCCGCGGAGCTCCAGACCGCCGCGCTCCTCCCCTTGCAACGAATGCTCGAATGGTCCTGATGACGCAAGACGACAACACTGTGGACGTGACCTCACCTGCGCCGCAGGCGCCCTTGCCAGAGGAGCCCGCGGCTGCAATGCAGGCCCCCGTGCCGCTCCGTTTCATCGCCGTCCCGGGTCACCGGCTGGCCACCGGCACCGAGGTCGGGCCCGAGGAGACGCTGGAGCCCCAGCTCCCGCCGCTCCGCGAGGCGGTGGAGCGGGCGCTGGTCGGCGCCGAGTTCCGGGACATGCGCGCGAGGGATCGGATGCGCGCCGCGCTGGCCGACGACAAGGTGCCCACCCCGCCGAGCGGGCTGGAGCGGCTGGGACCCTCCGGCGTGTTCGCCCGGCCGCCCCAGGACCTCCCGGCGCTGCTGCGGCTGGCGGACCAGTTGGACAACCTGGCCACGGTGGAGGCCGGCGAGCGCGCCCTGGTGTGGCGGTGCGGGAAGTGCGGCACGCGCTACGCGGTGCCGGTGGCGCTGGCGCGGTCGGTGGTCATCCCCTGCGAGCGCTGCGGCAACCCGGTGGACTTGACCCCGGAGAAGAGCGTCGGCGAGGAAGCGCTCATGGACCCGTTCGCGGGCGCGGTAAACGCCACCCGGCGGCAGTTGGCCGGCTTCTTCCGGGAAGCCATGGCGCGAGGCTTCACGGTGCTGGTGGCCGGCGAGGACGCGGGCGCCTAGGTGCTCCGCCCAGGGCGTAGTGCCGTCACAAGGCGGCAGAGACCGAAGCGAGACGGCGCACCCGAGGAGCGCGAAGCGGAGGCGTGCCTGAAGGCACGTCGAGCATCGCAAGCGACGAGGCTGCGCGTCGCAGCGAGAGGATCGGCCGCCGCAGTAGGCAGTACGCCCTGGGTGGAGCACCAGGTGCTCCACTAGCTCCGTCCGGATGCGGCGCTCCATCTTCCAGTTGCTGCGCTGTCCCCGCTGCCGGCGAGGCGAGCTCCTGCCAGAGACCGACGCCGAAGAGGTGGTGTTCGGTCCGCTGCGCTGTACCGGATGCCAGGCGGGCTTCCCGGTGGCGGAGGGCGTGGCGGATCTCGTGATGGACCGCGCCCCGGCGTCCCAGGGGCCCATGCAGCGCGGATTGGAGCAGCCGCTGGTGGCCCGCTCCTACGAGCGCTACATCCGGCCCGCCATGCAGTACGCGGTGGCGCGGCGCCGGTACGACCGGGAGAGCGAGCTGTTGCTGTACCGGTCGCTGCTGGGGCAGCCGGATGGCCCGGTGCTGGACGTGGCGTGCGGGACGGGGCTGTTCGCGCGGCGGATGGCCCGCGACCCCTCGCTGCCGCCGGTGGTGGGGATGGACGTGGCCCGGCCGATGATCGAGGAAGCGGTGGCGCAAGTCCGCGAGGCGGGCGTGGTGGTGGACTTCGTCCGCGCCGAGGCGCCGGAGCTGCCGTTCCAGGACCAGAGCTTCGGCGCGGTCCTGCAGACCGGCGCGCTCCACCTCATCGCCGACGTCAGCCGCCTGTTCCTGGAGGTGGGGCGGGTGCTGCGCCCCGGCGGGCGCTACGTGTGCAGCACGTACACCCCACCCGGCCGGCTCCTCACCGCGCTCCACCGCCGCGCCGGGATGTACCCGCGCACCGAGGACGAGCTGCGCAGCGCCATCGCGGCGGCGGGCCTGGTGGCTTTCGAACGGATGCTGCTGCCGCCCTTCATCGTGGTGAAGGGCGAGAAGCCGGCGCGGAAGTGAGGTCGGCCCGGGCCTAGATGAAGCTGCCCGCCGCGGCGTTGCGGCGGACGGGGCGCTCGCGGGCCTGGCCCTCGTCGCGCAGCGACTCCATGACCCGGTAGCGGCGGTTCGGCTTGCTGCACTTGTTGCACTGGCACTGGCCCTTCTTGCAGGTGCAGTCGGCCGGGCCGTCGCACTTGCACTTCTCGGCCAGTTGCTCCGGCTGCTTCGCGGCGGTCTCCTTGGCGACCTCGCCGGCTTCGGCCTTCAGCTTCTCGTCCGCCGAAGCCGCCGCGGGCTCCGCCTTGGCCCTGGTCGCGTGGGCATCGCACGCGCGGGCCGTGGCCGGTACCACGAGAAGGAGCGCCACCGCCCCGCCCGCGATCCACGCCGCCATCGAACCAGTCCGAGCCATCGCGATACCCTCGCAAATTCCCTTGGAAAACCGCGCGCTCATACCCCACTTCGCCGTGGAGGGACAACCACGGTGGTGATAGAGCGACCTGAGAGCAACTCCGTGTGACTCCCGCCGTCCGCGACCGCCTCGTCTACTGCGCCGCCCTGGTGTTCGGAGCTGCGCCGCTGTGGGTGACGCAGCAACTCCCCATCGCCGACCTGCCCCAGCACCTGCACCTCATCTCCGTCCTGCACCGCCTGGGCGATTCGACGACCCTGTACCCCGAGTTATTCCAACGCCGCCCGGAGCTGACGCCGTATCTTGGCTACTACTACTCGGTTGGCCTGCTCCACTGGCTGGTCCCCCTGGAGCTGGCCAACCGCTTGTTCCTCTCCGCGTACGTGGTGGGGCTCCCGCTCTCCCTGGCGGCGCTGCTCAAGGCGCTGGGCCGGCCGTCGTGGCCGTCGCTCCTGGCGCTGCCGTTCGCGTACGGGGACAGCTTCGCGTGGGGCTTCATCAACTACTGCTCGGCGCTCCCGCCGGCGCTGCTGGCCTGCGCCTGCTTCGTCCACGCGCTCCGGGACGAGAGGCACCGGGCGCGCTGGGCGGCGCTCCACGGCGCGTTCCTGGTGCTGGTGCTCCTCTTCCACGTGCAGGTGTTCGCGTTCCTGGCGCTCGCGCTCCCCTGGCTGTTGCTGGTGGTGAAGGCGGAGTCCTCCGGGACGTGGTGGCGCGCGCGCTGGCCCGCGCTCGCCTCGACCCTTCCGGCGGTGCTGTTGTTCCTGGTCTGGGTGGTGCTGCGCGCGGGCGAACCGACCGAGGTCCAGCAGGGCGCGCCGTGGAAGGCGTGGGGGCCGATGCTGTCGGCCCAGAACCTCGCCTACAAGCCGTTCTCCCAGAACCTGGACGAGCTGTGGTGGATGCTGGCCAACGCGCTCCGCGACGGTTCGGACCGGGACGCGCTCTGGCTGGTGGTGGTGGTGGCGATCGCCGCGGCGGTGCTGGGAGGCGCGGATGAGCTGGCGAAGCCCTCGGCGGGGGCGGTCCGCTCGCTGGGGGCGATGCTGGGGCTGGCGGTGGCGGCGCTGGTGCTCTTCTTCACCCTCCCCTTCGACATCCGCGGGTACATCTACTACCTGAACACGCGCTACGCGCACCTGGCGGCGGTGGCGCTCGCGGGGTGCCTGCCCGCGGCGCGCGAGTCGCTGCGGCCCTGGCTCCGCTGGGCGGCGGCGGCGGCGGTGGCCTGGTTCGGGTTGACGCTGGCCCGCGGGTACGCGCGCTTCGACGCCGAGTCGCGCCCCTTGCGCGAGCTGGCCGCGCGCGTGGCGCCCCACCCGAGGGTGATGGGGCTGATCTACGACACCTCGTCGCGCGTGGTGACGCACCCGGTGTTCCTGCACTCCGCCTGCGAGCTGGCGCGCGCCGGCGGGGGGCTGTGCAACTTCAGCTTCGCGGTCACCCCGCACTCGCCGCTCCAGTACCGCGGCCCGCCGCCGCCCACCTTCCCCTCCGAGTGGCACCCCGAGCAGTTCCGCTGGGACACCATGGGAGGGGCGTACGACCACTTCCTCGTGCGGGGCGTCCCGCCGGAGCGGGTGCTGGGGGAGCACCTGGGCGCGGAGCTGACCGTGGCCGGGCAGGCCGGGGGATTCTCGCTCGTCCGCCGCCGCTGAAGAGTGGTATGCGCGCGGGGGCGTGAAGACCACCGACGACCCGAAGAAGCTGCTGAAGGCGCTGCTGGCCAACGAGGCCCTCCCGTTCGATGCCGCCGCCGCGGACGCCGCGCGCGCGATGGCGCAGGCGCCGGAGACCGCCACGCGCGAGGCGGTGGAGGCGCTGCCGGAGCCGCTGGCGCTGGCGGTGCTGGAAGCGACCGTGAAGGCCAAGCGGGTGGAGCTGGCGGCCGCCCTCCAGGAGTCCCCGGTCAAGGGCCTGGCGAAGGGGGCGCGGCGGGCGCTCTACGGGCTGCGCTCGGCGGGGGTGGCGGTCCCGGAGCGGCCGAAGCCGCCCGCGCCGGAGCCCGCCCAGGCCGAGGCCGGGGAGGACGACGACGAGCTCGAGTGGCTCCCCTGCTGGCTCTCCCCGCCCACGGGCACCGGCGAGCGCGGCGTCCTCGCGGTCCGTCCCCAGAAGGGGGGCGGGCTGGAGGTGGCGCAGGTGGTGATGAGCGACGAGAAGGGCATCACGTCCATCCAGGTCGCGGAGACCAACCGGTCGTCGTACCGGAGGCAGGTGCGGGAGCTGCGCTCGGAGGACCCCATCCGCGCGCTGGAGATCGCGCTGGAGGAGTGCAAGGCCATCATGGGCGAGGCCGCGGCGCTGAACCTGGCCAGCGGGACCGCGTTGCCTCAGGGGGCGGAGCAGCTGTTGCGCCACTTCAGCGTCTCCGCCACGCAGGTGCCGGCGGACCTCCCCGCGCCGCTGCCGGAGGACGAGCGGCTGGCCGCCCAGGCGGCGTCGCTCCACCAGGAGCCGGAGGCGCAGAGCTGGCTCCCGCCGGAGGAGCAGCTGAAGCTGCTGGCGCAGCGGATCGAGGTGGTGATGACCAGCCCGCTCCAGCTCACCCAGGTCCAGAAGCAGGAGCAGATCCACGGCGTCGTCCGGGCCGCCGCGGCGGAGCTGTTCACGCCGGCCTTCCGGAAGACCTACGCGCGGCGGATCTGGAACCTGGGCGACTTCCTGGAGCGCGTCTCCCGGAACGACCAGGCGGCGGTGGCGAAGGCGGAGGCGCGCCGGATGTTCCACGACGCCGGCGAGCGCCCGGACCGGTGGGAGGAGGCGCTCTTCGAGAAGGTGCTGGCGCTCTCCCAGGCGCTCCAGCGCGGCGAGCCGCTGCCAGAGCCGGGCAGCATGCCCGCCCCGCAGCAGGGAGAGGCGGAAGGCGCCGCGCCGGCGGTGCCCGGCGAGCGCAAGAGCCCGGGCGGGTTGATCCTGCCGTAGGCCCTCACTCCCCGAAACCCAGGGGACGCCGATGCGGCGGCCTCCGGCCGCTTCCTCCCAAGGCTCAGCCCACCCGCGAGCGCAGCAGGAAGTCCAGGTTCTCGTCCTCCCAGCGCCGCGCGCGCTTGAAGTCGTGGAACGTGCGCTCCTGCGCCAGGAACTCCGGCGTGTGCACGCACCGCCGGCCGTCCTCGCCGCGGCGGGCGCGGTGCACGTGGTGGAGCATCTCGTGGAAGACGATCCACTCCACGAAGAAGCGCGGCACCTGCTTCTGGTCCAGCGCCGGGTGGATGCGGATCACCTTCGTCTCCGCCGAGTAGGACCCCATCTTGATGCTCTTGCGCGGCCCGCGGGCGCGCGGCGCCGGCCCGTAGGTGATGGTGGCGGAGATCTGGCCGCCGAAGTACCGCCGGTTCAGCTGGGCGAAGACGTCCTGCAGGTCGTGGTGGGTGCCCGTGGGGTCGATCCGCAGGCGCCGCCGCAGCTCCGCCGGCGTCACCTTGCGGATGTAGATCCGGTTGCGCTCGATGAAGCGGTCCAGCCGCCCTGACGCCTCCGCGTCCGCCCACCGCACGTAGCGCGACAGCGCGCCCAGCACCTCGTCCGGCGCCGCCAGGAACATGTGGTGCAGCCGCAGCCGCCACCCCCCGCTCGACCGCCGGAAGGTGATCATGGTGTGCGTGTTGTCGTGGAGGTGGACCTGCACCCGCGCCTTCAACCGGGTCCGCAGCCGCCGCTCCAGCACCCGCCGCCAGACCCGGACCAGGCGCGAAGGCTCCAGCGAGAGGTGGGTCGCGTCCAGGCGCGCGAGCTTGGGGGCGGTCGGCATGAGGGGCGGCGGCGGGGCGAAAGTGTACGGAGGCCAACGCGCGCCTGTAAACGGCCCGTCCGGACCCAAATCCCATGAATTCGAGGACTTGAGGGTGCTCGATCGCCTACCGGCCGAGCCCGCACCGGATGGGGACGACCTGCGTCTCGGACTTGCCCTCCAGCACGTTCACCACGGTGGTGATGGGCGTGCTGCGGCCCGGGCAGCGGTACTCGATGGTGAACGGCCCGGGCGGGATGGGGAACGAGAGGCCGGCGGCGAAGCGCTGGTCGCCGTGCTGGATGACCGTCCCCGTCGGCGCGTCGAAGCGGACCCAGGCGTTCTTGCCCCCCGCGAGCGGTGAGGGGGGCGCCAGCGCGGCCAACTCCTGGTTGGGCGCGACCGGGGCGGGCGCCTCGCCGGATGGCGCGGGCTGCGGGGCCGGCGCGGACGGTGCGAGCGAGCGCCCCCAGAAGATCATCAACAGGAGGATCCCCAGCACCAGCACCACCGCGAAGGAGAGCCCCACCACCACCAGCGGGTGCCGGGTCTTGGCGGGCGGCGGCGGCGGTGGGCGGCGCGGGGCGAGCGCGGCCAGTTGTCCTGGGAGGATGCTGGCGGTGGAGCCACCCTCCTCGTCGTCGTCGGCGGCGTCGTTCGCCTGCGTGTCCGACGAGATGGAGGGGTTGGCCGTCGTGCGGCGCTTGCGCACGACCTGCGGCGCGGGGATCGCCTCGGTCATCTTGGCGTCTCCGGGGTCGGACGGCTGGGCCTCCTCCAGCGGGTTGGCGTCCGGGTTGGTGAAGCTCTGCGACTCGCGCGAATTGACCGCCGGCACGCTCAGGGACGGCGGCGGGAGCGCGCCCATCGCCGCGCGGGAGGGCGACACCTTGGCCATCGACTCGTCCACGCTCTCGTTCCGGTCGGAGGAGCTGGAGCGGCGCTCGCCGCCGCGCATGGTCACGGTGCCGCGCCGCTTCTGGCCCAGCTCGTGCCGCATCGACTTGCGGTGCGGCAGCGCGGCCATGATGCCCGACCGCACCGCGGCCAGCTGCTGCGCGCGCGCCACCTCCTCCGGCGAGGCGTGCGCGGTGGGCGCCGCGTCCGAGGGCACCGGGACGTCGCGGTCGCCGGTGGTGCGCTTCTGCGCGGGCACCAGCACGGAGGCCTTGCCCGCCTGCGGCAGCGGGACCGTGGCGTCCTTGCGCCCTCCGGAGGAGCTGGCGGTGGACGGCGTGGGCGGCGGCGTCTGGGACGCGGGCGGCGGCGGCGCGGCGGCGGACGGGGCGGCGCGCTTCTCGCCGCTGGCCCCTTCGGACGCGAAGAGCTGGGTGATGTACGAGGCCATCTCCTGCTGATCGGTCGGGTAGGCGTCCCGCATGAACGCCTCCAGGTCGCGCTGGATCTCGGTGGCCTGCTGGTAGCGGCGCGCCCGGTCCTTCACCAGGCACTTCATCACGATGCGGGAGAGCTCCGGCGGGAAGTCGTTGCGCACCAGCTCCGGCGGCGGCGGGTCCTCCGCGCGGATGGCGTAGATCACCGCCTCGGTGGTGCTCTTGTAGAAGGGGCTCTTCCCCGTCGCCAGCTCGTACATCATGGTGCCGATGGCGAAGAGGTCCGCGCGGTGGTCCAGCTTCTCCTGCGTGAGCTGCTCCGGCGAGAGGTAGAGGAACTTGCCCTTGATCACCCCCGGCTTGCTCCGCTCCACCAGCGCGGAGGCCTTGGCGATCCCGAAGTCCACCAGCTTCACCCGCCCGTCGAACCCCACCATCACGTTCTGCGGGCTCACGTCCCGGTGGATGATCCCCAGCGCCTTGCCGTCCATCCCGCTGCTGTTGTGGGCGTACCCCAGCCCGGCGCAGACCTGGGCGGTGACGTAGGCCACGATGCCGTAGGGGACGGTGAGGCCCAGCTTCACCTCCTCCTGGAGGATCTTCCGGAGGTCGACCCCGTTCACGAACTCCATGGCCATGAACAGGGACTCGTTCAGCTTCCCCAGCTCGTGGATCTGGATGATGGACGGGTGATGGAGCTGGGCGGCGATGCGCGCCTCGTCCAGGAACATCTGGACGAACTCGTTCTCGTGGGAGAGGTACGGGAGGATCCGCTTGATGACCACCTGCTCCTGGCGCTCGGTGTCCGAGGCCAGGAACAGCTCCGCCATCCCCCCCACCGCCAGGCGCTTGAGGAGGGTGTACTTGCCGAAGGGGGCGGCGTTCTGGAGGGCGCTCTCGGAAATGGCTCGAAGACCTCTGGACCCTGAGTACCCCTGGCGTCAGTACCGGTAAAAACCCTCCCCGGACTTCTTCCCGAGCTTACCCGCTCTCACCATCTTCTTCAGGAGCTGCGGGGGCCGGAAGGACGGGTTCCCCAACTCCCCGTACAGGTATTCGGCGATGGCCAGGCGGACGTCCAGCCCCACCAGGTCGGTCAGCTTCAGGGGGCCCATGGGGTGCCCGTACCCCAGCTCCATCGCCCGGTCGATGTCCTCCGCCGAGGCCACCCCCTCCTCCAGCATCCGGATGGCCTCCATCCCCAGCGCGATCCCCAGCCGCGAGGAGGCGAAGCCGGGGTGGTCCTTCACCACGATGACCTGCTTGCCCATCCGCTCGCCGGCCGTCCGCGCGGCGGCGAGCGTCCCGTCGGATGTCTGGTGGGCTCGCACCAACTCCAGGAGCTTCATCACGTGGACGGGGTTGAAGAAGTGCATCCCCACCACGCGCTCCGGGTGGTCGGCGGCGGCGGCGATCTCCGTCAGCGACAGCGAGCTGGTGTTGGAGGCGAGGACGGCGTCCGGGCCGGTGGCCTCCGAGAGCTCCGAGAAGAGCTTCTGCTTGACGGCCAGGTCCTCCGGCGCCGCCTCGATGACCAGCTGACAGCCCTGGAGCTCCTGGAGGTCCGAGACCGCCCGCAGCCGCCCCAGCGTTTGCGCCTTCTGCTCGGCGGTGACCTTCCCCTTGGCCATCCCGGCGTCCAGGTTCTCGCCGATCCGCTGGAGCCCCTGCTGGGCCAGCTCCTTCGCCACGTCGTAGAGCACGGTGGCGTAACCGGCCTGGGCCGCGACCTGGGCGATGCCGTGGCCCATGGTCCCGGCGCCCACCACTCCCACCGCGCTGATCTCCGGCATCGTGACCGCGCAGTGTACGCGGCTAGCCGCCCTTCTTCGACCGTTTCTCCAAGAAGGCGGTCATCCGCTCGCGCTTCTCGGCCGAGTCGAACAGCAGCCCCTGGCCCAACCGCTCCGCCACCGCGGCGTCCGCCCCGCGCGCCGCCGCGTTGAGCGACACCTTCGCCACCTGCACCGCCAGCGGCGCGTTCTTCGCGATCTGCGCGGCCAGCTCCCTGGCTGCCTCCAGCGCCTTCCCCTCGTCCACCACCCGTTCGAACAGCCCGAGTGCGGCCGCCTCCTCCGCCTCCAGCAGCCGCCCGGTGAACACCAGCTCCTTCGCCCGCCCCAAGCCCAAAAGGCGCGGGAGCCGCCAGGTGCCGCCGGCCGCCGGGTAGATCCCCAGCGTCACCTCCGGCAGCCCCACCTTGCACGTCCGCGAGGCGACGCGCAGGTCGCACGCCAGCGCCAGCTCCAGCCCGCCGCCCAGCGCGAAGCCCTCGATGGCGGCGATGACCGGCCGCGGGAAGTCCTCCACCTTCTGGAAGAGCGTGGCGTTGATGGCGAAGAAGGCCTCGCGGTGGGTGCGCTCGCGCAGCTCGGCGATGTCCGCGCCGGAGACGAAGAATTTCCCGCCCGCCCCGGAGAGCACCACCGCCCGGACGGCGTCGTCCGCCGCCAGCGCGTCCAGCGCCGCGCCCAGCTCGCGGACCACCTCGAGGTTGATGGCGTTGCGGGCCTCGGGGCGGTTGATGAGGACGGTGGCGACGCCGTCCTGGACTGCGCGCTCGACGATCATCCGTTCCCCTTAGTAGAAGCGCGGCGCGAGGGACTAGCACGAATGAAAGCAGTGATCTTCCGGAAGCACGGCGACGAGAGCGTGCTGGAGTTGGCGGACATGCCCATGCCCGCGGTGGGCGCGCGCGACGTGCGGGTGCGCGTGCACGCGGTGGCGCTCAACCACCTGGACCTCTGGGTGCGCAAGGGCCACCCGGGCCTCAAGCTCCAGCTCCCCCACATCACGGGCGCGGACGTGGCCGGCACCGTGGAGTCGGTGGGCGCGGAGGTGAAGGACCTCCAGCCCGGCGCGGAGGTGCTGATCAACCCCGGCATCTCCTGCGGCGCCTGCGAGCAGTGCCTGGCGGGGCGGGACAGCCTGTGCCGCGACTACGCCATCCTCGGCGAGGACCGCCACGGCGGCTACGCGGAGTACGTCTCGGTGCCGCGCCAGAACGTCCTCCCCAAGCCGCAGAAGCTGACCTTCGCGGAAGCCGCCTGCCTCCCGCTCACCTTCCTCACCTCCTGGACCATGCTGATGCGGCGCGCGCAGGTCCGGCCCGGCGAGACCGTGCTGGTCCACGCCGCCGGCTCCGGCGTGGGGTCGGCGGCGGTGCAGATCGCCAAGCTGGCCGGCGCCACGGTGATCGCCACCGCCTCCA
>DATBSS010000573.1:0-6005 GCA_036559665.1 Myxococcaceae bacterium
CCTTGTGCTTCTGGATGTCCTTGATGGTGATCAGCCCGCGCAGCTCGTAGCTTTCGTCCACCACCAGGAGCTTCTCGATCCGGTTCCGGTGCAGCAGGTCCTGCGCCTCCTGCTGGCTGACGCCCTCGCGCGCGGTGACCAGCTTCTTCGTCATCACCTCCTCCACGCGCTGGGAGAGGTTCTTCTCGAAGCGCACGTCGCGCGAGGTGACGATGCCCAGGAGCTTCTTCGCCTTCACCACCGGGATGCCGCCCACGTTGTGCTGCTTCATCAGCTCGATGGCGCGGGCGAGCGGCGCCTGCGGGTCGATGGTGACCGGGTCCACCACCATCCCGCTCTCGTACTTCTTGACCGCCAGCACCTCCATCGCCTGGCGTTCCGGGTCGAAGTTCTTGTGGATGACGCCCAGCCCGCCCTCCTGCGCCATGGCAATGGCGGTGCGGCTCTCGGTCACGGTGTCCATGGCGGACGAGAGCAGCGGGATGTTGAGGCGGACCTTCTGTGTGAGGCGGGTGCTCACGTCCACCTGCTTGGGGAGCACTTCGGATTCGGCGGGGAGCAGCAGGACGTCGTCGAACGTGAGAGCAGTGCGAACGTCGGGGCTCAGCATGGCGCCTTGTATGTCGTTTGCGTCATGAAGAAAAGCGGCGGAGAATGGACGGTTCCACGCGCACCATGGCCGGCGCCGCCCAGACTGGGGCCATTGGGCTGTCGGTGAAGCTGCCTTTCGCCACGCCCGAAGACCTCGCGCAGAAGTACGGGATCAACATCACCCGCGGCGGGATCTATCTCCGCTCCCGGATGGTGAAGCCTCCCGGCACGCCCGTCACCCTGGACCTCAAGCTGCAGGGCGGGCAGCGCGTCATCTACGCCTCGGCGGTGGTGGACTTCGTTACCGGCCAGGCCGGCCAGGGCGTGTCAGGGATGGGCCTGCGCTTCCTCACCCTGGACCCGGACAGCCAGCGGTTCATCGACGCGCACGTCGCCCCGCTGCCCCACGCCGCCAGCGACCGCCCGCCGGTGCCGCCGGGCGTGGGAGCGCCCGACTTCACCGTCCCCGCCAGGGACGCCAGGCTTCCGGCGCCCGCGCTGAAGCAGGAGGATCCCGGGAAGAAGGCGCTGGTCACCGGGGCGGCCTCGGCAAGCCCGCTGGCCCCGCCTTTCGAGGAGCCGGCGGAGGAGCCCAAGCGCACGGGCCCCATCATCGGCATCGACCTGGGCACCACCAACTCCTGCGCGGCGTTCGTGAGGAGCAACAAGCCGGCGGTGCTCAACTCCCGCGAGGGCTACAACACGGTGCCCTCCATCCTGGCGCTCAACGCGCGCGGGAAGCTGGTGGTGGGCCACCCCGCCAAGGGGCAGATGCTCACCAACCCGCGCCTGACGGTGTACGGCGCCAAGCGGCTGGTGGGCCGCGCCTACGAATCGCCCATCGTCCGGGAGATCAAGGACCGCTTCCACTACGAGATCGCCCCCGGCCCGAACGGCGAGGCAGCGGTGAAGCTGAGCGACCGCGTCTACTCCCTCCAGCAGATCTCCGCGCTCATCCTCCGGGAGGTCCGGGAGATCGCCCAGAACCAGGTAGGCGAGCCGGTCTCGCGGGCGGTGATCACCGTCCCCGCCTACTACAACGACAACCAGCGGCAGGCGGTGCGCGAGGCGGGGCGTCTGGCTGGCCTGCACGTGGAGCGCATCCTCAACGAGCCCACCGCGGCGGCGCTGGCCTACGCCTACGGCCGGGACCTCAAGGAACGGGTGCTGGTCTACGACCTGGGCGGCGGCACCTTCGACGCCTCGATTCTGGAGCTCAACGGAAACATCTACGAGGTGATCTCCACCGGCGGCGACACCTTCCTGGGCGGCATCGACTTCGACGCCGCCATCGTCAAGCACCTCCTGGCGGAGCTGGAGAGGAAGACCGGGCGCCCCTTCCAGGGGGACCGGGTGGCGATGCAGCGGATCACCGACGCCGCCGAGCGCGCCAAGTGCGCCCTCTCCGAGCGCCGCGAGATGCGGGTCCACGTCCCGTTCGTGGTGATGATCGACAACCAGCCCTGCGACCTGGACGTGGTGCTCACCCGCGACGTGCTGGTGCAGCTCACCTCGGAGCTGGTGGACCGCACCCTGGTGGTCTGCGACGAGGTGCTCAAGGCCAAGGGCCTCACCATCGAGCAGATCGACGAGGTCATCCTGGTGGGCGGCCAGAGCCGCTTCCCGTTGGTGCACGAGCGCATCACCCGCTTCTTCAAGCGCCCGCCCGCCAAGAGCGTCCACCCGGACGAGGCGGTGGCCCTGGGCGCGGCGCTGCTGGCGCACTCGCTGGGTCAGCTGGACGGGGTGGTGCTGATCGACGTGTTGCCCATGTCCATCGGCATCGGCCTGCCGGGCGGGCGGTTCAAGGCGGTCCTGGCGCGCAACAGCACGCTGCCGGCCGGCAAGCGCAACGTCATCTCCACCAACCGGGACGGCCAGGCGGAGATCGAGATGTCGATCTTCCAGGGCGAATCCGACAAGGCGATCGAGAACGAGTACCTGGGGACGCTGCGCATCTCCGGGCTCACCAGGGGGCCGCGCGGGTCCGCCAAGGTGGAGGTGGCGTTCGAGATCTCCAACGAGGCCCTGCTCACCGTGAAGGCCCGGGAGATCTCCACCGGCAAGGAGGTGAGCTCCACCTTCTCCACCCGCGCCACGCCGGAGTCGCTCAAGCGGGACCTTCAGTCGGGCGAGAACGCCGGCACCGCCACCACCGGCCTCCACCCGGCGCTCAAGGGCAACGGCGCCGCGCCGGCGGCGGAGCGCCCGGCCTCTCCTCTCCCTGCCGTCGCCGCGCACACGCCGGCCCACACTTCGACGCCCGCGCACGCTCCGGCACCTGCGCACGCGCACCCTCCAACGCCCGCGCACGTTCCAACGCCCGGGCACGCTCCGGCACCCACGCACGCGCATGCTCCGACGCACGCGCACGCTCCGGCACCCGCGCACGTGCACGTCCCGACACCCGGGCACGTTCCGGCACCCGCGCACGTGCACGCTCCGACGCCCGGGCACGTTCCGGCACTCGCGCACGCCCATGCTCCAACGCCCGCGCACCCTCCGGCACCCATGCACGCGCCAGCACCCACCCACGCTCCGGCGCCTGCCGCCGCGCCTCCGCCGCCGGTCCTGATGCCCGTGGCGACGGCAGCGGCCGTGCCCATCGAGGTACCGCCGCCCGAGGTCGCGGCCGCAGCCACGACCGCCGCTGAGGGCAAGCCCTCCGGACTGATGGGGTGGCTGAAGCGGCTGTTCAGCCGGACGTAGCGTCGCTCACGCGGCCCCTGGGAGCCGGCGGAGGCGACGAGGACGGGAGCTGCGCGGGAGCCGGGACCGCGGCCGCCGCGGCGTTCTGCTCCGCGGCCTGCTCCTCCCGCTTCTGTACCGAGGCGCGCCAACGGCGGAGCAGGAAGTACCCGGCGACGCCGGCCACGATGGCCGCGATGACGGCGATCTGTCCGTCGCGGATCTTCTTCACCACCATCTCCAGCTCGCCGCCGAAGCGGTAACCCACGTAGACGAGCAACGGCGCAGAGGCGAGCGCCGCCAGCCCGTCGAACATGATGAAGCGGAGGTAGCTCAGGCCCGCGGAGCCGGCGGTGAAATAGGTGACCGCCCGGACGCCGGGGAGGAAGCGGGCGAGCATCACGATCTTCTCGCCGTGCCCCTGAAACAGCTTCTCCACCCGGGCGCGCTTCTCGGGCGTGACGATGCGCGCCACGATGCGCGTGAAGAACCCCTTGCCGCTGGCCACCCGATCGCCGAAGCGGCGGCCCGCCAGGTAGATGAGCGAATCCCCGCACAAGATGCCCAGGAAGCCGACCGCGATCATCCCGGACAGCCGCGCCCCGCCCGAGTAGGCGATGTAACCACCTAAGATCAGGGAGATATCCTCGGGGAGCGGGAGGCCCAGCCCGCAGAGCAGCAGGACGCCGAAGATGATGAGGTACGCGGGCGTTCCGGACGCCCCCTCCAGCAAGTGCCTCAACAGTTCTTCCACGCGTCCGTCCTATCGGTCCGAGGACTCACCTGTCGCGTCCAAACACCTCGACGGGCGCGCTTCGTCCTCGGAGCGCGAGCGAGCAGGGTAACACGCGTCCCGCCCGGGCGCAGCGCGGGCAGGCGAACGGCACACCCGAGGGCTAAGCCTTGGACAGTAGCTGCTTGAGCGGCCCGCGACTGTCCTGAACCTTCTGTCCGAAGGAGGTCACGATGGCCATCAGCAGCTTGATGCAAGCCTGGGGCTTCTGCGCCACCAGTCGCTGGAAGTCCGCGTGCCGCAGCTCGATGGCGGTGACCCCGGTGGAGGCGGTGGCGGTACACATCCGCTGGCTGGGGTTGATGAGCGACAGCTCGCCCAGGACGTCGCCGGGATTGAGCTCCGTGCCCAGGGTGATCTCCTCCCCGGCGCCGCCGCGCGCCGTGAGCTTCACGCGGCCGGCGGTGATGATGAGCATCGAGTCGGCCACCATGTTCTCGACGAACAGGGGCACGCCCTTGGGGTAGTTCCGCTCGGTGCCGATCCCCGCCAGGATCTGCAGGCCGGTGTCCGTGAAGTCCTTGAAGAGCGCGCAGCCCTTCAATGCGTCCGGCGTGGGAGGCATTGGCCCCGGGGTCTTAACACCGGTGCCGAGGCGTGGCTACCCGACGGCTGCCGGGGCGGCAGGCTTCCAGGCGGAGAGCACGAACCCGCCGTCCTGCGCCTGATTGATGAAGTTGGTCATCTCCGCCTGGGTCATCGAGTCGAGCTTGGTGTTGGCGGGGTCGTTCACCAGGAAATCGCCCTTGGCGGTCATTCCGGTGACGTCCAGGTAGTGGCCGGCGGTCTTCCCGACCTCGGTGTGGCCCGGGACCTCGTAGTAGTCACCCAGCGCGGTGACGTGGTGGCCGGCCTGCAGTTGCTGCTGCATCCAGGCCAGGTCGGCGCCCTTGGCGGCGTTGGTGTCCAGGCCCATGTGCTCGTACATGGCGAGCATGCCGTTGCCGGTGGTGCCCTGATCGTTCGTCCCCGCCACCTTGCCCAACTCGTTGATGAGCTGAGCGTCCGTCTTGCCGATCCCGTACCCCATGTCGCGAGCCACCATGGCGCCCACGGCGGGGCCGCAATTCATGGCGGCGTTGGTGTAGTTGGCGTTCTCGCCCGCGGGGTGGAACTGGCTGATCTTCGGGTCGTTCCCCACCACCGTCGAGCCCTTCGGGGGCTTCTTCTCGCCGCTGGCGCCCTTGGGACCCGGCGCGGGCTTCTCACCGCTCTTGCCCTTCGGCGCTTGAGGGGCAGGCGGCGGCACCGGGACCTGCTGAGGGCCGCCCTTGTTCTCGAGATCCGGCTTCACCGCGTCAGGCGTGTGGTCCTTTCCAGGAGCCGGAGCCTTGTTGTGGCCCGGGGCCCAGGCGGAGCGGCCCGGCCACGAATGCCACATGTCCTTCATGGAGTGGCCCGGGGAATTCTGCGCCGCCGGGGTGCTGCGCGCGAACTGGTTGTTGCCGCCGCCGAAGAGACTGCCGACGAAATTGAAAACACCACCAAGGAGACGTCCGACCATGATCGGATCCTCGCTTTCGAGGAGGGGGAACCTTGGTGGGATTCTCGGCGCCTGATATGGAAAGTTGTGGGCTGATAGGCGTACCTGGGTCCAATGTCAACCAGGCGCAACTGCTCAGCAAACTCCGGGTGATCAGCCCTCAGGAGCCCATGTAGGCGAGGGCATATTCCACATAATTCGCCGCCGATTGAGAAAGCCAGGCCCGCTCGTCCGGCGTCAGGGGCCGCTTGGGTTTGGCCGGGCTGCCGACGGCCAGCATGCCGGTGGGAACCCTCGTACCGGGAGTGAGGAGCGCCCCGGCGGCGATGACGCAGTCGTCCTCCACCACCACGCCGTCCATGAGCACCGCGCCCATCCCGACCAGCACCCGGTTGCCGACGGTGCAGCCGTGGAGGACCACGTGATGGCCCACCGTGACCTCGTCGCCAA
>DATBSS010000574.1:0-3516 GCA_036559665.1 Myxococcaceae bacterium
GTGTACGGGACGAGCGGGACGTAGGCGGTCTCCAGCCCGAGCGACCCCACGTTGGTGATGGTGACCGCGCCGAACGGGTCCTTGGGCATCCCCAGCGCGCTCAGGTCCAGGTTCAGCGTGTACATCAGGAAGGAGATCAGCTTGAGGAAGAGGTTCATGAAGATGAACGGCACCAGCCCCACGGTGCCCTTCCCCTTCTCCAGCGACTTGTCCTTCCGCTCGCGGACCGCGCGGATGACGCCCTCCAGCTCGTCCGCCAGCTGCAGCAGCGTCTTCTGGTCCGCGCCCTCCACCCGCGCCGCGGTGAGGTCCACCTTGCCGGTGGCCTCGTCCGGCTGCACCACCAGCACGGAGATGACGATGTTCTTGCGGAGGTAGATCTTGTTGAAGCGCAGGAGCGCGTTGGCGTCCGGGCAGCGGCGGAGCGCCTCGGCGATGGCCTTGGTCACCAGGTGCGTCACCGTGACCCGGCGGCCGGTGCGGCGGCGGAACTCCTCCACGTACTCCAGCGCCTTCTCCATCCGGACGGTGAGCGTCCCGTAGACGGTGGGGTCGTACGCGGTATGCCAGGTCCCGATGGCGAGCTTCCGGAACGAGGCGACGTCGAACTTGGGCTGGAGGTCGAGGTGGGCCATCGCGGGTGATATTACGCGGAGCGGGTAGGCTCGCGCGCGATGGCTGATCCCGCTCCGTCCGATGCGCTCCAGGCCCGCGGCGCCCACTCCGGTGAACCGCTGGGTCCGAACGTCGTGGCCGCTTCCGTTTCCGCTCCCGATCTCCTCTCCGGCCCCGGACCGACCCACCACGTCCCGGCGTACGCCTACGGCGCCGCGTGGTCGCCCGCCCAGCGCGCCGCCTTCCGCTTCGCCTTCTGCCTCGCGGTGCTGCTCTACTTCCCGTTCCCGTTCCCGCTCCAGCTCCTGCCGTTCACGGACCCGGTGAACGAGTGGATCGACCAGCGTCACACCAAGGCTTCCATCTGGCTCACCGAGCGCCTGTTCCACCCGCCCCCGGAGGAGCTCCCGGAGCAGACCGGCAGCGGAGACACGCTCTGGAGCTACGTGCAGATGGGCGCGAACCTGGCGATCGCCCTGGTGGCTGCGGCCGCCTGGACCGCCCTCGACCGCCGGCGGGTGCAGTACCGGATGCTCGCGGCGTGGCTCGGCCTCTTCGTCCGCTGGGCGCTCTTCTGCACCATGGCGTTCTACGGCTTCTCGAAGGTGTTCCCGCTCCAGATGCCGTGGGACGCGGGCCGCCTGGTGCAGCCGCTGGGCGAATTCTCCCCCATGGGCCTGGTGTGGACGTTCATGGGCGCCTCCATGCCCTACGAGATGCTCGCCGGCTGGGCGGAGGTGATCGGCGGGCTGCTGCTCGTGTGGCGCCGCACCGCCGGCATAGGCGCGCTCCTGCTGCTGGGCGTGGTGGGGAACGTGGCGGCCATCAATTACTGCTACGACGTCCCGGTCAAGCTGTACTCCACCCAGCTCTGGCTCACCGCGGCCTGCATCGCCGCTCCGGACGCCCGCCGCCTCTTCCGGCTGCTGGTCCTCCAGCGGCCCACCGTTCCCGCGCCGCCGCCCCCGCCGCTGGTGCCCTGGGAGCGCGTGCTGCGCCGGCGCTGGCTGGGCCCGGCGCTGATCGTCACCCTGGCCGGGTGGCAGATCTTCAGCGACGTGCGCGGCGCGCTCGAGACCAGGGAGCGATTCGCCGAGAGGGCCGCGAAGGCCCCGCTCGTCGGGGTGTACCAGGTGGAGTCCTTCACGCCCTCCCCCTCGGCAGCGCCGGACTCCTTCCTGGCGGCCCCGGCGTGGGCGCGGATCAGCGGATCCGCCTTCTACCTGGGCATCCTCCGCGCGGACGGCTCGTACATCACCGCAAGGGCCTCGGCCGAGCCGGACGGGACGGTGAAGCTCGATCGGCCTCGCCTGAAGCAGTCCGCGACCGTCCGCCTCGAACGTCCGGACGCCGAGCACGTCCGCCTCTCCGGCGAAGGCTTCGAGGTGAAGCTCAAGGCGATCCCCACCAGCTCGTTCATGCTTTTGCGCGGCTACCACTGGGTGCAGCCTCAGCCGGTGAATCGCTGACCTACATGTCGCACCCGGCCCTTTAGATCGAATTCCGGGGTCGCACGTTCAGAGAGGCGGCGCAGGTTCGCGCCCACTTCTTCCGAGGACTTCAAATGAGCTCCATCCGTTCCGTCGGCGCGCTGCGTCGCGCCGCGCTGGCCGTCGTGTGCGCCGCATCCTTCGCCTCCGTGGCGTTCGCCGGCCCGAATCCGCCGTCCCAGACCAAGCCGGCCCAGCAGACCCAGCCGCGCACCGACGCGCAGGGCCGCCGCATCCCGAAGGTGCAGATCGCCATCCTGCTGGACAACAGCGGGAGCATGGAGGGGCTGATCAACCAGGCGCGGACGGAGATCTGGAAGGTGGTGAACGAGTTCGCCACCGCCAAGCAGAACGGCGTGGCCCCGCGCCTGGAGCTGGCGCTCTACGAGTACGGCGACGGCGTGAGGCGGCTCCAGTCCTTCACCACCGAGCTGGACCGGGTGTCCGAGCAGTTGTTCGGGATCAGCGTCCACGGCGGCGACGAGTACTGCGGCCAGGTCATCCAGGCGGCGACCAACGAGCTGGAGTGGAGCGGCGACCCGGACGACCTCAAGCTCATCTACATCGCCGGGAACGAGCCGTTCACCCAGGGGCCGGTGAAGCCGGGCAACGCCATCGAGGCGGCGAAGAAGAAGGGCATCGCGGTGAACCCCATCTCCTGCGGCGGTGACGACCCGACCTGGCGCGCGGGCGCGACGGTGGCCGGCGGCGACTACCTGGTGATCGACCACAACTCGGTGGTGGCGCAGGTGGCGGCGCCGCAGGACGCGGAGATCACCAAGCTGAACCAGCAGATGAACAAGACCTATATCGGCTACGGCGCGCAGGGCGCGGCGAGCACGGCGCGGCAGGCGGAGGAGGACAAGAAGGCGGCGGCGGCGGCCCCGGCGGCCATCGTCACCCGGTCGGTCTCCAAGTCGGCCAAGCAGTACGACAACTCGAGCTGGGACCTGGTGGACGGCGTGGGCCGCGGCGGCGTGAAGCTGGAGGCGATGGGGGATGACCAGCTGCCGGCCGAGATGCGCGGGATGAACGAGCAGCAGAAGAAGGACTACGTCGCCACGAAGGCCAAGGAGCGCGAGCAGATCCAGCAGAAGATCCAGGCCCTGAGCGCAGATCGGACCAAGTTCCTGGCGGAGGAGGCGAAGAAGAACGCCGGCCCGGCCGCCGCCACGCTGGACGCCGCGATGAAGAGCTCGGCGCGCAAGCAGGCGGAGGCGAAGAACTTCAGCTTCTAGAAGAGGTCCGGAAGAAGTCGATGGTGCGGCGGCGCGGACGACGGTCCGCGCCGCCGCGCTGCGTTTGCGGGGGGCGATCGTCGAGCCATCGCATGACGTTCCTCAGGTGAGCTTGAACGCGTCCAGCTCCGGCACCGCCTCCAGCAGCAGCGGCGGCGCGTGCAGGTACGCGG
>DATBSS010000575.1:0-9957 GCA_036559665.1 Myxococcaceae bacterium
TGCCGACGGGATGGACCCGCAACACCGGGTGCTCCTGGAGACCGCCTGGGAAGCCCTGGAGTCCTCCGGGTACCCCCCGTTGGGCCTGGCGGGGACGCGGACCGGCGTCTTCGTGGGGAGCTTTCAGTCCGCGTACATGGAGCTTCGAGCCCGCCTGGGGGATCTCACCGCCATCGACGAGTCCTCGATCTCGGGGGTGGCGCGGTGCATGGCGGTGGGCCGCCTCTCGTTCCTGTTCGGGTTCCAGGGGCCCAGCATCCCGGTGGACACCGCGTGCTCGTCTGGGCTGGTGGCCACGGACCTGGCCTGCCAGGCGCTGTGCTCGGGGGAGTGCGACCTGGCGCTCGTCGGCGCGGTCAACGTCATGCTGTC
The DNA here is from genome assembly GCA_036559665.1 of Myxococcaceae bacterium. GTDB lineage: Bacteria > Myxococcota > Myxococcia > Myxococcales > Myxococcaceae > DASRBA01. The sequence continues at coordinate 373 of DATBSS010000575.1, forward strand.
CCTCGAGTGGCTGGTGGCCTTCAGCCGCATGCGGGCGCTGTCGCCGGATGGCCGGTGCAAGGCCTTCGACGCTTCGGCCAACGGGCTGGTGGAGAGCGAAGGGTGCGGAGTCCTGGTGCTCAAGCGCCTCGCGGACGCCCAGGCAGCGGACGACCGCATCCTGGCGGTGATCCGCGGCTCGGCGGTCAACCACAATGGGCGGAGCGCCAGCCTCACCGCCCCCAATGGCAAGGCCCAGCAAGCGGTGATTCGCAAGGCGCTGGCGGTGGCGGGCGTGCCGCCGGCGAACATCAGCCTGCTGGAGGCCCACGGGGCGGGCACGCAGCTGGGCGACCCGATCGAAGTGGACGCCGCCGGGGCGGTGCTGGGCGAGGGCCGGCGGCCGGGCGACCGCGCCTGGCTCACGTCGGTCAAGACCAACATCGGCAACGCCGAGGCGGCGTCCGGCATGGCCTCGCTGATCAAGGTCATCCTCTCGCTCCAGCACGAGGAGATCCCGCCGCACCTCCACTTCAAGACGCTCAACCCGCTCATCTCCTTCGAGCGCGCGCCGTTCGCCATCCCCACCACGCTCCAGCCGTGGTCGCGCTCGGACCAGCCGCGCCTGGCCGGGGTCAGCTCGTTCGGGATCTCGGGCACCAACGCCCACATCGTGCTGGAGGAGGCGCCGGAGCGTCCGCCGCGGACCGCCCGGCCGGTCCGGCCCCGGAGCCTGTTCTGCCTGTCGGCGCAGACCGACGAGGGGCTCCGCCAGCTCGCCGAGCGCTACCGCCTGCACCTGAGCCAGCCGGCGGCCGGGGACGCGGCCGAGCTGGGAGATCTGGCCTTCACCACCAACGCCGGCAGGACCCACCACAGGGAGCGGCTGGCGGTCACGGCCGGCTCGGCGGCGGAGCTGGACGAGCGGCTGCACGCGTTCCTGCGCGGCGAGGCGGGCTCCGCCTCGCGGGCCCGGGTCTCCGGCAGCTCGCGCCCCAGGGTGGCGTTCCTCTTCTCCGGCCAGGGCGAGCAGCCCCCGGGGATGGGGCAGGCGCTCTACGAGAAGGAGCCGGTCTTCAGGCGCACGCTGGACGCGTGCGCCCAGGCGCTCCGCGGCACGCTCGATCATCCCCTCCTGGACGCGATGTCCGGGCGCGGCGTGCCGGATGGGCTCTGCCTGAGGAACGACTACGCCCAGCCCCTCCTCTACGCGCTGGAGTGCGCGCTCGGTGACCTGTGGAAGTCCTGGGGCCTGATGCCGAGCGCCGTGATGGGCCACGGCCTGGGCGAGCTGTCCGCCGCCTATGCCGCCTCCGCGCTGTCCCTCGAGGACGGGGCGAAGCTGGCGGCCGAGCGCGGGCGGCTGATGGGTGCCTCCGCCGCGGCGGACTCGCCGCAGGTGGCTGGCGTCCTCGACGGCTTCGAGCGGGCCGCGGAGAAGGTCCGCTTCTCCCCGCCGTCCATCCCGCTGGTGTCCACCCTCACCGGCGCGGTGCTCCCCGCCTTCGACGCGCGCTACTGGCGCCGCCACCTGAGCGAACCGGCCCTCTTCCGCGAAGGGATCGAGACCCTGCTCCGGCGCGGCGTCCAGATCCTGCTGGAGATTGGCCCGCACTCCACGCTGAGCGAGCTGGCCTCGACCCTGGTGTCGCCGGAGCGCGCGTCCGCGGTGGCCTCGCTCCGGCGCGGCGGCGACGACTGGGAGTCGCTGCTGGGCGCGGCGGGCGAGCTGTACGCCCGCGGGCTCGAGCTGGATTTCCGCGGGATGGATCGGCCGTTCCAGGCCCGCTCCGCGCCGGCCCCCACCTACCCGTTCCAGCGACAGCGCCACTGGCTGCGCGCGCGCCCCGCGGACGCCGCCCCGGCACGGGCGATCCCCGAGGGCTCTCACCCGCTGCTTCACCGCGCCATGCGCACCGCCCGCGGGGAGGTCTACCTCGAAGGCGAGCTGGCTGGAGAGCAGGAGCGCCCATTGCTGGAGCACCGGCTCCGCGGCGCGCCGCTGCTCTCCAGCGCGGCGACGTTCGACCTCTTGCTGTCGGCCGCCGGCGCGGTGGCCGGGGACGGCCCCTGGGCGCTGTCCGGCGTCGTGCTCGACAAGGCGATCTCGCTGGGGAATGGCGTCCGGCTCCAGCTCTCGGTCGGCGCGGAGTCCGGGGGCGCGCGCCGGGTCGAGCTGCACGCCTGCCCCACCGGCGATCTCCCGGACACGGCGCGCTGGTGGAAGGCCGCCTCCGGCGAGCTGCGGCGCGCCTCCCTTCCCCGGAGCGAGGCGCGGCTGGAGGAGGTGGGCGAGCACGCCTGGCCCCTGGATGCCGGGGCGTGCTACCGCTCCCTGAGCGAGGGCGGGTGGGACCACGGGCCCTCCTTCCGGCTCCTGGAACGGGTGCGCATCGATGGCCACCGCGCGGTCGCGGAGGTCCGCGGCGCGCCTGCCGTCCCGGGCTGGGGGTTCCCTCCCCAGGTGGCGGACGCGTGCTTCCAGGCGCTGTGGGTGCTCCAGCGACAGCTCCTGTCAGGCGACCCGAACGGGGGCCAGGCCTACGTGCTGGCGGGCGCGGAGCAGGTCGTGCTGGTCCCCGGCGCCCAGGGGAAGCTCCGCTGCGAGGCGTCCTGGCGCGGGTTCCCGGGAGGCCCGGAGGCGGTGGGCGATCTCCGCGCGCTGGACAGCTCGGGGCGGGTGGTGCTCGAGGTGAAGGGCCTGACGGTCAAGCGCGCCGGCGACGCCAAGCAGAGAAGCCCGGAGGGCCTGTTGTACGCGCTGAAGTGGGTGCCCCAGGCGCACGTGCCCGCGTCCTCCCCGGAGCAGCTGCGGGGGACCTGGGTGCTGCTGGCCGATCCGGGCGGAGTTGCCGAAGCGGTGCGGGGCCGCCTGCGCACCGCCGGAGCCCGCGGCGTGCTGGTGGTCCGCAGCGGTTCGGCGCCTGGAGCCTTGCGCCAGCAGCCCGACCGCTTCGAGGTCTCCGGCCCCCAGGACGTAGGCCAGGTGCTCCAGGCGCTGGCGCGCGAGGGGGCGCCTGCGCGCGGGCTCGTCCACCTCTGGCCGCTGGACGGTGCGGGCGGCCCCGAGGGCGCCGAGCAGCTGTCCACCGACCTGGTCGCGCTGGTCAAGGCGATCATGGGCGCGGGCCTGGTGGTGCCGCCGCGGCTGTACCTGGCGACCCGCGGGGCCCAGCCGGTGGGCGACGGCCCGGCAGAGGGGGCGGTCGCCCAGGGCGCGCTTTGGGGCGCGGCGAGCGTGCTCGCGCTGGAGCACCCGGAGTTGTGGGGGAGCTGCGTGGACCTGGGGCCCCACGAGCGGGGCGAACAGGCCGCCGGCGCGCTGGAGGCGGCGCTCGTCTCCACCTCGGAGGACCTGCAGGCCTGGCGCCGCGGAGAGCGGCATGGGCTGCGCCTGGTCACGCTTGACGTGGACGCCCGCGCGCCGCAGTTGCGCCCGGACGGGACCTACCTGATCACCGGCGGCCTGGGGGCGCTCGGACTGCGGGTGGCCCGCTGGCTGGCGGACCAGGGTGCGCGGCACCTGGTGCTCGTGGGGAGGTCTGCGGCCCGCGACGGGTCGGCGACCGCGCTCGGCGCCTTGCGAGCGGCCGGCGTCGAGGTGCAGGTGGTCCAGGCGGACGTGACCCGCGAGGACGAGCTGGCCGCGGCCCTCGCCCCGGTGCTCCGCGGCCCCCACCCGCTGCGGGGAGTGGTTCACGCCGCCGCGGTGCAGGCCGACGCGTCCATCCTGCGCCAGACCGACGAGAGCGTGAGAGCGGTGATCGGGCCCAAGGTGCGCGGGGCCTGGAACCTGCACCGGTTGACCGCGGGCCTGCCGCTGGACTTCTTCGTCCTCTTCTCCTCTGCCAGCGGGGTGATGGGCCAGCACGGGCAGGTCGCCTCCGCCGCCGCCAGCGCGGTGCTGGACGCCCTGGCGCACCACCGGCGCGCGGCGGGGCTGCCGGCCAACTCGATCGACTGGGGCCCCTGGGCAGACCAGGCGGGTGGTGAGCGGGCGGTCAATCCGTCGGGGTGGGGGGTCAGCGGGCTGGATCCGGAGAACGGCCTCCAGGCGCTGGGGGCGCTGATCGCGCGCGGGCCGCCCCAGGCGGTGGCCATGCAGGTGGACTGGGCGACCTGCGCCGAGCGCTTCGCCCGCGGCCGGGCGCCGCTCTACCTCGCCCTGGCTCCGGCCGGCCAGAAACCGGTGGAGGAGACCGGCGCCACCGCGCTCCGGGCCCGGCTGCAGAAGCTCCCGCTCCGCGAGCGTCTCCGCGCGCTGCAGCACGAGCTGAGAGGCCTGATCGCGCGCGCGCTCAACCTGCCCGAGCTGGAAACCGTTTCCACCGCGCGCCCGCTGGTGGAGGCGGGCGTGAATTCGCTACGCGCCATCCAGGCCCGGAATGCGCTCGGCGAATACTTCGAGCGCGGCTTTCCGTCCAACCTGCTGTTCGATTACCCGACCGTGGACGCCCTCTCCCGGCACCTGGCGAAGGAGGAGCCGGGCCTCCGGAACCTGATCGAGGAGGTCGAGGAGGTCGAGGCGAGCCCGGAGCTGCCGGCGCCAGCGGAGAGCCCAGAGAGCCCGGAGGGGCTGCTGGCCAGGCTGGCGCGAATGTCGGATGAAGAGGCCGAGAGCCTCGCGGCGTCGCTGGCCGCCAAGAACAGGCGATGAGCGAATTCGATCACCAGGTAGCGTCGCTCTCGCCGGCGAAACGGGCGCTGTTCGAGCAGCTCTCGCGCCAGAAGCCTCGCGCGCCCGAGCCCATCGCCATCATCGGGATGGGGTGCCGGTTCCCGGACAAGGCGGTGAGCCCCCAGGCATACTGGTCCATGCTCCGCGAGGGAGCCACCGCGGTGCGGGAGGTGCCCGCCAGCCGGTGGAACCCGGACGCCTATTACAGCTCGGATCCGGACGCGCCCGGCAAGTCGGTCTCCCGCTGGGGCGCCTTCCTGACCGCGGTGGAATGGTTCGACGCGGATCTGTTCGGGATTCCCCCGCGCCAGGCCATCCACATGGATCCGCAGCATCGGGTGCTGCTGGAGGTGGCCTTCGAGGCGTTGGAGGACGCCGCCATGCCCCCCCTGGACCTGGCGGGCATGCGCGCCGGCGTCTACGTGGGCATCACCTTCCTGGACTACGCGTTCCTGGAGCTGGCGCGGATCGACCGCATCGACGCGCTCTCCGCGCCGGGGCTGGGGCTGCACGGTGCCGCCGGGCGGATCTCCCACGCCTTCGGCCTGGAGGGGCCGAGCCTCGCGGTGGACACCGCCTGCTCCTCTTCACTGGTCGCCGTCCACCTGGCCTGCCAGGCGCTCCGGACGATGGAGGTGGACATGTCCCTGGCGGCCGGGGTCAACCTCGTCCTCTCGCCCGCGAACACCGTGGCGGGCTCGAAGCTGCGGCTGCTCTCGCCGGACGGGCGCACCCGCCCGTTCGACGCGCAGGCCAACGGCTACGTGCGCGGCGAGGGCTGCGGCGTGCTGGTGCTCAAGCGGATGTCGGACGCGGTGACGGATGGGGACCGGGTGTTGGCGGTGATCCGCGGCAGCGCCGTCAACCAGGACGGGCGCGCGACCGGCTATGCCATCCCCAACGGCCACGCCCAGCGCGGCGTGCTCAAGGCCGCGCTGGAGAACGCCGGGATGGCGGCCGCCGACATCGGCTACGTGGAGGCCCAGGGCACGGCTACGCCGCTGGGCGACTCGGTGGAGGCGGATGCGCTGGCAGACGTGTTCGGGCGCAGCCGGACGCACGACCACCCGCTCATCGTGGGCGCGGCGAAGGGCAACGTGGGCCACCTGGAGGCCGCCGCCGGCATGGCCTCGATGATCAAGGCGGTGCTGGCGCTGCGCCACGGCGAGGTGCCCCGCAACTTGAACCTTCAAGAGCTCCACCCGGACATCGTCCAGCGCCGTGCGCCGCTGCTGTTCCCGCGCGACCACACCCTCTGGCCGCGGGGGGTGCGCCCGCGGGCGGCCGGGGTCAGCGCCTTCGGCGTGTCCGGCACCAACGCGCACATCGTGCTCTCGGAGGCACCCGATCCGCCCGCTCCCAGCCGCTCCACCCCGCACGGCCGCCATGCGCTGGTCGTCGTCTCCGGGTTCTCGGACCAGGCGGTGTGGGACGGCGCGCTCCGCCTGCACGAGATGCTGGAGAAGAACCGGGACGCGGATCTGCACGACCTGGCCCTCACCTCCACCGCCGGCCGTTCGCACCTGGCCTCGCGCCTGGCGGTGTGCGTGTCCACCACGGAAGGCCTGGAACAGCGGCTGAGCGAGTTCCTCTGGGGCCGCGCGTCCGGCGGGCTGTTCTCGGGCCGGGCGCCGGCCACCCCGGCGCGGGTGGGCTTCATCTTCAGCGGGGAGGCCGCGGCCCCCAGCGGCGCGGGCCAGGTCCTGTACCGCCACTACCCAGCCTTCCAGAGCCACCTCGACCACCTCTCCGAGCTCGCCCGCCCCTGGCTGCCGGCGCCCATCCCCGAGTTCCTGTGGGCCGGGCCCGCCCAGGAGGCCCGGCCCGCCTGGGCGCTCGCTCCCGCGCGGCTGGCCCTGGAGCTGGCGCTGGTGCAGCTGTGGAAGAGCGTGGGGATGATCCCGGACTTCGTGGGCGGCTACGGCTCGGGCGAATACACCGCAGCGTGCGTGGCGGGCGCGCTGTCCCCGGCCGACGCGATGGCGCTGGCCCGCGACGAGGCGCGCCTCTGGGAGGAGCACGCGCGGGATCTCGTCACCATCAGGGTCCAGGCGCCGGCCCCGAGGTTGGCCGCGCTCCTGGACGCGGGCGAGGCGTTCATCACCGCCGACGAGGGGCCCTCTTGCGTGCTGGCGGGCCAGCGGAACGCCATCGAACGGCTGAGCGAAGCGCTGAAGCGGGAGCGCTTCGCCTTCAGCCCGTGCCGCGGACCGCACAAGTCCGGGCCCTCCGGCGACCTGGTGGCCGGAGCGCTGGCGCGCACGGCCGAGGCCTACAAGGTCCGCGTGCCCGCGCTGCGGCTGTTCTCCGGCACCGAGCGCAGCGAGGTTCCCCCCGGCGAGGCGCCGGGACCGGGCCACTGGGCCGAGCACGCCCGCAGGCCGGTGCGACTGGCTGCCATGGTCCAGGCCATGGAGGACCGCGGCTGCGACATCCTCGTGGAGGTGGGAGCTGACTCGCCCTTCTCCCGGCGGTTGGCGACCCGGTCGCGCACCACCTGGCTCCCCACCCTGGCGATTGGCCGCGACGACGACGAGGTGTTCCTCAGCGCCATGACCGGCCTGTTCGTCCGCGGGGCGGTGGTTGACGTGCGCGCCCTCGGCCGGCCCTCTCCGGCACGCAAGACGGACCTGCCCTCCTATCCGTTCCAGCGCAAGCGGTACTGGCTGGACGCGGAGACGACCGCCGGCAACGGCCGCGCGGCGCAGGCGCGCGCCCGCCGCGACCTCATCACCGAGCTGGCGCAGACCCAGGAGAAGGACCGCCGCCCGCTGCTGCACCGCTACGTGGCTTCCGAGATCGCCCACGTGCTGGGCCTGGAATCGGCGGCCGGGTTGCGGGAGGACTCGCTGCTGTCCGAGGTGGGGTTGGACTCGATCCTCGCCGTGGACCTGTTGCGCGTGCTCCGGCGCGACCTGAGCCTGGACCTCGCCGCCTCCCTCTTCTACGACCACCCCACCCTGATGGCGCTGGTGAAGTACCTGGAACGCGCGCTGTCGCTCAGCGTGACGCCCGCGGAGGGGATCGTCCGACTAACGCCGCAATCGCCCGGGGGCTCTCCAGGTTCTCGGGAGTGAGTGATTCGCGGGCCAGCTTCACCCCCAACCGCTTCTCCACGAAGCTCTGCAGCATCACCGCCGAGACGGAGTTGATCAGCCCCAGGTCCAGGAGCCTGGTGTCGGCGTGAAGCTTCAGCGGCTCTCCCTCGAGCAACTCGCGCTGGAGGAACTGGAGGATCTCCGCCAGCACCGGGTTGCCGCCGTGCGAGGCCACGCGGGGAGCGACCTCAGGGCTTCTTGGCCGGGTCCGTGGTGCCGTTGGGCGGCAACACCGGCTTCGGGCCCGAGGGACGCTGCGCCGGGAATGGGCTGCCGCCCATCAGCGGACGCACCGCCGCGGGAGGCTTGGGACCGGAAGCGCGCGGCGGTTGGCCCGGGATGGCGGAGGGAGGCTGTTGCCCGGGCGAGCTGGGCCGGCGCGCGGCGGTCGGCGGCGGGGTCGCGAGGGGTGGGCCCTGCGGCGCGGGCCGTGACCCCGAGATGCCGGCGGGCCGGGCCATGGCCGCGGGCGGGACCGGGGCAGGCGTAGCCAGCGGAGCGGCGGGCGCCAGCGGTCTCGGGGGCGGCGCCGCGGTGACCACCACCGCGGGCGGGCGCGGGGCCGCGGAGGCCGGCGGCGTGAGGTTGGGCCGGCTGCCGGCCGTCGAGCCCGCCGCCGGGGTGCCCGACCGGGAGCGGAAGTTCTCCATCGCCGTCTGGATCTCCGGCGGCACGGCCCGAGAGCCGTGGATCTTGGCGAAGCCGAAGTAGAGGTCCGGCAGGTCGTCGAACTCCATCGGCCCCTTGCAGGTGGGGCACACGGCGTCCGGGCTGGTGCCCACGGCGACCTGGGCCGCCGGGAACGTCTCCGTCCGCTCCTCGTCGCAGTTGGGGCAGAAGTACGGCGCCTGGAAGGACAGCACCTGGCCCTTCTCGCCGCAGAAGTTCCGCACCATGTTCAGCTGCGCCACCACCACCGGGCTGCACCGCAGCAGGTACAGGTTGTTCCCCGCCGCCTCCAGCCGCTGGGCGAAGCGGATCCAGTCGCGCACGCCGCACGAGTTGATGCGTTCGACGTTGGCGAGGTCGATGAGGACGCCCTTGCCTTTCGTCGCGGTGAGCCGTTCCTCGAGGAGGTTGTCCTCGTTGATCACCCCCGCCAGTTGGGCCATGACCACGGTGCCCTGTTCTGCGGCTTCAAAGACCAGCGCTGGACCTGCGGTCGCCATCGATTTCCCAGTCCCCAGGCGGTGCTTCCCGTTTGCCCCGCCTGGCTCCCCATCAAAACACAGGACAGATTAGCAAGCGAACGTCAGAACCGCTCGGACTTGGCGCCCATTTCAAGGGTCCCCCGGACCCTTGCCGGCCGGGCAAGCGTTTTTTTCCAACGGCTCTGAATTGCTATGGCGCTGAAATCGCAGGTCATGGCCGCCAGCCCTACTGGAGCGGTTCCAGCTCGGCGTGGACGGTGATGGTGGCGCCGCGTTGCAGCGAGACCTGCTCCGTCCAGACCTTCATGCCCGGCGCCTCAACCTGAAGTGTATGGGGCGCGTCCGGGTCCAGCCCGGTGATGAGCACCGGGGTGACGCTGGGCGCCGGGCGCCCGTCCACCACCACCTTCGCGCCGGGTGGGGTGGAGGTGAGCTGCACGTCCGCGCCGCCGAAGTAGCCCACCGCGAACACCACGAAGCCGGCCACCAGCGCGGCCAGGATGGGCAGCACCCAGAAGAGCGGCCGCAGCGGCACCTTCGGGTAGATGTTGGACAGCGTGAGCTCGGGCGCGGGCAGGAGCTTCCCGGTCCGCTCCACCGGCTTGTGGGCCTTCTCCTGAGCCGGGAGCGGGTCGGTGATGGGCGCGGACGCCGACCCGCGCGGGTCGCGGGCGCCGGC
>DATBSS010000576.1:0-15184 GCA_036559665.1 Myxococcaceae bacterium
TGCTCCGGACTGTGTCAAGCGGCTTTCGGATGCAGGGGGTTTTCGCTCCTATTCTTTTGTTAGGATCTGGGCCTAATGCGCTGGGGATGGGGGCGATGGGTCGCGTGCGTGAGCTGGGTGGCGATGGCCGCCCAGTCTGATCCGCCCCCAATCGACGTCACCGATCTGGATCTGGAAGAGCTGCTGGAGACGGACGTCCGCGCCCTCACCGTGACCGCGGTGAGCAAGAAGGCCGAGCGCGTGGGGGACGCTCCGGCCACGGTGACCGTGATCAGCCATGACGACTTCCAGCGCCACGATTGGCGGAACGTTGCCGAGGCGCTGCGCTCCGTCCCCGGAGTCTACGTCTCCTACGGCCGGGACTACTACTTCACGGGGATCCGGGGCCTCTCCTTCCCCGCGGACGTGGACACCCGGATCCTGGTCCTGCTGGACGGTCACCCGATGAACGATCCCTGGTCCTCCCGGAGCCAGACCTCGGAGCTGTTCACGGTCCCGCGAGACGACATCGAACGGGTGGAGGTGATCCGGGGGCCGTCCTCCAGCGTCTACGGGACCCGGGCCTTCTTCGCGGTGGTGAACATCGTCACCCGCGCGCCCACCGAGAAGGAGCCGGCGCACCTCTCCGCGCAGGTCACCGGCGAGACCACCGGAAACCTGCGCGCCGAGGTGGTGGGGCGGAAGAAGGCGGGGGACCTGGAGGTGAGCGCCTACGCGGTGGGGATGGGCGGCCCGGGCCCGGACGTCCACTTCATCGACATGACCCGGCCGCGGCTGAACCGGGGCGCGCCGGCGCTCAACGGCGGGTTGGCGGAGGGGGCGGACTCCGAGGCCGGCCACAACACCGGCTTCCTGCTGCGCTACCGCCAGTTCTCCCTGCAGGCGCAGTGGACGGAGCGGCTGAAGGGGCTGCCGTCGGCGCCGGGCAACGCCATCTTCAACGACCCGTACAACGCCGTGAAGGACAACCACGGCTTCATCGAGCTGCGGTACCAGCAGCCCTTCCCGGACGGCACCCTGGAGCTGCGCGCGTCCTACGACCGGTTCCGGCACCGCCAGTACTACCACCGCGACCCCACCGACTGGCCGCCGGACACCTGGCTCTCCGGCGATCCGCACGTGGTGAGCGAGGGCAACGCGGACGCCTTCACCGGCGGCGCGCAGACCTCCTGGCAGGCGCTCCCGTCCACCTTCCTGGTCGCCGGGTCGGAGCTGTCCTTCCTCCGGGTGACCCAGCCGACCTTCGAGGTGGACCTCGCCAGCGGCGCTCCAGACCCGCGTACCTACTCCGGCGGCGTCCGGGGCCCGGCGCCGCTCTACGAGGTGGACGCCGCGCTCTACGCCCAGGCGGAGTGGCGGCCGTCGGCCTCCTTCGGCGCGGTGGCCGGCGCGCGCTTCGACTACAACTCCAGCTTCTCCAACCGCTCCTTCCTCTCCCAGCTGGCGCCGCGCGTGGCCCTGGTGTGGAGCCCCCTGGACCTGGTCACCCTCAAGGCCACCTACGGCGAGGCGTTCCGCAACCCCAGCTTCTACGAGGCCTTCTACGACGACCGCGCCAGCGTGTGCGGGAACCCGCTGGCGGACCCGGAGCGCCTGCGCACCGCCGAGCTGGGCGCCACCCTCCACCTCCCCAGCGGGCTGAACGCCGGCGCCTCCGCCTACCTGATGGGGCTGGACGGCCTCCTGGTGAGCACGCAGGTGGCCAGCTGCTACGCCGGGTCCGGCCCCCGGTCCCGCTTCGTCAACCTGGGGCAGGGGCGGGTGATCGGCGGCGAGGCGTCGCTGGACTACAGGTCCCGGACCTCCGGGCCCACCGCGTTCTTCTCCGTCTCCATCAACCAGGCGGTGGAGTCGATCTCCGGAACGGGCGGGGGCGCACCCGCCAACTCGCCGCTCGCGGTGGCCTCGGCGGGCCTGGCGGTGCCGCTCTTCCAGCAGCGCCTCTGGGCGTCGGCGCGCGCGCACTTCGTCTCGGAGCGCCTCACCTGGAGGCTCACCGACGCGCCGCCCGAGCCCGCCCACGTGCTCTTCGAGGTGACCGCGCTGGCGCCGCGCCTCCCCGGCGGGTGGCGGGCCAGCGTGTCCCTGCTCAACCTCCTGGACGACCGGTACCGGGACCCGGTCACCTCCGGCGAGACCATCCCGCTGGCCATTCCCCAGGACGGACTGGAGCTGCGCGCCAATGTCGGCCTCGAGTGGTGAGCCCCGCCGCGGTGCGGCCTTCGCGCTCCTGCTGGCAGCGTCGGTGGCGGCCGGCTGCGGCCGCTACGACGGGCTCCTCCACCCCGCGCTCCCGGCGCCGGACCAGCCGTCCGCCTGCGAGAACGGCGACGACGACGACGGCGACGGGCGCATCGACTTCCCGGAGGACCCCGGCTGCGCGTCCGGGGACGACCCGTCCGAGTTGGACCCGCTGGTGGCGCCGGCGTGCGCGGACGGGGTGGACAACGACGGGGACGGCCGCATCGACTTCGACCAGGACGGCGACGGCGTGGTGGACCCCGAGGACGACCCGGGCTGCCTGAGCGCCTCCGGCGACAGCGAGCTCAACGTCGTCCTGCCTCAGTGCGCGGACGGGGTGGACAACGATGGCGATGGGGCCGTCGATCTCGACGATCCGCAGTGCTACGGCCTGAACGACGACGACGAAGCACACTGAAGCTCACGGAAGGGAGAAGTGGAGGACGCATGGTGACCGCCCGTCTCCTCGCCGCCGCGGCCTGCGGCGCGATCCTCGCGTGCGCGCTCTCCTGCGGCGGAGGGAGCGCCGTGGACACCGACAACGACGGGGTGCGCGACGACGCCGACAACTGCCCCACCACGCCCAACCCGCCGGCGGACCCCAAGGGCCCGCAGGCGGACGCCGACGAGGACGGGGTGGGGGACGCTTGCGACAACTGCCTGGACGAGGCCAACCCGGACCAGGCGGATCAGGACGGGCTGGCCAACACGCCGGACCCGTTCTCCAGCGACCCGCTCGCGCCGATGGTGCGGGCGGGCGACGCCTGCGACGGAGACCACGACGGCCTGGCTACCGAGGCGGACAACTGCCCACTGGATTTCAACCCGGACCAGGTGGACCAGAACACCGACCCGCCGGCCACGCGCTACCCGGGCGACGCCTGCGACCAGGACTACGACGACGTGAAGGACCGCGAGGACAACTGCCCGCTGGTGGGCAACGGCGACCAGGCGGACGTGGACCGCGACGCGCTGGGCGACGCGTGCGATCCGGACGACGACGGCGACGGGCTGTGCGACCCGGGAGCGACCGGCCCGGGCTGCACCGGCACCGACAACTGCCCGGTGGTGGCCAACCCGGACCAGAACGACTCGGATCTCGACGGCATCGGTGACCTCTGCGACTCGCTCCCGGACCGGGACGGGGACGGGGTGGAGGACGCGCGGGACGACTGCCCGACCGCCGCCAACCCCACCCAGACGGACACCGACCACGACGGCGCCGGTGACGCGTGCGACGCCGACCTGGACGAGGACGGCGTGGCGAACGCCACCGACAACTGCCTGTTGGTGGCCAACCCCTCGCAGGGCAACCTCGACGGCGACCCCGCGGGCGACGCGTGCGACGCCGACCGGGACGGGGATGGGGTGTCGAACGCGCTGGACAACTGCCCCAACGTGTCGAACCCGTCCCAGGCGAACGCGGACGCGGACGGCCAGGGCGACGCCTGCGACAACGACGCCGACGGGGACGGGGACGGCGTGGACGACGGGGTGGACAACTGCCTCGGCACCGCCAACCCGGGGCAGTCGGACGCGGATCGCGATGGGGTGGGCGACGCCTGCGAAACCGACGATGACGGGGACGGGGCGGCCGACGGGGCGGACAACTGTCCGCTGGCCGCCAACCCGGGGCAGTCGGACGCGGACGGCGACGGCGTTGGCGACGCTTGCGACGTCTGCCGCCAACTCGCCGGTCCGGGGCAGGCGGACGGGGACGGGGACGGCGCCGGGGACGGGTGCGACAACTGCCCGGGCCTGGCCAATGCCTCGCAGGCGGACGGGGATGGGGACGGGGTGGGCGACGCGTGCGACGCGGCCTTCGACTACGGAGGCTTCGCCGCCGTGGAGCTGTTCAAGCAGGACCTCCTCTACGACACCACGGGGGACGTGACCTTCTCCGGGATGATCGGCGGCGCGCCGGGCTGGCCGCGCAGCTACGCGTGGTACCGCCAGACGTACTTCGGCTTCACCACCGTTGACCCGCCGGCGGCGCCAGGCGTCTGGGAGCTGAGCGAGCTCCAGCCGCCGTGGCGGCCGGCGGACTTCACCAGCGTCAACGCCGGGCGGGGCATCCAGTTCGCCATCCCGGGCGGTCCGCTCCCCATCAGCGTGGCGTTCGACGACGCCTTCTACCCGGGCTACCAGGGGTACTACGACCGCTCCGCGTACCAGTCGCAGCGCTTCGTGCCCTCGTCGGCGTACACGCTCTTCAGCTCGGGCGGGCCGGACCTGGGGCCGCTCACCCAGCCGGGCGCCGTCCACACGCCGGCCAACTTCACCGTCAGCCCGGACCTGCTGCGCGCGCGGCTGACCGTCTTCCAGAGCAGCCCGCTGGAATTCACCTGGACGCCGGACGCCTCCGGGTTGACGCGACTGCTGTTCAGGATGACCTCCGGCGACAAGGTCCTGCAGTACCTGGCGGACGACGCGCAAGGGAGCCTCCGCATCCCCGCCGCCGAGCTGTCCCGCCTCCCGTCCGGCCCGGCGCTCCTCATCTTCGAACGCCAGCGCTTCACCCCCTTCCCCGCCCGCGGCCACACCTGGCTGGGGATCGGCACGGTGATGCAGCAGGGCTTCGCCAACCTCATCCCGCCCTGCGACCAGACCGAGTCCGAGCCCAACGACACGGTGGCCAACGCGCTCGCCGGGCCGTTCACCCGCGAGTACGCCGTCTGCGGCACCTACGGCCGCCGCGGCGACGTGGATGGCTTCAACTTCAGCGGCACCGCCGGGCAGGTGGTTTCCATCCGCACGTACGCGGCGCAGATCGGCTCGCCCATGGACACGGTGGTCGCGCTGGTGTCGCCGCGGGGCGAGATCGTGGCCACCAGCGACGACGCGTCTCCCGACTCCGCGGACTCGGCGATGCTGGAGACCCTGGACTCCACGGGGAGCTGGCAGATCCGGGTGACCCACGCGGCCGGCAACCGGTCGGGCGGGCCCACCTACCAGTACCACCTGCTGGTGAAGGTCTCCGAGGTGCCGGGGACGGCGTTCCCGTTCCCCGGGACGGGGGAGAGCAAGATCCCGCAGCCGGCCTGCTCCCTGATCCCGGACTCCTCCGGCGTCTTCAAAGAAGAGACGGCGGCGGTGTGCACGCTCATGGTCAAGGACGCGCCGCACACGGCGACCAACGTGAACCTCGCCGCGGACATCGCGCACTCCTACCCGTCCGACCTCCGCCTGGAGCTGGAGGGACCGGACGGGACGAAGGTGATCGTCACCAATCACTCCGGGCGGGTTCGCGGCATCTTCGACTACGACACACCCGTGGACGATCGGACCTCGGCGCTGAAGATGGACGTCTTCAACGGGAAGGACCCCAACGGGACGTGGACCTTCCGCGCGTACGACTGGTACTCCTTCGACACGGGGACGATCCGGAAGCTCACGCTGTTCGTCCAGCCGTGAGCCATGAAGGGCCGATTCGAGTCGCTGGGTTGGATGGAGGCGCCGGGCTTTCCGGCGCGGGAGATCACGCTCTACCGGCCCGAGGGTCACCGGGCGGAGGTGGAGGCGCCGGCGCTGTTCGTCTTCGACGGGCAGAACGCGTTCGAGGACGCGCCGTGGAACACGGGGGGCTGGCACCTGCACCGGGCGCTCGACGCGCTCGATGTCCAGGAGCATGTGTCCCCGCTGGTGGTGGCCATCCCGCACGGCGGGGCGTCGCGGATGGATGAGCTGACGCCCTGGCCCATCGAGGGGCGCGGGGGGCGGGGAAACGCCTTCATGGACTGGGTGGCGGGCGCGGTGGTGCCGCGGGTGCGGTCGCGGTACCGACTGCCGGAGGGGCCGCTGGGCGCGGTGGTGGGCGGGACGTCGTGGGGCGGGCTGATGGCGGTGCTGGGGCACTTCCGGTACCCGGGGCTGTTCGGGGGCGCGCTGGCGATGTCGCCGGCGTGCTGGGTGGGGGACTTCGCCATCTTCGAAGAGCTGAAGCGGCGCGAGGTGCCCCGCTTCTCCCGGGTGTACCTGGACTGCGGGGGGCGCGAGGCGGAGGGGCGGATGCTCCCGCCGGCACGCCACCTGGCGGAGGAGCTGAAGGCGCGCGGCTACGGGCCGGGCCAGTTGATGTGGGTGGAGGACCCGGACGCGGACCACACGGAGCCGGAGTGGCGCAAGCGGCTGCCGGCGGCGCTGCGGTTCATGTACCGGCGTTGAAGAGCTGGCGGTCGTTGACCAGGCGCTGGGTCAGGGCGCGGAAGTGGCTCAGGCCGGTGAGGGCGGCCTGGCTGACCCCGGGCTCCAGGGCGTCGCGGGTGAAGCAGATCAGCGTGGTGGTGACGGGCGTTCCGAGGAAGGCCGCACCGGCGCCGAAGACCGTCACCACCGAGTACTGGCGGACGAAGTCCTGGGCGGAGATCACCTTCCGGCCGTGGGCGTCCGTGGCGGTGGCGGCGTCCGGGACGTGGAACGCGCCCGACCGGAAGAGGCCGGCCTCCACGTAGGGCTGGCGGTCCGAGGCGTCGAACGCCTTCAGGTCGACGCCCAGCTCCTCGAGGACGCGGGCCATCATCGGGATGGCGGCCACGAACGCCGAGGAGACCAGGGGGATGCCGGCATGCCCCCTCGAGCGGCGGCGGCTGCGCCAGCCCTCCTCCACGCCCGCGGTCCCCAGCAGCGCCAGCACCGGGGTCTCCGGAACCAGGGCGTAGCCCGAGGGCGCCGCCAGCTGGGCGGCCGCCGCGCGGATGTCGGACGGCAGCTCGCCGGCGAGGATGGTCGCGAAGAGGCGGACCAGGACCGTGGACTCCCGGAACGCCTCGTGGATGGCCGACGCCGTGGCCTGCGCCGCGGCCTCCAGCGACCGCGCCGAGTCGCAGCCCGCCTCCACCGCGGACCGCATCATCTGCATCCAGGTGCCGGGATGGCCGGCATCCGCGAACCGGGTCATCGAGCCTCCAGAGAGCAAGGGCAGGATACGCCCGGATCGCGGTGCCGTCTCAGCCACGTGGAGTGAAGCGCCGGCGTGGCCAGGAAGGGTGAAGGGGTTCAGCGGCGAAGACGTTTCCAGGATCGTTCCAGCGCCGCCGCGGCGACGTACATCTCCTCCTCGGTCGTGGAGCGCCCCAGCGACAACCGGACCGCGCCCAGGGCGTCCTCCGGGGCGCGGCCCATGGCGAGCAGCACGCCGCTGGGCTCGTGGGTACCGGCGTGGCACGCGGACCCGGTGCTGGCGGCGATCTCCGGTGCTGCCTCCAGGAGCTCATTGCCGATGACGCCGGGGAAGGACACGTTGAGCGTGTTCGGCAGCCGCGCGTCCTCGGGGCCGTTGAGCGACGCGCCCGTGGCCGCCTCCAGCGCCTCCTGCAGCCGGTCCCGCATGGCCCACTGGAGCTCCGGACCGTCGCTCCCCAGCCACGCCACCGAGAGCTCGCACGCCGCGCCCAGCGCCACCGCGTGGGGCACGTTCGCCGTCCCACCCCGCCGGCCGCCTTCGTACGGGGCGCCGTGGAGCAGCGGGTGGAGCGAGAGCCCCTTCCGGACCCAGAGCGCTCCGACGCCCTTGGGCGCGTACAGCTTGTGCCCGGCCAGCGAGAGCGCGTCGCACGCCAGCGCCCGCACCGACAGCGGCACCTTGCCCGCCGACTGCGACGCGTCGACGTGGAAGGGCACCCCGCGCGCGCGCAACGCCTCGCCGACCTCCTGGACGGGCTGCAACGCGCCGGTCTCGTTCTGGGCGTGGATCAGCGTCACCAGCGCGGTGTCGTCCCGTACCGCCTGGAGCAACCGCGCCGGGTCCACCCGCCCATCGGTCTCCACCGGCACCGCCGTCACCTCGAAGCCGTGCTCGCGCGCCAGGTACGCGCACGCCTCGGCCGCGGCCGGGTGCTCCACCGCGCTGAGCACCAGGTGCCGCCCTTGCGCCCGCCGCGCGAAGGCGATGCCCTTCACCGCCAGGTTGATCGACTCGGTGGCGCAGGAGGTGAACACCACCTCCTCCGGCGCGGCTTCCAGCAGCGCCGCCACCTGCGCCCGCGCGCGCGCCAGCGCCTCCGCGGCCGCCCGCCCGTACGCGTGCGCGCTGGAGGGGTTGCCGAAGCGGTCGCGCAGGAAGGGCAGCATCGCCTCCAGCACCGCCGGGTCGACCGGCGTGGTGGCGTTGAAGTCCAGGTAGATGGGGGGGGCGCTCATCTTCACCAGGGGACGCGTCAGTTCGAGGCCTTCAGCGCCGCGAGGGTGATGATCTTATAGAGGTTCTTCTCGTAGACCTCGTTCTCCGGCTCCAGCTCCAGCGCCTTGTGTAGCAGCTCCTCCGCCTGCCGGAAGTCCCGGCGCTGGTGGATGAGGATCAGCGCAAGCTTGTTGTAGAGCGGCCCCGGCTGCGGGAGCTGGGAGATGCCCTTTTTGAGCAGGTAGATGGCGCCGTCCAGGTCCCCGCGCCGCTCCAGGTTCACCGCGTTGGCGAGCACGCTGTCCGCCTCGGTCCGGCGCACCGGCGCCGGCGTGGCGGGGCCGGAGTACGGCTCGCGCGGCGGCGAGGTGTCGTGGACCTTCTGGGCCTCGGAGCGGCTGAAGACCCGGATGCCTCCCGCCTGGCCGGCCGGGAACGGCGTGGGCACCGGCGCCGCGGCGGCGGGCGGTAGGCCATGGGCCGGCGTCCTGGGCGGCGGCGGGCGCGGCGCCGCAGCGGGGGGCGAGGCGATCGGCGTGGGGCGCTCCGGACGATCCGGCCCCGGCCGGTAGCCCGGGGGCGGCCCGGACGGGAGCACCGGCGCCGGCACGTGCGCGGGGGCCGGCGGCGGCGGTGTGGTGGCCAGGGGCGGCCGGACAGGCAGGGGCGTCGGGAGGGGCGCCAACTGCGCCGGGGTCAGCGGCGGAGGAGGCGGCGCGCGCGGCGGGTCAAGCTGGATGAGCCCGCGCGCCTTGAAGGTGTGCAGCAGCGCATGCACCTCCGCGCGGGGGAGCTTGGCGCGGGCGATCAGCTCCTCGATGCTGTGCTCGCCGTCGATGTACGAGGCGACGTAGGCCTCGAACTGGTGCATTGGCTTGAGCGCCAGGTCCAGCCCCGCCACCAGCCGCGGCACCAGCCGCTTGTCCAGCGGCGCCGGAACCAGCCGCGTCGCCTCGTTGGAGGTGTCGCGCGCCGGCGGGTCGGGGATCTTCAGGAACGGCCGCGACTCGCTGATCGAGAGCAGCGCCCGCACCACGGAGACCTCCATCCTGGGGTCACTGCCGCCGGCCTCCGGGTTCAGCAGCAGCAGGCACTTGTTGCACTGGAAGTCGTCCAGCGACGCGGGCGCGCCGCACGCCGGGCACTTGAGCTCCCGGGAGAGCGTGATGATGTCCTGCGCGTCCTCCGGGGGCGCCTTGCCCCCGCCGGCCGCCTTCTCCTGAGGGGGGCGGAACTCGCCCTTCTCCACCGCCTCCAGCGAGTCGAGGTCGCTGTAGTAGTAGCGGCGGATGAGGGCGCCCACCACGGAGGGCAGCGCCAGGAGCAGGTTCACCTGGCGCGCCTCCGACCGCACCCTGAGCTTCTCCCGGTCGTCGGCGGAGAGCGGGCCGCGGGTGATCACCCAGAGCACGTCGTCCACGTCGAAGCGGAAGGGGATCACCCCGCAGGTCTCGGCTACCCGGACGGGGACCCGCTCCAGCAACTCCGACTCCACGCGGATCTGCTTCACCTTCTCCAGCGTGAGGTATTGCAGGCGGTAGGCGCGGGCCAGCACGCGCAGCACCTCGCGCTCGGGGACCAGGCGCAGCGCAATCAGGCTGTCCTCCAGGGCGCAGCCGAACTTCTTCTGGTGCTCCCCGGCCTCAAGGAGGCCCTCCTGGGTGAGGAGCCCCTCGGCGATCAGCTTCTCTTCCAGCACGGGCGGGCCCTATACCGGGGATCAGGCCGTGCGGGGAAGGTTGGCGGCGGAGAGCTTCTCCTCCAACTCGCGGATGCGGTCGGTGGCCAGGGCCAGGTTGCGCTCGATCTGCGCCCGGTTGGCCTCCTCCTTCTGGAGGTCCCCCTGGCGCTCCATCAGCGAGTGCAGCAATTGTTCCGCCTCCGACCGCGCCATCTCCAGCTCCGCGGCCGCCGATGCCGCTTCATGCCTGGCCGAGGAGGCGGCCTGTTCGGCGTCGGCCCGGAGTTGCCGCTCGCGCTCCAGGTCCTCCGCCCCGGGGGCCTCCCCTCCGCCCTGCCCGGGCTCCTTCCCGGCCAGCTGCTCCTTCAGGCGGGCGATCTCCGCCTCGCGCTCCTGGAGGGACTGGGCGGTCTGCTCCCGGGCGGCATCCACGGCGCGCCGCAGCTCGTTCACCTGTTCCGCGCGCGCCAGAACGTCCGAGACCGCCTTGGCCTCGCGTTGCTCGAGCTCCGCCGCGCGCGCTTCCGCTTCCTCCGTCCGGCGGCGGAAGCCGTCCACCTCGGCGGTCATGGCGGCGCGCTCGCCGTCCACGAATTCCTTGATCTTCGACACGTCGAGGGCGCGCTGCTCGATCTCCGAAGCCTTCCGGGTGATGCCCTCCTCCAGCGCCACCCGCTGGTCGTGCTCCGACTGGAGCTCCTGCTCCATCCGCTCGCGGGCGGTGGTGGCCTCCTGGGAGAGCTGCTGTACCCGCTCGGCGTGGACGGCGATGGCGGCGGCGGTCCGGGCCTCGGTCTCGTTGGCGGCGTCCAGCTGCTCGCGCAGGTCCGAGGCCAGGGTCATGGCCGCGGTGGCCTGCGTCTCCAGCTCCTGCACCCGGGTGCGCTGCGCGAGCGCGTCCGCCCTGGCCTGCTGGAGCTCCGGCTGCGCCGCCTCCAGCTGCTGCTTGAGCGACTGGACCTCGGACTCCCGGAGCTGCAGCGACTCCTGGGCGGACTGCAGCTCCGCCGACTTCCGCTCCACCTCGCCGCGGGCTTCGATCTGCGCCTGGAGCGCGGCGGCGTGCTGGGCGTTGGTCGCCTCCACCGCCTCTCGCGCCCGCGACAGCGAGGCGTCCCTGGCGTGCACCTCCTCCTGCCGCTCCTTCGCCTCCGTCCGGGCGCGGTTGAGCGCCTCCACCGCGGCCTGCAGCTCGGTATCCTTGGCCTCCAGGTCGCTCCGCGCCCGCAACAGCTCGGCGGAGAGGATCCCCAGCTCGCGCTCCTTCTCGCGCAGCTCGCCCCGCGTCTTCTCCTTCGCCTGCCCCGCGGCCACCGCGTCCGCGTCCCGCGCCAGGAGGTCCGTCTTCGCCCGGTCGCGGTCCTCGGCCAGGCGGTTCAGCTCCGCATCCCTGGCGGCCAGCTCCTCGGACCTGGCCTGCAGGTCGGCGCGGGCCGACTTCAGCTCCGCCCGGGCGGCGTCCAGCTCGGACTGCCGCTGCTGGACCTCCGCGCCAAGCTGCTCCGCGCGGGTGTTGACCCGCTCCAGCTCGGCCTTGAGCCCGGCGCGGGCGGCCTCCAGCTCGTTCTGGCCCTGGCGGGCGGCGGCGTCGCGCGCGGCCAGCTCGGCGCCGAGCTGCTCCGCGCGGGTGTTGATCTTTTCGAGCTCGGCCTTGAGCTCTGCGCGGGTGCGCTCCGTCTCGCCGAGACGGGTCTCGAGCTCTGCGCGGGCGCGTTCCGTGTCGGCGAAACGCGTTTCCAGCTCCGTGTGGACGTGCTTCACGTCGCCGAGGCGGGCCTCCACCTCGCCTCGGGCGCGCTCCATCTCGCCGAGACGGGTCTCCAGCTCGACGTGGGCCTGCTTCACGTCACCGAAGCGGGCCTCCACCTCGCCTCGGGCGCGCTCCACGTCGCCGAAGCGTGCCTCCAGCTCTGCGCGGGCGCGCTCCGACTCGCCGAGACGGGCCTCGATCTCACCGCGGGCGCGCTCCGCCTCGCCGGCGCGGGCCTCCACATCAGCGCAAGTGCGCTCCAGCTCCCCCTGCCGCCCCTGGAGCTGGGCGCGCTCGCCCTCCAGCTCGGCCAGCCGGACGCGGAAGGCGTCCACCTGGGCCTGGAGCTGGGCCTCGCGCATGGCGCCCTGGTCGCGAGCGGCTTGCACGTCGCTCAGGGCGGCCTGCGCCTCGCTGCTCCGGCCATGGAGGTCGGCGCGGGAGGCATCCAGCTCGGCGGTCCGGGCTTGCAGCTCGGCGCGGGAGGCGTCCAGCTCGGCGGTCCGGGCCTTCAGCTCTCCGCGGGCCGTCTCCAGCTCGCCCACGCGGCCCTGGAGCCCGGCCAGCTCACCCTGGAGCTGGTCGCCCCGCGCGGCGGCCTGGTCGCGGGCGGCCTGCAGCTCGGCGTGGGCGGCCTCCAGCTCCCCCAGCCGCTGCCGCAGCGCGGCCGCCTCCGCCTCGCGCTCCCCGGCGCGGGCGCGGGCCTGCTCCACCTCCGCCTGGAGCGCCCCGCGGGCGGCCTCGAGATCCGCCTGCCACTGCTGGAGCGCGGCGTCGCGGGCAGCGAGCGCGTCCCCCTTGCTCGTCAGCTCCGAGGTGAGCTGCTCCACCCGGATGGTGGCGCGCTGGAGCTCCGCCTCCAGCTCCGCGCGCTGGGCGGCCAGGTCGGTCTGGGCGTTCTCCAGCTGCTCGCGGACCACGCCCAGGTTGGCCTGGACCTGCGCGTTCCGGGCGGCGACGTCCGCGTCCTTGGCCTCCAGGGCGGCGCGCAGCTCGGCCCCCTCCTGCCCGGCGCGCTCCAGCTCCTGCCTCAGCGAGGCGATCTCGGCGGGGTCGGCGGACGGCGCCGGCGCGGGCCCGGCTTCGGGCGCCTCCTTCAGCTTGGTGCGCAGGTGGTCCCGCTCGGCCAGCGCCTGGGCCAGCTGCAGCTCCGACCGCTGCGCCTCCTCCAGCGCCGCGCCGGCGCGGCCCTCCAGGTCGCGGATCCGCTGGTTGGCCAGGTCCTGGTCGAAGTCGTCGAACAGCGACAGGGTGGGTTCGTCCGCCCCCTTCCCGCCGGAGAGCAGGTCCTTCATCACCTGCGAGGGCAAGGGCGTGAGCGCCGCGGTGTCCAGCCCCGAGGCGCGGGTGCCGCAGAGGTAGAGGTGGTACGCGGGCGCGGCGTTGTCCGCCAGGGACTCGTCCAGGGCGGTGGCGGGCTCCTGCACGCCGGTGGGGACGATGGAGTAGCCGACGAAGGCGGTCTGCGACGCCACCTCCACCGACTGGAAGCTCTTGCGCAGCGCCGCCAGGAGCTCCTCCTCGCGCGGCGGCTTCTCGTCCGCGCCCTTCTTCGCGTCGGAGAGCGCCACCCCCACGGTGCGCCGGAGCACCAGCACCAGGCGGCCGGAGGAGGCCAGCTGGTGCTTGAGCGCCACCAGCGCCTTGGGCTCGGACAGCACGTTGAGGGAGCTGTGGACGATCACCAGGTCGTAATCGCCGTTGCGCAGCGTGCGGTAGTCCGCGGCGCGGAAGCTCAGCTTGTCGAGCTGGAGGTCCGGGTCGCCGGTGGCGTGGCCCACCGCCGCCTCGTCCGGGTCGATGGCGGTGACGTGGAGGGCGCCGCGCTCGAGGAGGAAGCGCGCGCTGGTCCCGCCGGTGAGCGCGACCGCGTCCACCTCCAGCACACGGGCGCCCGAGAGCAGCGGCTCGAGGAACACGTAGCGGGGGAGCACCTCGCTGTCCGCCCGGCGTGTGGGCACTCTGGCCATGAGCCGCAGGGTTATATCGAAACAGGGCTCACGACTCGATGATGAAGCTGCCCATCAGCGGGACGTGGTCCGAAAGCCCGTGGAAGGGCCCCTCCGGGTCGTCGAACGGCCGCGTGTCCTGGAGGTCCAGCCACTTCACCTTCCCCCCGGAGAAGAGGTGGTCCAGGTGCATGCGCAGGTGCATGAACCCGGCGGTGGGGAAGCCCCGCAGGCTGGCCGCCTGACCCAGCACCGCCTGGGCCGCGCACATGCCGTCCTGCTCCACCAGGTGCCGGTACACGGGCGACTCGGGCGGCGAATTGAAGTCGCCGCAGACGATGAACGGGTCCTCCCCGGCGTGCTTGCGGATGAAGGCGCAGAGCGTCTTCGCCTCCTCGAGCTGGTTGCTGCCGAAGCCCATCTTGTTCTCCCGGCGCCAGAAGTCGCGCTCGAAGGGCGTGGGCAGCGAGAGGTGGGTGTTGAAGATGTGCAGCGAGTGGCCGGCCTGGTCCTTCACCTTGAGGTGGGCGCAGATCCGCGTCTGCTTGCGGTCCTTCACCCGCGCGATGTGGTGGTGGGTGATGTGGTGGGGCGCCTCCACGTTGTGGAGGTCGATCTTCACCCGGCAGGTGTCCACCAGGATGGCCAGCCCGGTGGTGTAGAAGGAGCGGCTCCCCAGCTTGTAGTCGTGAGCGCGGAAGTAGAGCGCCTCGTGGACGCAGGGGCGGCCCAGCGCCTGCTGCGCCTCCTCGAACTCCGCCATGAACGATTCCAGCTGGGTGTGGTTGGGGTCCTTGCGGCCCCGGTGCGCCCAGGTGGAGCGCATGGAGGAGGTCTCCACCTCCTGCAGGCAGATGATCCCAGGCTGCGGATCCAGCCTGGCCAGCGCCTGGGCGATCCCGCGCTGCGAAGCGGCCGTCCCTCCCAGGCCGCGGAGTGCGTGGCCGAAGTACCGGACGTTGTAGCTGACGATGCGGAGTGGCCTCTGGGAGAGCGGCACGCTTGTTTCGATTGTCGGGCGGTCGGGCAGCATGCTAATCCGCGCGGGCCTTCCGGAGGGGAGTCACGTGATCTCGCGCACCACCGCCGCCCTTGGGGTCCTCGCCGTCCTCCTCGCCTGCGGTCCGGCCCCGGCGCCGCTGGTGGACAAGTACTACGGGCCGATCGACGCCTCCGCCCTGGACGCCAAGCTCCGGGCGGCTACCGGCACCCGCTGCCCGACCGGCCAGTCGCCCTGCTACCCGGCGCAGCAGATCTCCATTCATGGGGTGACGACCACCATGTACAACATGGGGACGGTCTCCACCGGGTTGACGTTCACCGCCGGCACGCTCTCCGGGGCCACCTTCGTGACCGCGGCGCCCTACGCGTACGACTTCCCGGACCAGTGCGAGCCGGCCGCCGAGTACGACCCGTTCGCGGACCCGTACCCCAACGACCGGCAG
>DATBSS010000577.1:0-4451 GCA_036559665.1 Myxococcaceae bacterium
CTCCGCGCGCCCGGGGTGGCGGAGGTCCGCAACTTCGGCGGCTCCGACTACTCGATGCGGATCTGGGTCCGGCCGAACGACCTGGCGCGGCTGCAACTCACGGTGACGGACGTGCTCAACGCCATCCGCGCGCAGAACACCGTCAACCCCGCGGGGCAGATCGGCGGCGAGCCGTCGCCGCCCGGCACCCAGATGACGATCACCGCGCGCGCCCCCGGCCGGCTGGAGACCCCGGAGCAGTTCGGCGACGTGGTGGTGCGCGCCGAACCGGATGGCTCGCTGATCCGGGTCAAGGACGTGGCGCGGGTGGAGCTGGGCCTGCTCAGCTACCGGCTCGCCGCGCGCACCGACGGGCGGCCCGGCGCGCTGCTGGGCATCTTCCAGCAGCCGGGCAGCAACGCGCTGGACGTGGCGACCGCGGTCAAGGCGCAGATGGAGCTGCTCAAGGACACCTTCCCGGCGGGCGTGGAGTACGCGGTCACCCTGGACACCACGCTCGCCATCAGCGAGGGCATCCGGGAGATCGTCCTCACCCTGCTGGCCGCCCTGGGGCTGGTGGTGCTGGTGACGTTCATCTTCCTGCAGAGCCTCCGCGCCACCCTGATCCCGCTGCTGACCGTGCCGGTGTCGCTGGTGGGGTCGTTCCTGCTCTTCCCGCTGCTCGGCTTCTCCATCAACACGCTGTCGCTGTTCGGGATGGTGCTCGCCATCGGCCTGGTGGTGGACGACGCCATCGTGGTGGTGGAGGCGGTGACCCACCACATCGAGAACGGGATGGAGCCGAGGGCCGCCACCCTGCGCGCCATGGAGGAGGTCTCCGGGCCGGTGATCGGCATCGCGCTCATCCTGGCGGCGGTGTTCGTGCCGCTGGCGTTCGTGCCCGGCATCAGCGGGCGGCTGGGGCAGCAGTTCGCCCTCACCATCGCGGTGAGCGTGATCATCTCCGCCTTCAACGCGCTCAGCCTCTCCCCCGCCCTGTGCGCCCGGCTGCTCCGGCCGCGCCCCAAGGGAGGAAAGCGGAACGCGCTCCAGCGCTTCTTCGACGCGTTCGAGCGGGGCTACGAGCGGAGCGCGGACGCCTGGACGCGGGTGGCGGGCGCGCTGGTGCGCAAGTCGGTGGTGACGCTGCTGGCGCTGGCGGTGCTGGGCGGAGGGGCGTACCTCATCGGGCGGAAGCTGCCGCGGTCCTTCGTGCCCAGCGAGGACGTGGGGTACTTCCTGATGGACGTCACCCTGCCGGACGGGGCGTCGCTGCCGCGCACCCGGGAGGTGCTCAAGCGGATCGAGGACATGACCCGGTCGCACCCGGCGGTGGCGCACGTGAACACCGCCGCGGGGTTCTCCCTCCTGGCCGGGGCCTCCAGCCCGAACGTGGGCCTGGTGTTCGTGGCGCTCAAGCCGTGGGAAGAGCGGGGGGGCGAGCACACCGACGTCAGCTCCATCGTCCGCGAGCTGAACCGGAAGCTGATCGCGCTCCCGGACGCGAGGGCCTTCGCGCTCGAGCCGCCGGGCATCCCCGGACTGTCCGCCAGCGGCGGCGTGGACGTGATGGTGCAGGACCAGACCGGGCGCATGACCCCGGCGGAGCTGGCGGGGGAGGTGGAGAAATTCGTGGCGACGGCGAGGAAGCGGCCGGAGCTGGCGAACCTGAACTCCAGCTTCCGGGCGTCGGTGCCGCAGTACTCCATCGAGGCGGCGCGAGACGTGGCGCTCAAGCAGGGCGTGCCGGTGCAGGACCTGTTCCTCACCCTGCAGGCGTACCTGGGCGGCGTGTACGTGAACGACTTCAACCGGTTCGGGCGGCAATGGCGCGTGTTCCTCCAGGCGGAGGCCGGCGAGCGCGCCACCGAGGACGCGTTCCAGCAGTTCTACGTGCGCTCGCAGTCCGGGCAGATGGTGCCGCTCTCCGGGCTGACCAACGTGAAGCCGACGACGGGCCCGCTGTTCACGGTGCGGTTCAACGGGTACCGGTCGGCGCAGGTGACGGGGAGCGCGGCGCCCGGGTACAGCTCGGGGCAGGCGCTGGACGCGATCGAGGAGGTGGCGAAGGAGACGCTGCCGCCGGGGATGGGGATCGCGTGGAACGGGGTGAGCTACCAGGAGAAGTCCGCGGGGAGCGCGGCCAGCACGTTCGTCCTCGCGCTGGTGGCGGTGTTCCTGGTGCTGGCGGGGTTGTACGGGAGCTGGTCGCTGCCGTTCAGCGTGCTGCTGGGGACGCCGGTGGCCGTGCTGGGGGCGTTCCTCGGGTTGGTGGGGAGGAACTTCCCGCTCGACATCTTCACGCAGGTGGGGCTGGTGATGCTGGTGGGGTTGTCGGCGAAGAACGCGATCCTGATCGTCGCGTTCGCCCGGGACAAGGAGAAGGAGGGGCTGTCGGAGGAGAAGGCGGCGCTCGAGGGCGGGCGGCTGCGGTTGCGGCCGATCCTGATGACGTCGTTCGCGTTCATCCTCGGGTGCGTGCCGCTGTGGATCGCGTCGGGGGCGGGGGCGGTCGCGCGGCGGGAGCTGGGGACGACGGTGATCACCGGGATGCTGGCGGCCACGCTGCTGGGGGCGATCGCCACGCCGGCGCTGTACGTGCTGGTGGAGCGGGTGGCCAAGGGGGGGAAGCGGCCTCCGGTGGAGGAGCACCCGTGAGGTCGAGCTGGGCGATGGTGGCGGTGATGCTGGGGGTGGCGCCCGCCGGGTGCGCGGTAGGTCCGGACTACAAGCGCCCGGACACGCCGGCGGGGAAGCAGGAAAGCTTCCGGGGCCAGGCGGCGGAGGCGAAGTCGCTGGGGGACCTCCCGTTCTGGGAGGTGTTCCACGACGAGGCGCTGAAGGGGTTGATCCAGGAGGCGCTGAGCAAGAGCCCCAGCGTGCAGGTGGCCGCGGCGCGGGTGGAGCAGGCGCGCGGGCTGGCGCGGGCGGACGGGTGGGCGCTGGCGCCGTCGCTGACGGCGAACGCGGTGGGGATGCGGCAGCGGGCGCCGGTGGGTCCCGGAGTCATCGCCACGTTCAACACGTTCACGCCGTCCATCGCGGCGTCGTGGGAGATCGACCTCTGGGGGCGGCTGCGGCGGACGCAGGAGGCGTCGTACCAGGCGTTCATGGCGTCGGAGGAGGCGCAGCGCGGGGTGATGGTGGCGCTGGTGGGGGACGTGGCGCAGGCGTACTTCCTGTTGCGGGCGCTGGACGCGCAGCGGGCCATCGCGGAGCAGCGGATCGCCAGCCGGACGAAGGCGCTGCAGCTCTTCCAGGCGCGGCTGGACCGGGGCACCGGGAACCGGGCGGAGGTGGCGACGGCGACGGCGCAGGTGATGGACGCGCGGGCGCAGCTGGCGGACATCGAGCGGCGGCGGCGGGTGGCGGAGAACCAGCTCTCGGTGCTGACCGGGTCGCCGCCCAGGCAGCTGCCGCGGGGGGCCACGCTGGAGGCACAGGTGATGCCGCCGGTGCCGGCGGGGTTGCCCTCCGCGTTGCTCGAGCGCCGGCCGGACCTGCGGCAGGCGGAGGCGCAGCTCCACGCGGAGACGGCGCGGGTGGGGGCGGCGCAGGCGAACCTGTTCCCGAAGCTGAGCCTGACGGCGGCGCTGGGGCTGGCCAGCCCGGCCCTGGGAACGCTGGCCTCCGCGCAGGCGGCGACGTGGAGCTTTGGAGGCGCGCTGAACTGGCTGGCGCCGTTCCTGGGGCGGGAGCAGTTGATGGCGGCGGTGGACATCCAGAAGGGCCGGGCCGCGGAGGTAGGGGCGCAGTACTTCGCCGTGGTGCTCAACGCGCTGCGGGAGGTGGATGACGCGCTGTCGGCGCTGGAGCTGGTGGGGCAGCAGGTGGAGGCGATCGAAGCGCAGGTGAAGGCGGTGATGGAGCAACGGACGCTGGCGGAGTCCAGGTACCAGAGCGGGGTGACGTCGTTTTTGGAGGTCACTACCGCGGAGGAGGCGGTGCTGCCGGCGCAGTTGTCGCTGGAGAACGCGCGGGCGGCGAGGTTGACCGCGCTGGTGTCGCTGTACCGGGCGCTGGGAGGCGGGTGGAAGGTGCCCGAGACGCGTTGACTACTGAAGCTTCAGGCCAAAGCGCTCCTGGAGCACCATTGCTTCGCGGGTCGCCTCCGACGCTTCGTCCGGACGGCCAAGCCTGGTGAGGAAGTGCGCCACCGCCCGGAGTGAGAGCACCAGGAATGTCAGACCAATTCCGGATCGCCCGTCGCCATACTGGCGACACATCCTCACCGCGTCCTGCGCTGTTTCGAGCCCCTCCTCGCGCTTTTCCTCCAATTCAAGACACGCGCAGAGCTGCAACAACGCAAAAGCCAGGGCCCATTCTGCATGAGGGAACGACGGAGCTTCCCTGACCAAGGTGCGGTACCGCTCGACGGCTCCCTGCACCGCTGTTCTGGCCTGCTCCTTTTTCTCCGCCTTGAGCAGTAGCAGCGAGAAGCCCTGAAGCGAGAAGGCCAGGAGCAAGGAGAT
>DATBSS010000578.1:0-4102 GCA_036559665.1 Myxococcaceae bacterium
ATCGACGTCATCGTGAGCTGCGCGGTGCCGTCGGTGAACGTATCGCCGGAGGCGCACTCCACGCCGAAGAGCGCCACGATGTCGCCGGCGTGAGCCTCGGTGACGTCGTTCATCTCGTTCGAGTGCATGCGGACGATGCGCGGGATCTTCACCTTCTTCTGATTCGCCATGTTGTAGATGAAGTCGCCCTTGGCGATCTTGCCCTGGTACATGCGCATGTACGTCAGCTGCCCGTAGCGACCGTCCTCCAGCTTGAACGCCAGGCCGACGAAGGGCTTGGCCGGATCCGACTCCAGCTGGACCTTCGCCTCGTTGTTCTTCTGGTCGTGCGCCTCGTTGGTGACCTCCTTGGGGTTCGGGAGGTACCGGGTGACGCCGTCCAGCAGCAGCTGCACGCCCTTGTTCTTGTACGCCGAACCGCACATCACCGGCGTCATCTTGAGCGCGATGGTGGCGCGGTGGATCGCCGCCCACAGCTCCTCGTTGGAGATCGGCACGTCGTGGATGAACTTCTCCGCCAGCACGTCGTCCACGTTGGCCACGCCTTCGATGATGTCGTGGCGCGCCTTCTTCGCCTTCTCGGCGTACTCGGCGGGGATCTCCTCCTCGCGGATGTTCTCGCCGTTCTCGCCGTCGAAGTAGAACGCCTTGCCGATGATGGGGTCGATGATCCCCTGGAAGCGCTCCTCGGCGCCGATCGGCACCTGCAGCATCACCGGGTGGTGCCCCAGCTTCTCCTTGAGCTGCGCGGCCACGCGCTCGTAGTTGGCGCCGGCGCGGTCCATCTTGTTCACGAAGGCGATGCGCGGGACCTTGTAGCGCCGCATCTGCCGGTCCACGGTGATGGACTGCGACTGCACCCCGGACACCGAGCAGAGGACGAGGATCGCCCCGTCCAGCACGCGCAGCGCGCGCTCCACCTCGATGGTGAAGTCCACGTGCCCCGGCGTGTCGATGATGTTGACGTTGAAGTCTTTCCAGATGCAGTACGTGGCGGCGGACTGGATGGTGATGCCCTTCTCACGCTCCAGGTCCATCGAGTCCATCTTGGCCCCGACGCCATCCTTCCCCTTCACCTCGTGAATCTCGTGGATCTTCCCGGTGTAGAAGAGGATTCGCTCGGTGAGCGTCGTCTTGCCCGAATCGATGTGGGCGGAGATGCCGATGTTGCGGATTCTTTCGAGCGGGATTTCGCGAGCCACGACGTTGACCTCGATGCGCCCTGGATGGGCGGTGACGAACAGCCAAGACCCTTGATAACAGGGAGGGGGCGGGTCGTACTTCCCCCTCCGGCAAAAAGCAAAGTCCCCGGCCCCGAAAGGAGCAATGGGAGCGATGAGCGGGGCTGTGATAGGGGTTGTACCCCAATGTCGGTGACTTCAGGCTCCCGGCGCTCCAACCGGGCCCAGCTTGCTCCCGCGCTGGAGCAGGCGCTGTCCAAGGTCTTGGACGCTCGCCTGGCCAACAAGTTGCGCGAGGTGTGCGTGGCGGGCGCCATGGCCATCGAACGCCTGAGCACCATCGACCTGCTCAAGCACGAACCCACCAGCGCGGAGGGGGACAGCGCGGACCTTTCGCTCTGGGAGGAGATCGCCCCGGTGGTCCGGGACACGCTGGTGGCCGCCAACCGGCTGATGGCCGCCATGCGCGGCCAGTTCCCGGACATCGTCGACCCGCCGCAGACGCCCGAGCAGCTCTGGGAGTCCTGGGCCGGGGCCGTCACCATGGAGGCCCGCCTGGAGATCGAGGTCGAAACGGTGATGCGGGCCACCCACAACTCCATGGCGGAGGGGGCCAAGCTCCTGGGAGAGCGGGTCCGCAGTCCGTCCGTGGTCTCCGACCGGTGGAACCTGCTCAGCCAGCTCCAGTCCTACCGGGTCGAGTTCCGCCGGGAGATCGGCGACCTGGTGTTCCTGATCGCCTCCGGCTGCGCCGAGGTGAAACGCGAGGACGTGGTGCCCGGCCACCAGGCCGAGGTCGCGGCCATGTCCAAGCTGCGGCGGACGGTGGCAGATCTCTTGAGGTCCATGGTGGCCAAGCTGGCGAAGTTCTCCGGCCAGCCGGCCGCCGACCTGTGCAAGGCGGCCGTCCGGATGGAGGAGGACATCCGTTCCTTCATCCTCATGCCGGCCTCGCGCGCCATGCTCACCGAGGACAAGCGGCTGATCGCCGCCACGCGCGCCTCGCTCCGGGAGGCGTCCGAGCAGCCGGACCTCCAGGAGGCCCAGCTCATGGCGCACCTCACGCCGCTGCTGGAGCTGCTGGAGAAGGTGGCCCGGCGCTGCACGGACGAGGTGCTCTCCGTCCACGACCGGCGGACCATCTCCACCTGCGGCGCCCGGCTGGCCGAGGCGGAGCTGCACCAGGCCAAGGGTTCCCCGGGCGCGCGGCGCTCCCTGCGGCAGGCGATCGAGGCGGCGGAGGAGCTCTATGGCCTGGACGAGCGGCTGGACGCCTTCATCCGCGACCAGCGGGTACACCCGGTGCACGAGGCGAGCGAGCCGGAGCTGGCCAAGGCCCTGGCCGACTTCCGCGAGCGGCTGGCCGGGCTCCCCGCGGTCTAGGGCAGCGGCGCGGGCGGCGGGGGCGGAGGCGGCTTCAGGTTCCAGCGCACCCCCAGCTGGAAGGTCCAGGTGAGGAACAGCTCCGGGACGGCGACCTCGAGGTTGGGGTCTTCGCGCGGGCGGACGATCAGCCGGGCGTTGGCCAGGGAGCCGCCGAAGCCCACCACCACCCGGAAGCCCAGGGGGACGGCGAACCCCGCCTCCACCACCGCGTCCACGCCGGGGTCCCAGGTGAGGCCGAGCTGTTTGATGGTGCCGAAGCTGGTGGTCCCGGTGGGGACGATGGGGAAGCCCACCACCGAATCCTCGGTCACCGTGAGCCGGACGTTGTAGGAGAGCCCCACGCCGCCCTGGATGCGGAAAGGTCCGGAATCGGACCCGAAAAGCACCGAGAAGGACGGGGCGAATTCGTAGAAGCTGCCCATCACCGGCACGTCGGGCTGCCGCAGCGCCGACCCCCGGATGTCGGCGGCGGAGGAGAGGCGGAACAGGGCCCGGGTCCGCGCCCACGGGGCCAGGTGCTTGTCCGCGCTGACCGCGAGCGTCTCCCGGAACCCGAAGCCGTCGAACACCGGCACCGTTTGCCAGAGCGAGGCGCTCATCTCGTCCACCGGCTGCGCCGAGGCCGGCAGCGCGAAGGAGAGCGCGAGCGCGATGAGAGCCATCGACGTCCCGGTCCGCATGGGGGGGCATGCTAGGGGTTGGCCAATGGCTGGCAAGGATGCGGCCGGCTGAGTAGGAATGGGGGTCAACGCCGGAGGTTGTGGAACGCCGTGCCCAGGGCCCTCGCCATCTTCGCCGCGCTTTGCCTGCTGGCGGCGGTGGCCTACGCGCTCTGGCCGGACGGGGCCGGGCGTGACCCGGGCCGCGGCGAGGACCCCTCCACCGCGGGCGCGGCCTCCGGCGCCTCCTCCGGTGTGGCCTCCAAAGGCAGCAGCCCGTCCAGCCGGACGGGCCGGCGCCCGGAGGCGGCCGGCACCGGTACGGCGGGGACGGTGGTCGCCACCGACCCGGAGCCCGAGCCGGACGGGACCATCCGGGTGGAGGTGCAGTCCCAGAAGGCGCCGCTCCCGGGCGCGCGGGTGCGGATCTACCGCCGCGGCCTGCGGGACCCGAACACCAACCGCGTCGGCTGGACGCCCATGGGCTCGGGCAAGACGGGCAAGGACGGGGTGGCCTCCTTCCGCGCAGGTCCGGGCCGCTACGTCGCCGTCGCGGAAGCGGATCGCCTGGGGCGCGCCAGCAAGGTGGTGGTGCGTGCCGCGGGGGACGCGGTCACCCGGGTGGTGCTGGGGCTGTCCGAGGCGCGCGTGCTGAACGGCCGGGTGCAGGTCAAGCGCACCCGCGAGCCGGTCCCGCTGGCGGACGTCGCCGTGGTCCCCGCCGATCCGGACGCCGAGAACGCGCTGGAGGAGACGCCGCCCGAGGAGCGCCTCACCATGCGCGCCGACGAGAAGGGCGCCTTCCGCTTCAAGGGGCTGGGCGCAGGCGCCTACCAGGTGATCGCCACCGCGCCCGGCTACGGCCGCGACGAGGAG
>DATBSS010000579.1:0-2813 GCA_036559665.1 Myxococcaceae bacterium
AGCACGACATGGAGTTCATCGCCATCCCGGCCATCCCGATGGCGAGGGTGGGCGACTTCTACCCGCCCATCGTGGAGGAGCCGCCGCCGTCGGTGCTGAAGGCCGAGGCGATGATCGTCAACGAGACCGGCCTGCCGCCTCGCGTGCACCACGCCAAGGTGCGCCTGGCGCTGGAGGCGGTCACCCGCGCGTGCGCCGAGTCCCAGCTGGACATGGTGCGCCGGGTGGAGGCGATGGCGTGGGACACCCGCTTCGCCATCGACACGCTGGCCGACCAGATCCCGATCGCCGTCGGCGGCGGCGTGGGGTTGATCAACCACACCCTCGACAAGGCGAAGGGCGAGGTGAAGGCCAGCTACCAGGAGGCCCACGACCGGATCGCGAACTACGAGGCGAAGGTCGGCGACGACCTGGTGGCCAACCGCGAGAACGCGGTGAAGAACATCAAGAAGACCCTGCTCGAAGGCTCGACGAAGATCACCGCCTTCGCCACCGAGGCGGAGAAGCGCTTCACCGCCCAGCTCGGGGTGGCGCAGGGGCGGATCAAGTCGGTGCCGCTCACCGGCAAGGCCGCCCTCCTGCCCATGCCGCCCGCGCCGGAGAAGTCGAAGAAGAAGGAGGGAGAGAAGGACACCGGCCCCTCCGCGCCGTTCACCGTGAAGGCGGCGCGCGACGAGGTCGAGAAGAACGACCTGGGCGCGGGCTCCTTCCGGATCGAGACCTACGAGCGGATGCTCGCCGTGCCGGTGCTGGACTCCTTCTCCGACCAGCGCCAGGAAGCGGCGATGAAGGGCGCCGAGAAGGCCGCCGAACAGGCCGGTTCGGAGACCAACCGCGCCCAGTTCCTGATCGTCGCGCTGGGGCTCACCGGGCCGGTGGCCGAAGACACCAAGGTCGACAAGCCTGGCAACCAGACCGACGAGCAGAAGGAGGCGGAGAAGAACCGGCGCGCGCAGCTCACCGCCAAGCAGGCCGCGCTGGAGGACCTGGGCAAGAGCCACGACCGCGCCCAGGAGTTCCTCGACGAGCAGAAGAAGAAGCTGGCGGAGAACCTCTGGAAGATGGGGCGGAAGATCGAGAATTCGCTCCGCAACCAGGCCCGGATGGCGGAGGTGGGCATCGCCACCGCCGCCGCCCAGATGGCGCAGGGCTACCCGGACGTGCTCAAGAAGGTGGAGCCGCTGGTGGGGCCGGGCCGCTTCCTCGACTCCCGCTCCACCGTGCCGGAGCTGGACCACGCGCGCGAGGGCGTCGGCTCGCTGAAGCAGCAGCACCTGCAAGCCACCAGGGAGCAGGCGTCGGAGACGCTCCGCGGCGCCGAGGAGGGCTTCCAGAGCCAGCGCAAGGAGATCTGGAAGTCCGCCAGGGAGATGGCGGACGGCACCGCGGACGGCGTCACCCGCGCCCAGTTCGACTTCGAGATGGCCGCCCAGAGCTTCACCGGCCAGCTGGGCAAGGGCACCGACGCGGCCATGAAGCGGGCCATCAAGTACGCCGAGAAGGTGGCGGAGCGCACGCTCAAGGAGGACGCGGACAAGATCAAGAAGGGCCTCGACAGCCCGCTGGACGCCTCGGCCGCGTCCTTCCTCAACGGCGCCATCAACGGGGAGATCCACAACTACAACGAGCTGGTCCACGGCACCCGCAAGGAGTTCATGGCCACCGGCGGGCCGTTCCAGGGCAACCAGAGCGCGGTCCGCTCGGACATCTCCACCCGCTCCTCCAACATCGACGCCGCCCTCCCCGACCGGAGCTGGCTGGCGGCGGCCGGGCTCACCATCATCAGCCCGGTGGGCGCGGCGTATTACCTCTACGCCACCCGCTCCAAGGAGGACGTGGTCCTCACCAACCTGGGCGAGCCCAAGTGGCCCGGCGCCGGCGCGGTGGAGGACTGCTTCAACGGCGTGGGGCCGGTGCCCGGGCGGCACGGCAACCTCCGGTCCCGCATCGATGACCGGATGAGCAACCCGCAGAAGCGGGACGCGATCGGGCTGCTCAGCGGCAACGCCAACGAGCGCTGGGCGGCGCGCAAGGAGATCGCCGAGACCTCCACCGGCATCTTCACCGGCCCCTCCAAGGAGACCCGCGAGGCCGTCCTCAAGGGGCTGGACGCGAGCGAATCGAAGTACGCCATGGACTCCGGCGAGATGGAGGCCACCAAGAAGAAGCTCCAGGGGATGCTCAGCGGGAGCGAGCTGGACATCACCGAGGCCTACCTGGACCGGAACGCCGGGCGGGTGCTCGCCATCCGGGTGGAGGACCTCAAGAAGAAGACCCTCTACAAGACCGACGACGACCTGGTGAAGCTCAACGACCAGGTCGAACAGATGGCCCGCGAGGAGCTGGGCGGGACGGTCAAGAACGCCTTCGTCCAGCAGTCGCAGATCGACGGGCTGCTCACCAAGATGTACGTCGAGCACGGGAAGCTGATCGACGAGCGCTCCCACAAGGGCGACGCCACCTTCAAGCCCGCCCCCTTCGACCCCAACCACGTCATCTCCAAGGAGGAGAACAGCGCCGCCCGCATCAAGTTCCTGGAGGGGATGAAGGAGCGCACCGAGATCCGCCCGCTCCCCGGCGGCGGCTACGAGGCGGTCCAGGTGAAGGTGGACCCCACCGCGTTCAAGGCCATCGAGGCCGCGGTGATGAAGGGCAACCAGAGCTACGACGCGCAGGTCGCCCGCGGCGTCTACGAGGTGAAGCGCGCCGAGAAGGACGGCAAGCCGGGGGAGACCACCCAGAACCGGCTCACCACCGCCCTGGAGGACAAGGAGTACTTCAACATCAAGCGGAAGTACGAGGAGACCTCCGAC
>DATBSS010000580.1:0-6068 GCA_036559665.1 Myxococcaceae bacterium
CCTTTCTCACCAACCTGGTGCACGCGCTGGTCGGCCCGCTGTTCTTCGCCGCGGTGCTCACGGGGACGTACCGGGTGGAGGCGCGGGCGGAGCGGGTCGCGGCCTGATTTTTTGACGGGGCGCTACGCGTCTGTAGCGTCCTGTCTCGTGATCCCCCAGCGTCCCGGTCCGTTCCGCGAGTGCCGCCACCTGTTCGCGCGGGGGCGCTGCCGGTTCCACGAGCGCGCGCGCCGGGGGCCATCCGCGGAGGTGGTGAACTTCGGCGGCGGGACGAACCCTCATCTGGTGAAGCCGGCGTGGGTGGATGCGGTGCCGCGGAGGCCCGTGTCGCCGCCGCCGCCGCGGTGGCGGGCGTGGGTGGAGGAGCTGGGCCGCGCGGTGGGGCGGTGGGTGCGTGCGGCGCTGATCGATCAGGAGCGGTTCTCGCCGCCGTGGATGGCCTCGGAGGCGATCGCGGGCAGCGAGCCGCTCTGGCCCGGGCCCTGATCAGCGGGCGATCCGGGCGCCCGTCTTCTGCAACTCGGTCCAGAAGCCCGGGAAGCTCTTGCTGACGCAGTCCGGGTCGGTGATCCGCGCGCGGCAGCGCCCCAGCACCGCGAGCGTGGCGGCGGCCATCACCATCCGGTGATCGCCGCGCGAGTCGATCTCGAATTCGTTGGGCGGGCGGAGCGCCGGGTGGATGCGGAGGTCCTCGCCTGCGGGCTCGGCGCGGGCGCCGAAGGCCTTCACCAGGGCGGAGATGCCCGCCAGCCGATCGCTCTCCTTGGCCTGGAGGATGGTGACGTCCCGAAGGGTGGAGGGGGCCTGGAGGACGCAGGCGATGGCGGCGAGCGTGGGGAGGAGGTCCGGGCAACTCCGCCCGCTCGCGTCCAGCGCGCCGGAGGTGACGCCCTCGACGGCGAGACCGTCCGGCCGCTCGACCAGGTTGAGGCCGATGGACTGGAGGTGGCGGACGGCCTCCCGGTCCGGGTGGTCGGAGCGGAGGTCCACCCGCGCGACGGTGCCGCGCGCGCGCCAGGCGATGGGGAGGAGATAGCCGATGGAGGACCAGTCGCCGGGGACGGCGGGGAGGGTAGGGACGG
The DNA here is from genome assembly GCA_036559665.1 of Myxococcaceae bacterium. Lineage (GTDB taxonomy): Bacteria > Myxococcota > Myxococcia > Myxococcales > Myxococcaceae > DASRBA01. The sequence goes on from DATBSS010000580.1 coordinate 1,083, forward strand.
AGGTCCCGGGCTCGATGGCGATCTCGGCGCCCTTGGAGCGGACGGCGAGGCCGGCGGCGCGCATCCAGCGGAGGGTGAGGTCGAGGTAGGGCTCGGAGGCGATGGGCCCCACGAGCGCGACCGTCCAGGCGCGGTTCTCCCGCCGGGCGAGGGCTCCCGCCGCGAGCGCGAGGGAGGAGGCGAACTGGCTGCTCTCGGAGGCGTCGATCTCGAAGCGCGGCTCCCCGGTGCTGTCGGCGCCGGTCACGTCGAGTGGCCATGGATCGCCCGAGAGCGAGGTGCGGAACCCGTGGGGACCGAGAGCCTTGATGAGTGCGCTCAGGAGCGGCGCACGGGGGCGCTGGCCCAGGCGCGGCGTGCCGGTGAAGTGGACGTGGGCGCGGGCGGTGATCGCGGCCTGGCCCAGGAGGAACCGGAAGGGGGCGCCGCCATCGCGGCAATCGATGGTCTGCGGCTCGGAGACGGCGCGCGGGAGTTGCTGGAGGCCGCGCGAGAGGACCGCCATGTCGTCCGGCCAGCCCTCCTGGGGCAACTCCAGTTGAGCGCCGAGGGCGTAGGAGAGGACCAGCGCGCGCTGCGCGTCGGACTTGGAGATGGAAGGGACGAGCGTGGCCGGCTGGAACGGTCCGCTGCCATCGACCAGGACGGAGCTCACGGTCGCGCCCCCAGCCGCCAGGCGTTGAGGAGTGGCCGCCAGGTGTGCGCCTCGACCGGGTGTACCTCTGCATCGCCGATGCGTCGCAGCAGCACCATCCGCAGCGCCCCGCCGCGGCCTCCCTTCTTGTCCGCCTTGAGCAACTCCGCCACCGCCGAGGCCGGCGCCTTCCCCAGTGCCTCTGCCAGCGCGCTCCGCCCGAGGATCCGCGGCCCTTCTTCGAGCCCGCGCTCCACCTCCTCCGCGATTGCCTCCGGCGTCACGCCCAGCGCGCGTCCCACGTCCAGCGCGCAGCGCATCCCCAGCCCCACCGCGTCCCCGTGCGACACCCGGAACCGGGTCAGGCTCTCCAGCACGTGCCCGAACGTGTGCCCGAAGTTGAGCACGCGCCGCGGGCCCTTCAGCTCGTACGGATCGTTCTCACACACCGCGTCCTTCAACCTCCGCGCGTCGCGGATCATCTGCTCCAGCGGCGGTGGCTTCCTCCGGTATGCCCTCCACAACCCCGGCGACAGGCAGGCCACCATCTTCCACGCCTCGGTCGCGCCTTCGCGGTGGGCGCGCGCCGGCAGCGTCTCGAACAGCTCCGGGCAGATCCAGCACTCGTCCGGGTAGTGGAAGACGCCCGCCGCGTTCTTCACCGCCATCCCACCGCGCGCCGCCGTGTGCACCGCCCCCTTCCCACCCACGCTGCTGTCCACCGCCGCCAGGATCGTCGTCGGCACGTGGACCAGCCGCATCCCGCGCTTGAGCAGGTGCGCCGCCACCGTGCACAGGTCCCCGATGGTCCCGCCCCCGATGGCGATCAGCGTCCCCGTCCTCGGCAGCAGCATCCCCGCCGCCAGCACCCGCGCCAGCGTCCCCAGCGTCTTCGCCCCTTCCCCCGCGCGCAGCGGCAACACCACCTGGGCCCGCCGCCGGCACTGCGCCGCGACCCGCGGATGCAGCGCCGCCACCCTCGCGTCGATCACCACCAGCGCGTCCTCCGGGATCCGCTCCGCCGCGCGCTGGAACGGGGCCCAGACGTCGCGGAGGGGGCGGAAGGAGCCGGGCGCACTCATGCCCGGTGCGGCCTCGCCAGCATGAGCTGCCACAGGTCGGCCAGCACCAGCGACGCCATCGCCTCGATCACCGGCACCGCCCTCGGCAGGATGCACGGGTCGTGTCGCCCCTGCTTCGCGTGCTCGCCCAGCGTGGACGGCGGCTTGAACAGCGCGCGCACCGTCACCGGCTCCCCGTTGGACAGCCCGCCTTGGATGCCGCCATACGACGACGAATCGGCGTGGAACGCGGAGCCCGGCTGGTCCAGCCGCCCCAGGAGCTCCGGCGACCACACCACGCCGGACGCCGCGCCGATGGTGGCCACCGCGTCCGCCAGCCGCGACTTCAGCTTCCCGAACACGGGTTCGCCCAGGCCGACCGGGAGGTGCTCGATCCGCAGGTCGATACTGCCACCCAGCGAATCCCCGCTCGCCTTCGCCTGCGCGATCTGCTCCGCCATCTGCGCCGCCACCGCCGGGTCCGGACACCGCGTCGGGTGCGCGTCCACCTGCGCGCGCGTGAGCCCAGGCGCCGGCGCCGGCGCGACCAGCGGGCCCACCTGTGACACCCACGCCACCACCGACAGCTCCGGCCGCTCCTGGTGCAGGAACGCCTCCGCCACCGCGCCGCCGATCACCCGGCAGAGGGTCTCCCGCCCGCTCGTCCGCCCGCCGCCCCGGTGGTCGCGGTGCTTGAACCGCGCCCTCCACACCGCGTCCGCGTGCCCGGGTCGGTCCACCGTCTTGAGCTTGTCGTAGTCCTGCGAACGCTGGTCCTGGTTGCGGACGATGGCGGCGATCGGCGTGCCCAGCGTCTTCCCCTCGAACACGCCCGAAAGGATCTCCACCTGGTCCGGCTCCGCCCGCGCGGTGGTGAGCGCCGACTGCCCGGGCCGCCGCCGATCGAGCGCTCGCTGCACGTGCTCCCGCTCCAGCGGCACCCCGGCCGGGCACCCGTCGATCACCGCCCCCAGCGCCGGGCCATGGCTCTCGCCGAAGGTGGTGAGCCGGAACAGCTCGCCGAAGGTGTTCATCCGGCCCGGAGGCTACCTCAGGTCCGAGCGCCGACCGTCCCCACGTAGGCGTACGCCACCCCGAACGTCAGCGGGTGCGCGGCGCGCGCCGAGAACACGCCCGCCTCGTCCATCAGCCCGAGGAACCTATCCCCGGCGGGGAAGGCGGCCGCGGTGCGCGGCAGGTACTCGTAGGCGGCGCGTTGTCCGGTGACCAGCGCGCCCACCGCCGGCATCACCACCCGGCTGTAGAACCGGAACAGCACCCCGAACAACCCGCCCGGCTGGCCGAACTCCAGCACCACCACCTTGCCACCCGGCTTCACCACCCGGGCCATCTCGCGCAGGCAGCGCACCGGGTCGTCCACGTTGCGGATCCCGAACGCGATGGTGGAGACGTCGAACAGCCCGTCGCCGTAGGGGAGGGCCATTGCGTCGGCCACCTCGAACTTCACGTCCAGCGCCAGCCGCTGCGCCTTCTTCGGCGCCTCCGCCAGCATCGCCTCGCAGAAGTCGGTGCCCAGCACCCGCCCGGTGGGGCCCACCGCGCGCTTGAGCGCGAACGCCAGGTCCCCGGTCCCGGTGGCGCAGTCCAGCACCGCGTGCCCCGGCAGGGCCCCGGAGAGCCCCACCGCGCGCGCCCGCCAGCGCCGGTGCACGCCCAGCGACAGCACCTCGTTCGCCACGTCGTAGCGCGGGGCGATGGCCGAGAACATCTGCTGGACCTGCGTGCTCACCGTGCGTTCCCCAGCATCGGCTGCGGCACCCCGGACGGCTTCCAGAGGTGGCGGTCCACCGCCGCCAGCACCGCCGGCAGCCGCTTCATCAGGTCGTGGAACTGCTCCGGCGTGAGCGCCTGGTGCCCGTCGCAGAGCGCCTTCTCCGGCCACGGGTGGACCTCGATCAAGAGGCCGTCCGCGCCCGCCGCCGCCGCCGCCAGGCTCATCGGCCCCACCAGCCGCCGGTCGCCCGTCGCGTGCGACGGATCGACGATGACCGGAAGGTGCGACCGCTCCTTCACCAGCGCCACTGCGGAGAGGTCGAGCGTGTTCCGCGTATCCGGCTCGAAGGTGCGCACCCCGCGCTCGCAGAGGATGACCTCCTCGTTGCCGCCGTCCAGCAGGTACTCCGCCGCCAGCAGCCACTCCTGCACCGTGGCCGAAAGCCCGCGCTTGAGCAGCACCGGCCGCCGCAGCCGCGAGAGCGCGCGCAGCAGCGAGAAGTTCTGCATGTTCCGAGCCCCCACCTGGAGCACGTCCACGGACTCCGCCATCAGCGGGATCTGCGAGGCGTCCATCACCTCCGCGATCACCGGCAGCCCGTGGCGTCGCCCGGCCTCGGAGAGGATGCGCAGCCCCGGCTCCCCCATGCCCTGGAACGCGTAGGGCGACGTGCGCGGCTTGAACACGCCGCCGCGGAGCACGTGCGCGCCGGCGTGCCGCACCGCCGCCGCCGCCAGGTCCGTCTGCTCGGCGCCCTCGACGGCGCAGGGGCCCGCCATCACCACGAACCCAGGACCACCCACCTCCACGCCCGACAGCTTCACGCGGGTGCCTTCGGGTCGAGACCGCCGCAGCACGCGCTCTGGTCCGTGGTCCTTCACAGTCGCACCCGCTCCCGTCCGCCTGGTGCCGTCCCGGAGTTCAAGGCGTTTTGAACTCCATGATGCATGTATAGCCGGAATCGCTTAGAAGACAACCGGAAGCGAGATGGACGCGAACCTGGAAACGTTTCGGGGCCGCACGCTGGAGGTCGCACCGTGCGATCCGCTGGCCGCGCTGGGCTCGTTCGGCGAGCCGCCGGTGGCGTTCTTTGATGCTCCCTCGCGCGAGGAGAGCTGGGCCGCCTTCGGGACGGCGTGGGAAGCGTCCGCGGACGACCGCGCCTCGGCCATGGCGCTGCTGCGCGCCATCAGCCGGCCTGATGTGGTGCCGCAGGAGGAGGGGCCTCGCCCGCCCGGGCCGTTCGCCGGAGGGATGGCGTTCGACCTGTCGCGAGCGCCCGGCGCGGCCTGGAGCGGGTTCCCGGTGGCGCGCTGGCGGCTGCCGCGGTTCATCCTCTGGCGGCGGCAGGGCCGATCGTTCGTCACCGCCATCGCACCGGCAGCGGAGCTGGCAGCCCAGGTGCGCGTGGCGGCGACCGCGGCCGACCGGGTGCCGCGCGCGCTGGGGCCGGACGCCTCGCCGCCCCTGGGCGCGCTCCGCGAGGACCGCGGAGCCTGGGACCGGGCGATGGCACAGGCGCTCCAGGCCATCAAGCGAGGGCAGGTCCAGAAGGT
>DATBSS010000581.1:0-11399 GCA_036559665.1 Myxococcaceae bacterium
TTCTTCGGCGAGCCGCTCTTCCTCGGCCTTCCGTTCCGCCTCCAACCGCGCTTCTACAGCCAGGCGTTCCTCTTCCGCTTGGCGTTCGGCTTCTAGCCGCGCTTCTGCAGCGATCTCCTCCTCGGCCTTCCGCTCCGCCTCCAGCCGCGCTTCTGCAGCGATCTCCTCCTCAGCCTTCCGCTCTGCCTCCAGCCGCGCCTCTTCAGCGAGCCGTTCTTCTTCGGCCTGACGTTCGGCTTCCAGCCGCGTTTCTTCGGCGAGCCGCTCTTCCTCGGCCTTCCGTTCCGCCTCCAACCGCGCTTCTTCAGCCAGGCGTTCCTCTTCTGCTTGGCGTTCGGCTTCTAGCCGCGCTTCTTCGGCGAGCCGCTCCTCCTCGGCCTTCCGTTCCGCCTCCAGCCGCGCCTCTTCAGCCAGACGTTCCTCTTCTGCTTGGCGTTCGGTTTCTAGCCGCGCTTCAGCGAGCCGCTCTTCTTCGGCCTTCCGTTCCGCCTCCAGCCGCGCCTCTTCGGCGAGTCGCTCCTCTTCGGCCTTCCGCTCCGCCCCCAGCCGTGCCTCTTCGGCGACTCGCTCCTCCTCGGCCTTCCGCTCCGCCTCCAGCCGCGCCTCTTCAGCCAGGCGCTCCTCCTCGGCCTTCCGCTCCGCCTCCAGCCGCGCCTCTTCGGCGAGTCGCTCCTCCTCCAGCCGCGCCTCCTCCGCCAGGCGCTCCGCTTCCAGCCGCTCCTCCTCCACCCTCCGTTCCACCTCCAGCCGCGCTTCCTCGGCGAGCTGCGCCTCCTCTTCCTTCTGCTCCTCCTCCAGCCGCGCCTCGAGCGCCAGCCGTTCCTGCGCCGCGCGCACCTCCTCCGCCTCCCGTCGCTCCTCGGCCTCCCGGATCCGCCGATCCGCCTCCTCGCGCCTCTGGAGGAGCTCCTCCTCACGCTGGCGCGTTTCCTCGGCGGCCTCCCCGAAGAGCTTCTCCTCCAGCGCCTTCACCTTCTCCGACTTCTCGATCGGCACCGGGATGGCGGCGGCCTCCGCGCGAAGCTGCGCGACCTTCTTCCGCGCCTCCTCCGCCCCCTTCTTCAACCGGAGGACCTCGCGCCGCCGCGCCTCCGGGTCGGATGGCGCTCTCGACCCCGCGTCCGCCCCGCCCTGGGACAGCACGTCCGCCAGCCCACCCTCCGGCACGATGTCCTTCCAGGACGGCTCCTCGAGTCCCGGCGCCACGGCCTCGACGGGGGGCGCGATCGACCGGACGTCGACGATCTCCGTGGCCTCCGAGCGCTGCCCCGGCAGACCCGGACGCTGCCCGCTCTTCCTCCGGTTCGCCTCCGCCTTCGCCTCCTGCTCCAGCTTCGCCAGTGCGTCGTCCGTCCCGGAGGCGGGCTCCTGCTGCTGCTCCCCTGTCTTCTCCGCTCCGAACGGGTCCCACTCCTCCACGGTGGAGGGCGGGGCGTCGCCGGGCGTCAGCGAATCCACCCAGTTCGACCCCATCGACGCAATGACCTCGGCGCCCATCTCCTCCTGCGCGCGCTCGGCGGCGGCGTCGGCCATCGCCTCGACGGCCTGCTCGTCGATCTGCGGCCCGGGCGCCTCCGGCTCCGGGTCCTGCAGCCCGGGCGGCGCGACCACCGACGGATGCGTCTGTTCGACCAGCTCCGCCTCCGCGTACGGCGTGGGCTCATCCGGAGCGACCGGCGCCGGACCGACGTACGTGGCCGCCACCGGGTCCACGCCCTCCGGCTCCTGGTAGAAGAGCTGCTGCACGGTGGCGACGAACGCGTCCCCATCGAGCGGGAGCTCGATCACCGGCACCTCCCACCCCTCGATCGGACTGCCCAGGAGGAGAACCCGGAGCCGCTCCGCCTGAGGGTGCTGGGTCAGCTCCTCCAGCACCACCACGCCGCGCCCACCCTCGACCGCCGGCGAGAGGACGACCAGGCCCGGCAGGTGGTGCCCGAAGTTGATCGCCGCGTCCGCGCTGGAGGTCGCGAGCACGACTTCGTACCCCGCGCGCCCGAGCACCCGGCGCACGGCGGCAATGGTCGCGATGTCGTCGTGGACGAGGAGGACGGGGCTCGCCATGCGGGAAACCCCGGAACTCTACCGCATGGAGGCAGCAATTCCCGTTCCCAACCCCGGCGCCCGGCCTCCGATCGGCCAGGCGCCTCCCCCGCTGGCGGCCCTACATCATCGCGCCCGGGTCGACGTCGATGACCACCCGCACCCCCGGAGGCACCTCCTGAAGCGCGCGCTCGAGCGCATCCGCCAGTGGCGCCAGCGCGGCGTGCGTGGGGCCCTTGAGCAGCAGCTGCCACCGGTAGCGGCCCTTGATGCGGCTGATGGGCGAGGGAGCCGGCCCCAGCAACCGCACGCCCTGCGAGGGCGGCGGCAGCTTCGAAGCGCAGAGGTCCGCCAGCCGCCGCGCCACCTGGCGCACCTGCTCCGGGTCGGTCCCGTCGGCGCGGACGCCCACCATCCGCGCGTAGGGCGGGTAGTCGAAGCGGCGCCGCCAGTCGAGCTCCTTCTCCGCGAAGCCGTCGAAGTCGTGGAGCACCACCCGGCGCACCGGCGGCGCGTCCGGGTTGTACGTCTGGATGAGCACCCGGCCCTCGTCGCGCCCGCGGCCGGCGCGCCCGGAGACCTGGGTGAGGAGCTGGAAGGTGCGTTCGCCGGCGCGGAAGTCCGGCATCGCCAGCGAGGTGTCCGCCATCACCACGCACACCAGCGTCACCCCGGGGAAGTCGTGGCCCTTGGCCACCATCTGCGTGCCCACCAGCACGTCCACCTCCCGCCGGGCGAAGGAGGCCAGCAGCTCGGTGAGCCGCTCCGCCGAGGTGGCCGAGTCGCGGTCCAGCCGCTCCACGCGCGCGCGCGGGAAGCGCTCCACCACCTCGGCCACCACCTTCTCCGTGCCCATGCCCAGCTTGAGCAGCGGGCCGCCGCAGTCGGCACAAGACTCCGGCACCGGCCAGACCTGGCCGCAGTAGTGGCACATCAGCCGGCGCGCCGAGAGGTGGTGGGTCAAGGAGACGTCGCAGGCGTCGCAGCGGACCTGCAGCCCGCACACCTCGCAGATCAGGAAGGTGCTGTGGCCGCGGCGGTTGAGGAAGAGGATGGCCTGCTGCCCGCGGGCGAGCGTGTCCTCCAGTGCGCCGGTGAGCGGCGGGGAGAGGATGGGCGGTTCGGTGGTGTGGTCCGGGTCACGCGGGCGGGCTTCGCGCAGGTCCACCAGCTCCACGCGCGGCAGCGGGCGGTCGTCGACGCGCGCGCGCATCTCCAGCTTGCGGTAGCGGCCGCGCCGCGCGTTCTCCAGCGTCTCCAGGGACGGCGTGGCGGAGCCCAGCACCACCACCGCGCCGCACTGCTTGGCGCGCACCACCGCCAGGTCGCGCGCGTGGTAGCGGAGCTTCTCCTCCTGCTTGAAGGACGAGTCGTGCTCCTCGTCCACCACCACCACGCCCAGGTCGGCCACCGGCGCGAACACGGCGGAGCGCACGCCCACCGCGATGCGCACCTCGCCGCGGCGGAGCGCCTGCCAGTGGCGGAGGCGCTCCTTGTCCTTGAGCGCCGAGTGCAGCACCGCCACCCCGGCGCCGAAGCGGCTGCGGAAGCGGCCCACCAGCTGGGGCGTGAGCGCGATCTCCGGGACGAGGATCAGCCCGCCCTTGCCCTTCGTGAGCGCGTGCTCCACCGCCCGCAGGTACACCTCGGTCTTCCCGGAGCCGGTGACGCCGTGGAGGAGGAAGGGGTGGAAGCCGCCGGTGTCGATGACCGCGGTGAGCTCCGATACCGCCACCGCCTGCTCCGGCGTGAGCCGCTCCGGCCGCTCCTGCCCCAGGCCTGCCCGCACGCCCGCCTTCACCTCCACCGCCTCCAGGACGACCAGCCCGCGCTCCGCCAGTTTCTTCAGCGTCGCTCGAGCCCCGGGGATGGCGGTGACGACCTCTTCCACGGTGGCGCGGCCGCCCACGGCCAGCAGGTACGAGAGGGCCGCCGCCTGCGCGGGGGCGCGCGAGAGGGCCGAGGCGTCGGCGCCGCTGGTCGCCACCGCGTAGAGCACGGCCTCCGGCGCCGCGTCCTTCGACGACTCCGCGCGGGTGAGGCCGGGTGGGAGCGCGGCGAGGATGGCCTCGCCCAGCGGGTACCGGTAGTGGTGCGCCGCGAACCGAAGCAGCGAGATCAAGTCCTCCGGAAGGGCAGGCTCCGGGTCCAGCAGGCGCGACACCGGCTTGAGGACGACCTCGCTGCCCACCTCCGGTTCCTCGGCGGGGCCCAGGTAGAACCCCAGCGACGTGCCCCTGCCGAAGGGGACCGCCACCCGGTGCCCGGGCCGCAGCGTGGCAACCAGCTCGGACGGGATCCGGTAGGTGAACTCGCCGCGCACCGGCCGTGCCACCGCCACCGCGCCGCACGGCCCGTTGACCGCAGTATCCGGCGGCGGGCGCGCGCGCGCCGCTGGGGCAACTGAGATCGGCAGCTCTCCTTGGCGCGCCACGGAGACTGTCCTACCGCGCGGGCCTGACGCCTGTCAGGCGGAGTCGGCGACCGTGGTGGCGGCGGTCACGCAGCGCTCAATCAATCACCCCCGGCCGCGCCTCCTCGACGACCCGCACGGCCCTCTCGGCGATGGGCAGCCGGACGCGGAAGAGGGATCCCCCCGCCTCCCGCCCCTCCACGTCGATCCGCCCGCCGTGCGCCTCGACCAGCCGGCGGGACACGGAGAGGCCCAGCCCCACGCCGGGGATCTGCACCGCCGCCGAGCGGGTGGTGCGGCGGAAGGGTTCGAAGATGCGCTCCCGGTCCTCCGGCGCGATGCCGATGCCCTCGTCCGCGATGCTGATCACCGCCTCGCCGCGGGCCGCCTCCAGCTGCACGCGCACCGCCCCGCCGTCCGGCGAATACTTGATGGCGTTGGACACCAGGTTGATCAGCACCTGCACCAGCCGCGTCGCGTCCCCGCGCACCAGCACCGGCGCGTCCGGGATGGAGACCTCCAGGTGGTGCTGGTCGGTGACCGCGCGGTGCATGTCGGCCACCTCCGCCACCAGCGGCCGGAGGTCGCAGACGTCCATCTGCACCTCCAGGTTCCCGGCCTCGATGCGCGTCCGGTCCAGCAGGTCGTCCACCATCCTCGCCAGGCGATCCACCTGGGTGGAGATGCGCACCAGCGCGGCGCGGACGCGATCCGGGGGAGGGAGCGCGGGCGCCCCGGCGATGGACTGCGCGGAGAGCTTGAGGATGTTGAGCGGGCCCCGGAGGTCGTGCGCCACGCCCGCCAGGAACTCCAGCTGGAGCCGGTCCCGCCGCTCCGCGATGTCCGCCATCTCGTTGAACTCGGTGGCGATCTGCCGCAGCTCCTCCGGCCCTTCGACCGGCAGTCGCTCCGCGCGCGCGCCCCCCTTGAACCGCGCCAGCGACTCCCGTAACCCCGCCAGCGGCCGGTCCACGGCCATGTGGAGCAGGAACAGAAAGAGCACGCTCCCCATCACCAGCGCCCCCGCCAGCGCGACGGCCACCACCCGCCCGACCTCGTCCACCCGCTCGTTCTGGTCGCGCGTCTCGCGGGCCTGCTGGACGTTGAGGTTCACCAGCTCGTGCGCCTCGGCCAGCGAGGCCTGCACCAGCCCGGCCCGGCCGTCCCGCGGCCCCGCGGGACCCGAGGCCAGGTACCGATCCACGTCCCTGCGGACCCGCTCCACCAGCTCCCGTTCCCGCTCGCTGGAGATGTACCGGTCGAAGTCGTCCAGCGCCTGGCGCGCGGCCACCACCTCCTGGCGCTCCGCCTCCGACGCGCCGTCCGGCGACCCGTCCTCCACGTGCTGCGCCCAGTTCAGCGCGACCTCCAGCATCTCCGCCACCCGGACGCCTTCCACGGAGTCGAGCAGGAGCCAGCCGTTCCGCTCCATCGCGGCGGCGGTGAGGTACAACGACACCGAGGCCGCCACGCCGAGTAGCGAGAGAAACGCCGCGCCGATCCTCAGGAGCGTTCGCAGCCGCACCGATCAGGATCCCCTTCGGAGGGTAAACACCCGAACAGGGCGGAAGATAAAGGCGGCGGCGGGCCCCCCTCCGTGTGGAGAACCGGACACTGCACAGGCCCGCGGGAGCTGGAACGGCGCCGCCGCCCGCTTGCTCCCTAGAACAGCTTGTCGGCGAGCGAGCCCTTGGTATCCGCCTTCAGCGAGGTGAAGCGGAGCACCAGCTCCCCGCCGCGGTGGACCTCCAGGAGCCGCGGGAACCACTCGCCGGTGGCGGGCGACGTGTAGTCGTAGAAGCGCACGTCCCACGCCGTGCCCTGCTCGTCGCTCCAGCGCATCCGTGCGGGGAGGAACGTGTCCTTGAACACCCAGAGCTGCGGCTTGGTGTCGTCCCGCGCGCCGATCACGTACGCCACGTCTCCGCCGAAGCGGGCCAGCCACGTCTTCGCGGCGCGGTCCACCTTCATCTGCTCCAGGAATCGTTCCACCTGCGAGCGCGCCTCGCCGTCGGAGCTGGAACGGACCGCCAGCAGCGAGCACACCGCGGTGAGGGCGTTCTGCGCCACCGCCAGCGGGGTGCCTTCGGTGCGGCGCTTGCCGTAGGACTCCACCGACGCGGCGCGGGTCCCCTCCAGCGGCGTCAGCTCCAGCCGGCATCGCCCGGGCAGCTTCATGGCGAAGCTTCCGTCAGAGAGGAGCTCCGGCCGGTCGGACGGGAGGCCCAGCGCCGCGCCCGCCTCCCGCACCGCCGAGCCATGGAAGGACGCCAGCCCGTCCACCCGCACCGCGTAGAGCGCGAGGTCGTCGCGCGCGTTGGTCATGTGCCGGAGGATGGAGAACGACGGCATCACGAACGCCAGCGCCGCCGAGGAGACCAGGCAAGCGACCGCCGCCACGATGCGACGGGGGCCAAGGAAACGTTCGCCGGGGGTCGGCGCCATTGGCGGCAATGTAGTGGTGGCCTCCCGGCCCAGCAAGGCAGTAGGAATCGCCTCGCCCATGCGCCGAGCCATGCTGCCGTGCTTCCTCCTCGCGCTGGCGGCCGCCGCGCCGTCGCGCGCGCAGACCGAGCTGCCCGACCACCCGTTCCGCAACCTCGTCCACGCGCGCTCGATGGCCATGGGCGGCGGGTTCCGCGCGCTCGGGCTGGGCCTGGAGTCGGTGGTGGGCAACCCGGCCGCCATGTCCCTCTACCAGCACTACGACCTGGAGCTCTCCGGCGCCTGGGACATCACCCAGGGGACGACCTGGGCGTCGGCGGGCGTGATGGACAGCACCACCCGGCTGGCGGGCGGGGTGGCCTACCACCTGGTCTCGTTCGGCGGCTTCGGCGACCGGACGCTGGCGCACCTGAACACCATCGCGGTCTCCACGGCGCTGATCGAAAACACCGTCTACCTCGGCGCCGCCGCCCACTACTTCTTCTCCACGGGCTCGCTGCAGGCCAACGCGGTGACCGGGGACGTTGGGCTGCTGGTGCGGCTGTTCGAGGCGCTCACCATCGGCATCGCGGGGCACAACCTGATCGACACCCACCACCCGGACCTCTCCACGTACTTCACGGCGTCGGCGGCGTTCTCCAGCGGCATCTTCAGCGCGGTGGGGGACCTGCGCGGCGAATACCGCGCGGGCGCGGCTCCGCTGCTGGGCGTCAACGCGGGCGCCGAGCTCGTCCTCGCGGAGGGCATCCCGATCCGGGGCGGCTGGTCGCTGGACGAGTCCGGCCACACCTTCGTCTCCGCGGGCGGGGGCTGGATGTTCGAGGGCGGGGGAATCGACGCCGCCTACCGCCACGAGCTGAACGGCATCGGCCGGGCGGTGGCGGTGACCATCAAGGTCACCAACTGACCTCTACGAACCGCGCTCGCTGAGCTTGCGCGTCCGGAAGTCCAGGTACCGCTCCGACGCGGCGAAGCGCACCAGCTCCGCCACCTCGGTCTCCAGCGCCTTCTTCGCCCGCAGCGCGAGGATGGCCGGCACCACCGACCCGCACACCACCAGCCCGGCGCGGTTGGAGGCGTGGCGCGCGCCCTCGGCCAGCCGCTGGACGTCGAGTTGGTGGACGTTGCGGTCGAACAGGTCGCGCAGCCGCGCCACCAGCTTCACCGGGATGGTCTCGCGCAGCACCTTGGCCTCGGCGCGGAGGGCCTTGCCGCCGTGGAGCACGCCCTCCAGCGCGTCCAGCGCGAGGTCCAGCTGCTCGCTGGAGAGGCTGCGGAGCGCGGCGAGGTCCGGGTTCTGGGTGAACAGCGCGCGCCCGGCGAAGAAGCGCAGCTCGGCGGTGGAGAGCCTGGAGCGGATGGCCATCTGGCCGACCAGAAGGCGCGGCGCCCGCGGGAACACCAGCGAGAACGGCGGGCCGTTGTCCTCGGAGAGGAACACCTCCGGCGCGCGCAGGCCCAGGATGCGCACGGAGGCCATCAGCGCCTCGGCGGTGCCGGGGCCGCCCGTTCCGGCGTCGGGGGAGAACTCCTGCTCGGAGCCGGCGGCGCGCCCGCGGGTGGGGAAGAGCCGGCAGAGCGCGTAGCCCACCAGGCTGAACAGCTCGCCCTGCTCGTTGCGGAGGATGGGGTGGCGCAGGGCGGCCCGGTCGGTGGCGGAGAGGAGCAGCTTCGGCGCCGGCACCATCGCGTCGTCCGTGGCCCCGGCCAGCGCCGACGCCAGCTCGCGCATCAGCTCCGAGCGGTCCGCGTCCCCCAGCTTGGCGAAGAAGGCGGAGAGCGCCCGGTAGCCCTCGCCGTCCAGCGGATTCTTGCGCACCTGTTCGAAGAGGCGGGTGCGCTCGTCGGCCGGCTGGCCGTCCGGGGCCGCGCTGGGCGCGCCGGCGCCGACCGCCGCGGCGTGGAACATCACCGAGTCCGGCAGGTCCTCCGGCGCCGCGCTCCCCACCGGCTCGCCCAGGTCCCCGAACATCCCGGGCGTCATCTTGCCGGTGGTCTGCTCGGACGGCTCGGGCATGTCCTCCGGCAGGGCGGTGAGCGGCGTGGCCGGGGCGGTGGCCACCCGGTCCAGCGGCGGCCGCGACTGGCGCAGCGGCTGCACCGGCGTGGGCGCGGCGGCGGCGGGGTCGTCGATCGACGGCTGCGACTGGCGCAGCGGCGCGGTGGGCGTGGGCCCGCCGGGGTTGGCGTCCAGGGGAGGCCGCGTGGTGCGCAGCGTCGCGGCGGCCGGCGGGCGCTCCCCCTCGGCGGCCAGCGGCGGCGAAGGCGGCGGGCGGCGGCCCCGCGGGTCGGACGGCGCGTTCCCGGAGGCAACCTCGGCCCGCAGCTTGTCGGCCCGCGCCTGGAACACGTTGGCGCGGGTGGCGTCGTTGAGCTTCTCGCGGCAGAGGGCGGCCAGCCGCTCCCACAGCCGCATCCGGTCCGCCGGGTCGGCGGAGGCGGTGGCGGCCTGCTCCAGCGCGAGCGCGGCCTCGATGAACTGGCCGCGCGCCTGGTTCCCGTCCACCAGCTTCAGCCACGCCTCCGCGTAGCCGGGGTCGAGGCGCACCGCCTGCCGCAGCTCGCCCATGGCCTCCTCGACGCGGCCGGCGCGCTCCAGCAACGCCACCAGCTCCATCCGCGCCTGGCGCCCGCGGTGGCCGCGCGGGTCGCGGGCCAGCTGCGCCCGCAGCGCCTGCTCCAGCAGGAGCACGTTGTTGGTCCGCCGGGCCAGCGCCGCCACCCGCTTCTGCGCCTCCGGGTCGGCGGGCGATTCGGCCAGCACCTCCGCCCAGGCCCACGCGGTGGCGGACGGGTCGGACGAGTGGTGCTCGGCGAGCCGGCCGAACCGCCTCAACAGATCCAGCCGCCCCGCGCTCCGCTTGGGCACCGCCTGCAGCTGCGCGCGCAGGGTGCTGATGGGTGGCGTATCGCCCAGCTGCAACCGCGCCTCCGCCAGCCCCATCAGCGCCACCAGGTGGCCGGGCATGATCCGCGCCGCGGCCTCGAAGTCGGCGCGCGCCGCCTCCAGCTCCCGCCGGTGCAGGTGCACGTCCCCGCGGGCCACCAGGGCGATCACCTTCGCCTGATCGTCCCCCGCCCGCTCCACCGCGTCGTCCAGCACCTTCCGGACGCCGGAGACGGACTCCACCATGGAGAGGAGCCGCACCTGCTCCTGGAGGGCCTGCTTGTCGCCGGTGAGCTCGACGATCTCCCCGTAGGTGCGGGCCGCGCTGGTGGGGTCCTTCAGCTCGTCCTCCAGCAGCTCCGCCAGGCGGGTGAGGAGCTCCACCTTGCGGCGCGGGTCGGTGAGGCGGGCGGCGCGGTCCCGGTAGAACTGGGAGAGCTCGCGCCAGGCGCCGCGGGCGACGTAGTGCGCCTCCATCCGCTGCTCCAGCGCCGGGTCCGGGATCTCGTTGATCGCCGCCGCCCGCAGCGCGGCCGTCTCGGGGCGGATGCCCAGCGCGTCCGACTCGTCGGCGGCGGCCAGCAGCTCGGTCTGCGTCGCCTTGCGGGCGCTGACCGGCACCGGCGGCAGCGCGGGCGCGGCGGCGGCGGTCACCTTGTCCAGCACCGCCAGCCCCAGCTCCTGCACCAGGGTGCGGGCGCGCGACATCTTCCGCACCTTCTCGGCGGTGGCCATGCACTGCTGCACCGCCTCCTTGAGGGTGGCGGCCGGGGCGGCGGACTCGCGCAGCGCGCGCACCCAGAGCATCCGGAGGTTGAAGGCCGCCTCGTGGTCGCCCAACTGCTGGAAGAACTGGGCGGCCTGGGAGAAGCGGATCGCGGCGCGCCCGTGGTCCTTCATCCGTTCGCCCCACAAGCGCGCGCGGTTGAGCGAGGCGCGGGCGGCGGCGCCGGTGGCGTTCCGCTTCAGGTCCTCCTTGACCTCCTTCTCCAGGGAGGCGTCCAGCTCCTCCCAGCGCTCCTCCTGCAAGAGCAGCGAGTTGAGCGCGCGGCGCGCCCGGCGGTCGCCCGGCTTCTCCGCCAGCAGGTAGATCATCTGCTCGCGCGCGCGGTCCACCGCCCCCACGCGGCGGAGCAGGCGCGCCAGGTGGCGGCGCACCTCGGTGCGGGTGGCGCCCTCGTTGTCCTCCACCCCGGCGGTGAGGAGGGTGATGCATGCGGGCTCGGTGCCGGCCTGGAGGGAGACCATCACCAGGGCGGAGGCCAGCCGGCGCGTCATCGGCACGGAGCGGGTGGCCTTGACCAGCTCGGCGAACGCCTTGTGGGCGGCGCCCTCCCGCAGCAGGCGGAGCGCGGTGCGGCGGTGCGCCTCCACCAGGGCGTCGGCGTCGTCGGTGTCGCCGGGTGAGTAGGCGTCCGCCTGGATGGTCTGGCCGAGGTCCTGGACCTGGGGTGCGGGGGGTTTGGACGGCGGCGGCATCTGTGGGGGGAGGCAGTGTAGCCTCAGCTTTGGCAAATGGTTCGGCCGTTGGTGTCGGTCCTGCTTCCGGTCCGCGACGGCGCGCGAACGCTGGAGGCGGCGGCGCGGAGCGTGCTCCGCCAGACCTGGTCC
>DATBSS010000582.1:0-8681 GCA_036559665.1 Myxococcaceae bacterium
GACGATGCCCGCCAGCGAGATGACCGCCACGTCGGAGGTGCCGCCGCCGATGTCGACGATCATGTTCCCGGAGGGCTCGGTGACCGGCAGCCCGGCGCCGATGGCGGCGGCCATGGGCTGTTCGATGAGGTAGACCTCGCGGGCGCCGGCGTTCTCCGCCGCTTCGCGCACCGCGCGCCGCTCCACCTCGGTGATGCCGGAGGGGATGCCGATGATGATGCGCGGCTTCACCAGCGTCTTGCGGTTGTGCGCGCTCTGGATGAAGTAGCGCAGCATCGCCGCGGTGATCTCGAAGTCGGCGATGACGCCGTCCTTCATCGGGCGGATGGCGACGATGTTGCCGGGGGTGCGCCCCAGCATCTCCTTCGCCTCCTTGCCCACCGCCAGCACCTTCTTGCCGCCGCGCGTGTCCTGCTGGACCGCCACCACCGAGGGCTCGTTGGAGACGATGCCGACGCCGCGGATGTAGATCAGCGTGTTCGCGGTGCCGAGGTCGATGGCCAGGTCGCGGCTGAAGAGGGTGTGAAGCCAGTCGAACATCGAGGTCCGAGCGAACGAAAAATAGGGAAGCGGAAGAGCCGAAGAGCGGTGCACCGTAACACCCGTGCCGTCGGGAGCGGAAGGAAGAGTTTCGCGAGGGAACGCGGCCGGAAAGGGCGGGGGCCGCGACTGCTGAACGCCGAGCGGAATTTGTTCCTTCCCGCCCCTCGTCAGCGGCGCAGGAGGGTGTTCTTGGTGATGACCCAGAGCGCTCGCACGCCGTCCTTCCAGCCGATCTTCTTGCCCTGCTCGTAGGTGCGGCCGTGGTAGCTGATGGGGACCTCGTAGATGCGGCAGCCGGAGCGGGCCACGGCGGCGGTCACCTCCGGCTCGAAGCCGAAGCGCTCCTCCGTCAGCTTGAGCGACCGCAGCACCGGGGTGCGGAAGGCCTTGTAGCAGGTCTCCATGTCGGTGAGGTTCAGGCCGGTGGTCACGTTGGAGAGCGTGGTCAGCCAGTAGTTCATCACCGTGTGCCAGTAGTAGAGGACCCTTCGCGGCGTGCCGGTGAAGCGGCTGCCGTAGACCACGTCCGCGTGCCCGTCGAGGATGGGCTGGACGAGGCGCAGGATGTCCTGCGGGTCGTACTCCAGGTCGGCGTCCTGGATGACCACGATGTTCCCGGAGGCCTCCTCGAAGCCGCGGTGGAGCGCGGCTCCCTTGCCGCGGTTCCCGGGCTGGAGCACCGCCTTGAGGGCCGTCTCGCCTTTCGGGTGCGCGTCCGGGATGGCGGCCAGCCCCTCCGCCTGGAGCCGCTCCACCAACTCGCGGCTGCCGTCGGTGGAGCCGTCGTCCACCACCACCAGCTCCTTGGGCAGGTCCACCTTCACCACGCGGCGGAGGAGCTCCGGGAGCGTGGCCAGCTCGTTGAAGACCGGGATGACGATGGAGACCTTCACCGGCCCGGCTACTTAGCGGGCACCCAGGCAAGCGGCCAGAGGAGATGAAGGGGAGCGCCGGAGCGGCTACCCTGTGGGCCCGCGTGCCCCCCGAGCCCCGGCCAGAGCTGGTGACGTGCCCGAAGTGCGGCAAGGCGCTCGACTCCGGCCCCAACTATTGCCCGGCCTGCGGCGAGGACCTGCGCGGGCTGACGCCCACCTCGGACACGCTGTCGGTGCCGTGGGCGGGGAAGGTCATCGACGGCCGGTACCGCATCCGGGAGAAGCTGGGTGAGGGCGGGATGGGGTCGGTCTTCAAGGTGGAGCACGTCCGCATCGGGAAGGTGCTGGCGCTGAAGGTGCTCCGGCCGGACCTGCTCAAGGACAAGCGGGTGCGGACGCGGTTCCACCAGGAGGCGCGCATCGTCTCCAAGCTGTCCCATGCCAACACCATCCAGGTGTTCGACTTCGGGGAGCTGGAGGACGGGTCGCTCTACATCGCCATGGAGTACCTCAACGGGCGGGACCTGGCGTGGACGCTGCGCGCGCACGGGCCGCTGTCCGAGGAACGCGCCATCCAGGTCGGGGTGCAGGTGCTGGCCGCGCTGGCGGAGGCGCACGAACTGGGCATCATCCACCGCGACATCAAGCCGGCGAACTGCATGCTGGTGAAGGGGCGGCGCTCGCGCGGGGACGAGCTGGTGAAGGTGCTGGACTTCGGCATCGCCAAGCTGATGGAGGGCGAGGGCCGCAAGCACATCACCGGCATCACCGATTTCGTGGGGACGCCCACGTACATGTCGCCCGAGCAGGCGTCCGGGGAGGAGCTGGACCCGCGCAGCGACCTGTACTCGCTGGGGGCCATGCTGTTCGAGCTGGTCTCAGGCCGCGGGCCCTACCTCGCTCCCAACCCCATGGCCATCGTCACCCAGCACCTCGCGCCGACGGCGGCGCCCCGGCTGTCGGAGGTGGTGAAGGACCGGCCCATCAGCCCGGCGTTCGAGGACGTCGTCGCCCAGGCGATGGAGAAGAAGCGGGACCGGCGGTTCGCGGGGGCGGAGGAGATGCGGGTCGCCCTGGAGGCGGCCCGGAAGAAGCTGCAAGCCACCCAGGATATGGCGGCGGACGTCCCGGAGGCGGAGGAGAGCCAGGACCTGGTCCGGCGCTCGGACTTCGACCGCTTCGAGCGCCGGCTCCGGGTGCGGAGGTCGGTGGCCCCGGCGGCAGCGCTGCTGGTGCTCGCCGGGCTGGGCGTGGCCGGGGTGGGGTTGTGGCGGCGGCAGGCCAACCGGACGGTGGTGGTGGAGCGGGAGGACAACAACGACCCGTCGCGGGCGAACCGGATCGCCCTGGGGACGACGGTGCGCGGGCACATTGGATCGCCCCTCAGTGACCAGATGTCGGACCGGGACGTGTACGAAGTGGACCTGGACGTGCCGGTGGTGCTGACCGCGGAGCTGAGCGGCGTGCCGGACCTGAACCTGGTGCTGGAGCTGACCCACGTGGACGCGTCCGGGAAGCGGGCGCAGGTGTTCGTGGACGACGCGCCCAGCGGCGAGGGCGAGCGGGTGGATGGGGTGGCGCTGGGGCCGGGGCGGCTGCTGGTCCGGGTGGAGGAGCGGTACCACTTCACCGAGGCGCCGCGGCCACCGCGGGAGAGCTCGCGGGCGGAGTACGCGCTGGAGGTCCGGCCCACCGAGGAACCGGTGAGCGCGGGCGCGGTGGAGGTGGAGCCGGACGATTCGATACAGGCGGCGACGCCGGTGCGGGCGGAGCAGTCGGCGTCGGGGTTCACCGGAGCGGCGGTGGCGTGGAAGGCGGCGCTGGTGATGCAGGACCTGTCGTCGACGGCGGATTTCTACGTGCTGCAGGACGCGCCGGACGGTGCGGTGGCCGCGGTGGTCGTGCCGCCGGAGGAGGGGAAGCTGGCCGTGCTGGACGCCGCGGAGTACGAGCACTGGCGCGCCGAGATGAGCCACCCCACCGTGGACCCGCCGTTGCCGGAGGCGGTGGTGGCGGCCGGGAAACCGGCGCTGGTGCCGCTCAAGGCCGCCGAGCGGCGGGGCGTGCGGATCCAGCCGCTGCCGCCCACGCCGGCGGGGACGCTGTACAAGGTGGTGTTCGTGACGGGGCAGGCGGGAGGGTTGTCCGCGGCGCTGGAACTGGCGAGGACGCTGGACGCGGAGGGGCGGCGGGCGGATGCGGCTGGGGTGTTGAAGTTGGTGGCGTCGGCGTTCGCGGAGTCGCCGCAGGTGGCGGAGGTGAAGGCGGCGCTGGCTGGGCAGTAGGGTTCAGTCGCAGTCGCAGTACAGGTCTACGTCGTCAGATGGCTGGAAGTGCTCCTGGCAACCAACCTCGTAGAATCCGTCGTCGTTGCCGTATGGGCGACCGAACCGAAGGTAGAAATACCCAGCAGGGCCTCCGCATCCTTTGCCCTTCGTCCCCTGGATGGTCACGACGTTCACCTTGCGGGACAGCCAGGGGCTCACGACTAGGCTCAGACGGTCGACCACGATCCCCAAGGCGAAGATGGAGAATAGCGCTACGGCCTTACGCCAGCGGGGAGGAAGGCTGTTCAAGGAGGGTCGCCGCATTCCTTGTCTCCTCTGAAGAGCGCGATCTGCGTGTCGGCATAGCAGCCCGGCCTGCCGAGCCGGAACGGCTCCTGTTCATCGCGCAGGTCGATGGTGCCGCCGGCAGCGCGGCACGCATGAACGGATTCGTGGATCATCACCTTCGCGAGCAGCCTGGCGTCAGTGCAGATGAACCGCTGGTCGAACTTCGTATCGTATCCAGCGAAGAAGCCAGGTCCCCAGGTATTGGCGTAACACGTTTCTCCACGTGGTTGACGCGTCGGCCCGAAGGTCGCATCCGGACCGGAGCCGGGCTTCAGGTTCCGGCACACGTCGCAGCCTGGGCTGCATTTACGGATGGCCGCCTGGCATTTCTGTGCCGGATCACCGACATAGTCCTCGGAGCACCCGGCCATCTGTCGGGCGATCAGAAGCGCCTGGCTCCACACCGGGCACTCCTTGTCCGGGTCCGTCCACCAACCTGGTCCCGTGTCGAAGGCCAGGCGAATGCTCAGATTCGCCGCCCGGTAGGGCTCGCCGTTGTCGAAGTGCTGTACGCGAGGCGCACTCGCGCATGCGCAGAGGAGCAAGGGCCACCAGGCTCGCACGAACCCCAGGTTAGAACGGAACTGGCAGCGCGAAGGCGTGCTGCGAGAAGAGCCCCGCGGCGCCGCGGTGATCGATCAGCGGCGCCAGGAAGAGCATCACCGCCACCGCGACCAGGAGCGCAACACTGAGGACTTTGCACGTCCACCGAAGCGGCGCGCCGGCTGGGCGCCCGAGTCGAACTGCACGTCGGTACGCGAGCGCCACCGCCACGCGCCCGGGGAGGAGCGCGGAGACGAAGCAGAGCGTGGCGATCCACATCGCATCCTGGGGCGGGAGCACCACGGTGAGCAGGTAGAGCGGGAGCGAGAGCGCGTACAAGACGAGGAGCGCGATGAGGGCGCTCAGCGGCGCGCTGGCCATCAACTGCCGGGCGGCGCGCCAGTCGAGGTACGCGGCCCGCCTCCCGTCCACCGCGAAGCGCGCCTGGACGAAGGGGAGCCAGGCCAGGACCGGAAGCAGGAGGACGATCCCCAGCAGCGACGCGCCCGGTCTCGGAGTGCTGGTGCGCGCCAGCCAGAGCAGCCCCACCGGGATGGCCAGCCACACAGTCGCGCCCAGGAGTCCGACGCCGCCCTTCCAGAGGAGTTGCCGCCATGGAACCTCGTCCCAGGCATGGCGGAGCGCGTCCAGGCCTGGAGCCTCCGCCCGCCCGCGCAGGGCGGAGAGCATCCAGCGCGCGCTGGCCAGGGGCCGGAAGAAGTCGCGCGCCCGTGCGCCGCGCGCCAGCACCGCGAAGAGGTGGAGGCCAACGAAGATCGCCAGCACCGCTCGCACGGCGCCCATCCAGGTCTGAGCCGCACCACCGGGTGCGACCCAGGCCGCGTCCTCGGCGAGCGTCGCGACGAAGCGCACCGGGAGCAACCACGCCCAGCACAGCCCGATCGCCGCACCGATCCGGAGCGCTCGGTGGAGGAGCGGGAAGGCGTCGGCCAACCGGACGCCTCGCGCGACCCGGCCCTCGACCTCCAGCAGGTAGCCCAGTACCGCGACGTTCAGGATCGGCACCGCCGCGGCCGCGGCCAGCAGCACCACCGTCACGAACAGCCCGGCGCCCCAGTACGCGCCGGAGAGGATTCGCGCGAACACGCGGCGCCACCAGGGTGATCGTACCGAGAGTGCTGCCGCGATCGGGGTGAACGAAGGAATGGTGGCCGCGCTCACAGCGCCCCCCGGATCGGCGTGCCCTTCGCCACCGGAATGGGCCGGCCCTCGGGCGTCTCCAACTCCATCCGCACGTCGACGCCCAGCGCCGCGAGCACCGTCGCCGCGACGTCCTCCACCGGCACCCCGGAAGCTGGTTCAGCCTTCGCTCCCGACGGATCCGTCTGGCCGATCACCCGCCCGCCTGCGATTCCCCCGCCACCCAGCAGGCACGAGAACCCGGTCGGCCAGTGATCTCGCCCGCCCGCGACGTTGATGACCGGCGTCCGCCCGAACTCCCCCATGACCAGCACCACCGTCGACTGGAGCAGGTCCCGCTCGCCGAGCTCGGACAGCAGGGTCGCCAGCGCCGGGTCCAGCACCTCCGCCGCGGCCCGATGCGCCTCGTGGTTCGCCGCGTGGCTGTCGAATCCACCCAGCGTCACCTCCACCGCCCGGACGCCCGCCTCCAGCAGGCGCCGCGCCACCAGGCACCCTCGCCCGAAGGGGTGGTCCCCGTACGCTTCCCGCACCGCCCGAGGCTCATCGTCCAATACGAACGCCCGCGTCTTCGGGCTAGACATCATCGCCAGTGCGCCGTCGACCGCCTCGCGGTGCCGCACTGGCGCGGCGCCGAACCCCGCCTCCACTACCCGCAGCGCCTCCAACCGCCGGTCCTGCCGATCCTGGACCTTCGGTGGCGGCGCCAGGTTCTCCAGGGTGCCCGGGACCACAATCCGGAATGCATCCAGGGAGGCGCCCAGGAACCCGCCCCGCGCCGGCCACTGGCTCTTCCCCAGGGAGACGTGGGGCGGCAGGCCGCGCTCAGCCAACGGCAACTCGTGGCAGGCGACCGCCCCCAGGCTGGGGTGGATGGTGGCGCCCTCCGGCCGATGTCCCGTCTTCACCGCGTACGTCCCGCGCTCGTGGTCGCCCTCCTTCGACACCAGCGACCGGATGACCGACAACCGGTGCACCTGATCCGCCACGCGCGGGTAGAGGTCCGCGATCTGCAGCCCCAGCACGCGCGTCTTCACTGCCCCCACCCGCCCGCCGATGGCCGTTCCCGGATGCGGGTCCCACGTCTCCAGTTGGCTCGGCCCTCCCTCCAGCCAGATCACCAGCAGCGACTTGGGGGCCGCACCCGCCGATGCCCCCAATACCGCTCGGGGCATCAAGGCTGCCCCGGCCGCGGCTGCCAACAGCGACCTCCGGCTCACCCTCAGTGGTTCCATGAGAACTCCGCTGAGTTGAAGAGCGCCCACGCCAGGTCCCCCAGCACCTTCCCCCGCTCCCCGCCGCCGCGCGCCTCGGTGAGCCATGGCAGGAACCGCGCCCGCTCCTCCGCCGTCGGCCGCCGCGTCACCATGGCCAGCCAAGTCGCCTCCAGCGCTCGCGGCGCGTCGCCTGCCAGCAGCGCGATCCGCCCCGTGGCGGTGAACGGGTTCGCCTCCAGCACCTCGCCCGGGAGCTTGTGGTTCATCCGGAGCAACGCCTGCGCGACGGTCGCCGGCCGCTCGGCCAGCTCGTCCGGCCCCGGGTCGCCGTACTCGGTGACGAAGCTTCGCTCCCTCAACGCCCGGATGACCCGCGTCACCAGGTCCGAGTCCCGGTCAATGGTCCGCACCGAGCCCGCCTGCAAGAGCCCGCCAATGAGCTGTTCGGGCCGGAGCGGCGTCACGGGGAACACCGCCCACGCCCGCTCCATCGCTGCGCGCGACGCGCCCTCCGGTACCTCCGACGACAACCGGAATGGCCGCGCCGACGCCACGGTCTGAACCAGCCGGCGGAGGTCGTACCCACCGCGGACGAAGTCCTCGGCGAGGAAGTCCAGCACCTCGGTGCCCTGGGTCCCCGCGGGCGGGACGTCATCCACCGGCTCGATGAGCGGCCGCCCGAACATCAACCCCCACACCCGGTTCACGGTGGCCCGCGCGAAGTGCGGATTGCGTCCGTCCGTGAGCCACGCCGCCAGCCGCGCGCGGGGGCGCCCCGTCTCCGGGAGCCACTCCGACCCGAACGGCACGCGCGGGGGCGTCCCCTCCTCCTTCAGCTCCAGCCCCAGCGGCGACGGCCGCAGGCCCCCATAGAACGCGGCCAGCCCCTTGAACTGCGCCTGCTTCCAGTCCGCGAACGGGTGGTCGTGGCACTGCGCGCAGTCCATCCGCACGCCCAGGAACGCCCGCGCGGTCCTCGCCGCGAGCTGGTCCTCGTCCACCCGCCCATCCACCACCACCGCGGTGATGAAGTTCACCTCCGGCGCCCCGGTCCACAGCCCCTCCGACGAGACCAGCTCGCGCACCATGGCGTCGAAGGGCTGCCGCCGCGCCAGGCGCTCCGCCAGCCAGTCCACCAGGAGGTCTCGCCGGTAGACCAGGAACGCCCCGGCCTGGGGACCGGCGAACACCCGCGCGAGGCGCTCGGCGAAGTACCGGTGGAACCGGGGGTCGTCGAGGAGCGCGCCGGTCCACCGGTGCAGCCGCCCGGGCGCCGCGTCCGCCTCGAAGCGGCGGATCTCCTCCAGCGACGGGACGGTCCCGGTCAGCGCCAGCGTCAACCGCCGCAGCACGGCCAGGTCCTCCGCCTGGGCCGCGGGCGTCAACCCCTGCGCTGCCCACCGCACCTCGAGCCAGCCATCAACGGCTTTCGCGGCCGGGACTGCCGCAGGGGCGGTCCGGGGCGTGGCGCGGGGCACCGGCCGGACGGCCCCGACCACCGCGCCGCCCACCAGGATCGCGAGCGCGACCGCGGTCAATCCCCGAGCTCCGCTCATCCCACATCGCTCCTGCACACCGGCCCATCAATGGACACCGCAAGGCCAGCGCCGATGAAAAGCGATACGCGGCCGCCCGGATCCGCTTGCGTGAGGGGCGGTTTCAGGAGGACGGCGGGAGCTCGTTGTTCTGCTCGGCCGCGCGATCGCCGAGCGCCGACAAGGCCGAGG
>DATBSS010000583.1:0-4644 GCA_036559665.1 Myxococcaceae bacterium
GTGGGAGCCCGAGATCATGAGCCGCGCCGTCAACTCCGGCTTTTCCGGCGGCGAGAAGAAGCGGAACGAGATCCTCCAGATGGCGGTGCTGTCTCCGAAGCTCGCCATCCTGGACGAGACGGACTCCGGCCTGGACATCGACGCGCTCCGGATCGTCGCCGCCGGCGTGAACGCGCTCCGCGCTCCGGACCGCGCCATGGTGGTGATCACCCACCACCAGCGGCTGCTCGAATACATCATCCCGGACTTCGTCCACGTCATCGCCGGCGGCCGCATCGTCAAGTCCGGCGACCGCGCGCTCGCGCTGGAGCTGGAGCAGAAGGGCTACGCGTGGGTGGAGGGGGCGCGGGCATGACCGCGTTCCTCACCGCGGCCCGGCAGGAAGGCGCCGCCGCCTTCGAGCGCCTGGGCGGGTTGCCCACCACGCACCAGGAGGCGTGGCGTTGGACGAACGTCGCCCCCATCGGGCGGATCCCGTTCGACCCGCCCGCGCCGAGCGACGCGAAGGTGGACCTGTCCGCGCTGCGGATGGGCGCCGCGCGGCTGGTGTTCGTCGACGGGAGGTTCGCGCCGGATCAGTCCTCGATGGACGGGCTCCCGGCCGGCGTGCGGCTGCGGAGCCTGGGCGAGGCCGACCCGGCCGTGGTGGAGGCGATGCTGGGGCAGCTGGCGAAGGCGGCGGAGCACCCGTTCACCGCGCTCAACGCCGCCCACCTCTCCGACGGCGCGGTGCTGGAGATCGACGCCGGGGTCCAGGCGCCCTCCCCCATCGAGCTGGTCTTCGCCTCGCGCGCGGGCGCGCCGGCATCCACCCATCCGCGGGTGCTGGTCCGCCTGGGCGCTGGCGCCCGGGCGCAGGTGGCGGAGATCTACGCCGGGCTCTCCCCCGGCCCGTACTTCACCAACGCGGTGACCGAGGTATCGCTGGGCGAGGGCGCGGAGCTGGAGCACGCCCGGATCCAGGTGGAGGGCGGCGGCGGGTACCACGTGGGCTCGCTGTGGGTGGCGCAGGCCCGGGCCAGCCGGCTGCGCTCGCACGTGTTCTCGCTGGGCGCGCTGCTCGCGCGGTCGGACGTGAGCTCGCGCTTCGACGGCGAGGGCGGCCAGTGCGAGCTGCACGGCCTCTACGTGGGCCAGGGGAGCCAGCACCTGGACCACCACACCTCGCTGGACCACAAGAGCCCCGGCTGCACCAGCCGCGAGGTCTACAAGGGCATCCTGGACGGCCGGTCGCGCGGGGTGTTCACGGGCGCGGTGCGGGTGCGCGAGGGCGCGCAGAAGACGGACGCCGCCCAGAGCAACAAGGCGCTCCTCCTCTCCGAGGACGCCTCCGCCGAGGCCACCCCGCAGCTCCAGATCTTCGCCGACGACGTGAAGTGCGCGCACGGCGCGGCGGTGGGGCAGTTGGACGACCAGGCGCTGTTCTACCTGCGCTCGCGCGGCATCCCGCTGGACCGGGCGCGCGCGCTGCTCACCCGCGCCTTCGCCGAGGAGGTGGTCCAGGGACTGTCGGTCCAGGCGTGGCAGCAGCGGATCGAGCTCCTGCTGTCGCTCAAGCTGGGCGGGGAGGTGCGGGCGTGACGCGGGTGGATCAAGCCCGGCAGGACTTCCCCATCCTCCGGCAGGAGATCCGGGGCAAGCCGCTGGTGTACCTGGACAGCGCCGCCACCACGCAGAAGCCGCGCCAGGTGATCGAGGCCATTGGCCGCTACTACGAGACGGAGAACGCCAACGTGCACCGCGGGGTGCACACGCTCTCCGAACGGGCCACCGCCTCCTACGAGGGCGCGCGGGCGAAGGTGCGGAGGTTCCTCAACGCGGCCGACGACCGGGAGATCGTCTTCGTCCGCGGCACCACCGAGGCGATCAACCTGGTGGCGCAGACGTTCGGGCGGACGCGGTTGAATGCCGGCGACGCGGTGGTGATCACCGCCATGGAGCACCACTCCAACATCGTCCCCTGGCAGATGGTCTGCGCCGAGCGCGGGGCGAAGCTGAAGGTCGCCCCCATCGACGAGCCCGGCGATCTCCGGCTGGAGGAGCTGGAGCGGCTGCTCACCCCGGAGGTGAAGCTGCTCTCGCTGGTGCACGTCTCCAACGCGCTGGGGACGGTGAACCCCATCAAGCGGATCTGCGAGCTGGCCCACGCCCGCGGCATCCCGGTGCTGGTGGACGGCGCCCAGGCGGTGTCGCACCTGCCGGTGGACGTGCGCGCGCTGGGCTGCGACTTCTACGCAGTGTCCGCGCACAAGATGTTCGGGCCCACCGGCGTCGGCGCGCTCTACGGGCGGGCGGAGCTGCTGGAGTCGCTGCCGCCGTACATGGGCGGCGGGGACATGATCCTCTCCGTCACCTTCGAGAAGACGCTCTACAACCGGCTCCCCTACAAGTTCGAGGCCGGTACCCCGGATATCGCGGGCGCCGTCGGGTTCGGCGCGGCGGTCGATTACATCGAGTCGGTCGGGCGCGGGGTGATCGCCGAGTACGAGCACGGGTTGCTGGAGTACGCGACCGCGGCGCTGGAGCGGGTGCCGGGGCTGAAGCTGATCGGGAAGGCGCGCGATCGGGCGTCGGTGCTGTCGTTCGTGCTGCGGGGCGGGGAGATCCACCCGCATGACATCGGCACGGTGCTCGACCAGGAGGGCATCGCCATCCGGACCGGGCACCACTGCGCGCAGCCGCTGATGCAGGTGTACGGGGTGGCGGCCACCGCGCGCGCCTCGCTGGCGCTCTACAACACGCGCGCGGACGTGGACGCGCTGGTGAAGGGGCTGGGGAAGGTCCTGGAGGTGCTGGGATGACGGGCGGCGGCGACCTGCGGGACCTGTACCAGGAGGTGGTGCTGGAGCACTCCAAGCGCCCGCGGAACTTCCGCGCCATGGACGACGCCACCGCCAGCGCGCAGGGGTTCAACCCGCTCTGCGGCGACCAGCTCACGCTCTACCTCAAGCTCCAGGACGGGGTGGTGAAGGAGGTCAGCTTCCTGGGCCAGGGGTGCGCCATCTCGCGCGCGTCCGCCTCGCTGCTGACCGGGGCGGTGAAGGACAAGACGGCGGCGGAGGCGCTGCAGCTCTTCGGGAAGGTCCATCTCCTGGTGACCGAGGGGCCAAGCAAGGTCTCGCCGGAGGAGGTCGGGAAGCTGGCGGTGCTGTCGGGCGTGAGCGAGTTCCCGGCGAGGGTGAAGTGCGCGTCGCTGGCGTGGCACACGCTGAAGGCGGCGCTCGAGGGGCAGGGCCAGGTGTCGACGGAGTAGCGGAGGAAGGACGGATGTACGGGCAAAGGCAGAGTGAGCCGGCAACGCTGACCCGGGAGGTGCTGGCGACGGCGATCCCCTCGGGGGAGAAGCAGGTGCTCCCGTCCGGGGCGGAGGTGATCATCCTCCAGACGCTGGGCGGGAACGTCACCGTGATGGCGCCGTCCGGGTCGATGGTCCGGATCGACGAGAAGGACCTGGACGCGCTGGGCGAGGACTACGCCGCCGCGGCGGCCGCCGAGAAGGCGTCCGCGGAGAAGGCCAGCGCGGGCCCCGCCACCGCGGGCGAGTTCGAGATGGAGCAGGTCTGGGATCAGCTCAAGACCGTCTACGACCCGGAGATCCCGGTGAACATCGTGGACCTGGGGCTGGTCTACACGTGCGACGCCACCGACCGCCCCGAGGGCGGGAAGACGGTGGACATCAAGATGACCATGACCGCGCCCGGGTGCGGGATGGGCGGCGTGCTCAAGGACGACGTGGAGCGGAAGGTGCGCGCGCTGCCCGGCGTCGGGGCGGTGCTGGTCGAGGTGGTGTGGGATCCGCCCTGGGACCAGAGCCGGATGACGGACGTGGCGCGGCTGCAGCTGGGGTGGATGTAGCGATTCCGAAGGTCAAGGCGAGGCGGCGGCGGTCGCAGCAGGGGCGGCGTCACCAGCGATCCCGAAGACCATCCGCACCTGGGCGGAGAATTCGAGATCCCCGGTTGCGATCGGAACTCCCTTGCCGGCGGCGAAGGACTCCGCACGGGCGAATTGCAGGGGGATCGGCTCGGAACTGGCGTCGCTGATCTCCAGCACCGCGCCGAGCTGGACGTTCGCGAGCCTTGCAAGCTGTGATGCCTCCGCCTGCGCGGCGGACACGGCGACCGCCCTGGCCTGTGCCTGGACGAGCGCTGGGTTCTCCACGGACAAGGTGATTCCCTGGATGTCGTCGGCGCCAGCCGCGACGGCGTCCTCCAGCACCTTGCCGAGCTTGTCCAGGTCCCGGACTTTGACCTCGACCTGGTTCGCGACACGGTACCCGGTGATGGGCCCCGGCTCCCCCGAGGGCTGGAACTGGCGCTCCGGGGTGACGGTGAAGTCGGCCGTCCTGATGTCCCGGTCGGCCACTCCGTTGGCCTTGAGCGAGGCCGTCACCCGGCGCATGTCGGCGCTCGCCTCGCGGTTGCTCGCGGCGAGCGTGGGGGCAACCGCCACCACTCCGATTCGGGCAGTCGCCATGTCGGGCGGAGCGGTCGCGCGTCCCTCACCCACCACGGAGATGTTCCGCGCGGATCGGTGGATGTCAGGCGCAGTCGCCGCGGCCACCGGAAAGGCCGTGGCCAGGAGCGTCGCCACGACCCAGAGTCCGACTGGCTTTCGAGGGATGGACCGCATCGTCAGTGCCCC
>DATBSS010000584.1:0-3044 GCA_036559665.1 Myxococcaceae bacterium
GGACCGCGCGCACGACCTCTCCAACCCGCGCGTGTTCACCAAGGTGATCCTCTACGTCAAGGACCACTACGTCGACCCGAAGCGCATCAAGCCCCGCGAGATGATGGTGGCGGCGCTGGAGTACGTGGAGAAGACGGTCCCCGACGTCATCGTCGAGGCCGCGCCCGACCTCTCGAAGGTCAAGGTCACGGTCGGCAGCAAGAATCAGGCGTTCGACATCAGCCACGTGGACTCGCTGTGGAAGATGTCGTTCACGCTGAAGGACATCTTCCGGTTCATCGACGAGAACATGAAGTCGATGGAGGACACCCGGGACGTCGAGTACGCGGCGGTGAACGGGATGCTGTCCAAGCTGGACCCGCACTCCGTCCTCCTCCGTCCGGAGCTGTACCGCGAGATGAAGCTCACCACCAAGGGCGAGTTCGGCGGCCTGGGCTTCGTCATCCAGATGAAGGAGGGGAACCTCACCGTGGTGAAGGTCCTCCCCAAGACGCCGGCCCACCGGGCGGGGATCAAGAAGGACGACGTCATCCGGAAGATCGGCGAGGAGTCCACGGTCAACATGGACCTCAACGAGGCCGTGTCCAAGCTGCGCGGCGCGGTGGACTCCAGGGTCACCATCACCGTGGACCGCAAGGGCTGGGAGCACCCGCAGGTGGAGACCCTCAGCCGGGCGATGATCAGCATCGAATCCGTCCAGTCCAAGCTGCTGGACAAGGGCGTGGGCTACGTCCGGTTGAAGAACTTCCAGGGCAACACCACCCGCGACCTCCAGGCCGCGCTCCAGTCCATGGCGCGCGAAGCGGAGGGCTCCGGCGGCCTCAAGGGCCTGGTGCTCGACCTGCGCGGCAACCCGGGCGGCCTGCTGGAGCAGGCGATCCAGGTGTCCGATCTGTTCGTCTCCCAGGGCGTGCTGGTGGCCACCGTCGGACATTCGGACCAGCTCCGCGAGGAGAAGAAGGCGCACCCGGACGACGGGGACAACGCCTACCCGGTGGCGGTGCTGGTGAACGCCGGCTCGGCCTCCGCCTCGGAGATCGTGGCCGGCGCGCTGAAGAACCTGAACCGCGCGGTGATCATCGGGCGGCAGACGTTCGGCAAGGGGTCGGTGCAGGTGCTCTACGACTTCCCGGACGACAGCGCGCTCAAGCTCACCATCGCCAAGTACCTCACCCCGGGCGACGTCTCGATCCAGGAGGTGGGCATCGTCCCGGACATCCAGCTCACGCCGACGCGGGTGACCAAGGACCGGGTGGACGTGTTCGCCCCGCGCAAGTCGATGGGCGAGGCCGACCTCGACTCCCACTTCGGCAACCCCAACTCGGAGAAGCTGGCCACCAAGCGCGACGACGTGCTGGGCCGCGAGAAGCCCTCCTACGAGCTGAAGTACCTGAAGGAGGACATCAAGGGGAAGGACGCCTCCGCCAAGCAGCAGCTCCAGGAGGAGGGCAAGGCGCCGAAGGTGGGCTCGCGCGACAAGGACAAGGGGACGGAGAAGAAGCCGGGGCGCGGGACCAACCCCCTGCTGGACACCGATGACCGCGGCACGGACGAGGACCTGGACGACCAGCTGGACGCCGAGGCGCAGGACGAGGTGAAGGAGGACTTCGAGGTCCTCTTCGCCCGCGACTACGTCCTCAAGGCGCCCTTCGTGGACCGCGACAAGATGGTCGCCGCCGGCCGCGGCTTCGTGGAGGAGAAGCGCCGCGACGAGGAGGAGCGCATCAACGCCGCCATCGGCGCGCTGGGCGTGGACTGGTCCCCCGGCGATTCGCCGAAGAACCCCGCGCTGGTGGCCACGCTCAAGCCCGGCGCGGACCGGAAGATCGAGGCCGGCGAGACGCTGGACGTCGAGGTCCAGGTGGAGAACCGCGGCCAGGAGACGGTGAAGCGGCTGCGCGCCTGGACCGACTCCGACAACCCGTTCCTGGACCGGCGGGAGCTCCTCTTCGGCGCCCTCAAGCCCGGCGAGAAGCGGACCTGGAAGGTGCCGGTGAAGCTGCCCAAGGACCTCACCTCGCGGCGGGACGCCATCACCGTGAGGTTCTCCGACGACGGCGGGCCGCTGGGTGAGCCCCTGGTCTCCGAGATGAGCATCACCGAGCTGCCGCGCCCGGCCTTCGCCTTCAACTGGCAGGTCCAGGACGTCTGCGAGGCCTGCAACGGGGACGGCGTGGCGCAGCTGGGCGAGGACCTGAATCTGGTGCTGGACGTGACCAACACCGGCACCGGCAAGGCGCTGAACGCCTTCGCCTCCATCAAGAACGTGGGCGACCCCAGCATCTTCATCGAGAAGGGCCGCTTCCCGCTGGGCGAGATCGCCCCCGGCGAGACCAAGACCGCGCGCTTCGTGGTGGACCTCAAGAAGGCCTACCAGGGCGACAGTTTCCCGCTGAAGCTGGTCATCGTGGACGAGCAGTTGGAGGAGTTCGCCACCGAGAAGATCGAGCTGCCGGTGCAGTCGCAGCCGTCCCAGCCGGTGGACCAGCGGAAGCAGACGGTGCGGCTGCCGGACAAGGAGGAGCTGCGGGCCTCGCCGGCCACCGACGCGCCGGTGATCGCCCGGGTGTCGCGCGCCGCGCTGTTCACCGAGACGGCCCGGGTGGGCGACTTCGTCCGGGTGGAGTTGGACAAGGACCCGGCGCCCGCACCACCCGCACCCGCCCCGCCGACCCGCTTCGTGTTCGCCCGCGCCCAGGACGCCCGCGACGCCAAGGGCAAGGTGCCCGCCACCCACGAGCTGCAGTGGGTGGCCCGGCGCACGCCCCCCGCCATCTCGCTCAACGTGGACCCGTCACAGGGCGGCGTGGTGGCGGAGGGAGAGCGCTTCAACCTCTCCGGTAGCGTGGCGGGCGCCGGGCACGACCTGGACCTGTACGTGCTGGTGAACGACCAGAAGGTCTACTTCAAGACCGTCACCGGCACCGAGAAGGAGCCGGTGAAGTTCAAGTTCGCCACCGACTTTGCGCTCAAGGAAGGCAACAACAACGTGATGGTGGTGGCGCGGGAGAGCCAGGACTTCGCCAGCCGGAAGATGCTGGTCA
>DATBSS010000585.1:0-4335 GCA_036559665.1 Myxococcaceae bacterium
CGGGTCCTCGCCCAACGACACGGGCACCTACCTGGACGGGATCCAGATCCCCATCCTCTACCACTTCGGCGGCGGGCCCTCGGTCATCAACCCCGAGCTCGTGGACAAGATCGACTTCTACCCGGGCGGCTTCGGAGCGGAGTACGGGCGGGCCATCGGCGGCATCGTCGACGTGGGCACCCGGCCGGTGATCGACTCGCAGTGGCACGGCTCCGCCAAGGTGGACCTGCTCGACTCCGGCGCCTACCTGGCGGTGCCGCTGAACGACGCCCTCTCGCTCTCGGTGGGCGGGCGGCGCAGCTACGTCGACCTCTTCCTGCCGCTGGTGCTGAGCGGGCAGTCGGTGCGCGTCTCGCCGGTCTACTTCGACTACCAGCTGCGCCTCGACTTCCATCCGAAGGGGTCGCGGCACCAGCTCCAGCTCTTCGGCTTCGGCTCGGACGACCTGCTCAAGGTGGTGTTCGCGCCAGGCGGCTCCGACCAGGACATCGAGATCAACAACCACACCGGCTTCCAGCGGCTGGTGGCGGCCTGGACGTACCGCGGGGACCGCCTCACCAACCGCCTCCAGGTCTTCGCCGGGAAGAACGAGAACAGCATCGGCCTCGACATCTTCCAGGTGGACCAGGACGACAACGTGCTGGGCGTCCGGGAGCGCCTGGAGGTCCCGGTGACGCCCTGGCTCACCGCGCGCGCGGGCCTGGACATCTCGCTCACCCAGAGCGAGGTGATCATCCGCTCGCCGCCGCCGCCCATCTCCTACCGCGGCTTCCCGGGGGAAGGGATCACGCTGGAAGACCCGGTGACCTCGGTCATCAACCACGACAACTTCCCCTACGCCCAGTGGCTGGAGGCGCAGCTCACGTTCGGGGACCTCAAGCTCTTCCCCTCCGCGCGCATCGAGCAATACCGCGTCTCCGGCCAGTGGCGCTTCGCCGCCGACCCGCGCCTGGTGGTGCGCCAGGAGTTGGGCCCGGCCGAGCACCGCACCACGCTCAAGGCCTCCGTAGGCCTGTACCACCAGGCCCCGGAGCCGGGGGCGCTGCGGCCGGGGACCGGCAACCCCGACCTGGGGCTGGAGGCGGCGTTCCAGACCTCGGCCGGCGTGGAGCAGAAGATCACCGACACCATCAACGTGGACGTCACCGGCTTCTACAACCGGCGCTACGACCTGGCGGACCGGACCAACGACACGTTCACCGCCGAAGACGGGAGCATCCAGCGGGAGAACTTCGACAACAGCCTGCTGGGCCGCTCCTACGGGATGGAGGTGTTCCTCCGGCGCGAGCTGACCTCCGACTTCTTCGGGTGGGTCGCCTACACGCTCTCCTGGAGCGAGCAGAAGGCGAAGGACCGGGCCTGGGAGTGGACCGGCTTCGACCAGCGCCACATCCTCACCGTGGTCGCGCAGTACAAGTTCGGCAACGGCTGGGAGCTGGGCGGGCGGTTCCGCCTCTCCACCGGTATCCCCACCGGCGTCTACGACGACTCCACCTTCGACGCGGACACCAACTCGTACTTCGCCATCGGCCGGGCCGGCGCCGCGCGCGAGCCGCCCTTCCACCAGCTTGATCTCAGAGTGGACAAGGGCTTCGTCTTCGACCTCTGGACGCTGGGGCTCTACCTGGACGTGCAGAACGTCTACAACGCGTCGAACCAGGAGCTGTCGTTCTACGACTACCGGTTCCGGACCCAGCAGGTCGTCCCCGGCCTGCCCATCCTGCCGACGTTCGGCGTGAAGGGGACCTTCTGATGCGCGCGCGCCCCTGGCTCCCGGCGGTGGCCGCCGCCGCCCTGCTCGCCTGCACCGGCTCCATCGACACCGCGGACCGGGTGCACGACCTCCGCATGCTGGCGTTGAAGGCGGACCCGCCGGAGGTGGTGCTGCCGGTGGCGTTCCGGCCGGACGGCAGCATCGTCTCCATCGGGCCGAAG
This sequence comes from Myxococcaceae bacterium, assembly GCA_036559665.1. GTDB lineage: Bacteria > Myxococcota > Myxococcia > Myxococcales > Myxococcaceae > DASRBA01. The sequence continues at coordinate 1,936 of DATBSS010000585.1, forward strand.
CCGGCCTTGCCACCCATCACCTTCACCGGGTTGATCGCCGACCCGGCCGGCGCCGGGCGGGCGGTCGACTACGAGCTCGCCATCTGCAGCGAGCGGGACCCGGAGACCGCGCGCTGCGTGGAGGGCGTGCCCAGCTACCGCGTGCTGGCGACGGGCGCGATGACGCCCACCGCGCTCGGCGCCGAGCCGTCCGTCACCTTCACCCCCACCTGGGAGGACATTTCCGCGGCGGTGGTGGCCGACCCGTACCACGGCTTCGGCGGCCTCCCCGTCGTGCTGCAGCTGGAGGTGGAGGCCGGCGGCGAGGAGGTGGTGGGCGTCAAGCGCGTGGTGTTCACCGCCAGCCTGACCGGCCCGCTGCCGCCGCCGAACCGGAACCCGGCCGTCGACGGGGTGACGTACGGCGAGCAGGCGTGGGCGGAGGGGGTCTCCGTGGAGCTCAACGGCGAGGTGCACCGGGGCCTGCGCGGGTCCACCGTCACCGCGGACAACCCCATCGAAGTCCAACCCACCGCCTCGCTCTTCGAGGACTACGACCGGACCGCCTTCGACGGCAGCACCGTGCACTTCAGCGAGGAGTGGCGGTACTCGTTCTTCGCCACCGCCGGCTCGTTCTCGCCGTCCAACGCGGGCGCCGGCAACGGCCCGCCCGGCGGCGGGTCGGGTTCGGACCCGGTCACCACGCAGTGGGTGCCGGACCTGGGCGAGGTGGGCGGCCCGGTGACGGTCTGGATCGTCGTCCGCGACGGGCGCGGCGGAGAAACCTGGGTGGTGCGCGAGGCCACCGCGCCTTCCCTTCCGGACGGTCCCTGAGGGAGGCTGGGCGGATATGACCCCCTCCCCTCGCCCTCCTCCCCCGGCCTGGATCGGCCTCGGCCCGCCCGTGGCGGCGGCCCTGCTGATGGCGCTGCAGCGCCCGATCTGGGTGGCGTGGGCGGTGCTGGGCGGCGCGGTGCTGGTGGTCGGGATCGTCGAGGTGATCGCCTCCGCGACGTGCGTCCGCGGCGACCGGCGGCCGGAGCTCCGGCCGGTGTCCGAGGCGGGCGTCGCCCTGGCGCGCCTGGTGGGCCTGGCGGTGGCCTCCCTGGAATCGATGATCGCGGTGACGATCGGCCTGGGCGTGCTCCAGGCGGTGCCGCTGGTGGTCGCCGCCGGGTTCTTGATGATCGCGATCGCCTCGGCGATCGGGGTGCGGCGGCTCTCCGCCGGGCTGGAGGCGGTGCGGGCGACCGGGCATGGCGAGCTGGTGAAGGGCTACGGCGCGATGTTCTACGTGAACAAGGACGACCCCCGGGTCTGGGTCCCCAAGCTCGGCGGCGTGGGCCAGACGCTCAACTTCGCGCACCCGGTGTCGTGGGTGATCCTCGCCGCGTTCCTCGTCGTCCCCCTCGGGGGCGTGGTGGTGGCGATCGTGTCCGTGGCCTCCCGGATGCGCTGAGCTGCGGCGCGGGGGCGCCCAGGGCGAGCTACCGCGGCTTCTTCGGGTCCAGCGACTCGGCCCGCTCCAGGCGATCCATCCGCTCGGCGTGCACCTCGTCGCCGAAGAACTTCGCCACCCGGCTGGCCGCGGTGGCCACGCCCCGCGCCAACCGGCCGGGCTTCTCGGCCTCGGTCTTCGGCGGCGGAGGCGGGGCCGCGATCGGCGCGTCCCAACTCAGCCCGGAGGCGCTCAGGAACGCCTTGGCCAGGCCGCGCTCGTCCTCGCCGGCCAGCGGCCAGAGCGAGTCATACGCGGCGCGGTGCCCGTTGGCGGCCGCCTTGAGCAGGGCGGTCTCGTCCATCGAGTCCTTCCAGGCCGGCTCGGCGCCGCGCTCGAGGAGGAGCCGGATCAACGCCACCTGCCCGGCGGCCGCGGCCTCGATCAGCGGCGTCCGCTGGTCCGTCCCCAGCTCGTTCGCGTCCGCGCCCGCGTCGAGCAGGCGCCGCGCCTCGGCCTCGTCACCGCGCTGGATCGCCTCGAACAGGGAGCCTGGCACCCCGCCAGTATGCCAGCAGCCCGGCGGATCAGGGCGAGTCGTGGGCAGCCATCAGCGTGGAGACGCGCGACCCTCGAAACATCGCCGCCATCTCCAGCACCCGCTGCACGGTCGCGCTCACCTGCTTGAGGCTCTGGAAGGGCTTGGGCAGGTACCCCTGCAGCCGGACCGGCCGCGTGGAGAAACCCGGATCCGGGCTGGCGGTCACCATGATCGCCGGCAGGCTGGGGTCCAGGGCGCGCAGCGACGCCAGCAGGTCGAACCCATCGACGCCGGGGAGGCTCTTGTCCACCACCAGCAGGTCGAAGTCCGCCCGGGTGAACTCCGAGACTGCTTCCTCCGAGGACGCAGCCACGTGCACCCGGTGCCCGTCTCGCGACAGGACGCGCCGGAAAAGCTCCAGCACGGACGGTTCATCGTCGAC
>DATBSS010000586.1:0-1518 GCA_036559665.1 Myxococcaceae bacterium
CCGGGTCGGCGGCCAGCCCGCGGACCAGGATCTTCCTCAGCCACGAGGGCACCTTCGCGTTCGCCGGCCCGGTGGGCTTCCCGGTCTCGATGGCGTGGGCGATCTCCATCGCGCTGGCGCCCTTGAAGGGGCGTTCGCCCAGGAGCGCCTCCATCCCCGGGTACCGGCGGTCCGGATCTCCGGCCAGCCCGCGGAGCAGGAGGCGCCTGAGGTGCGCCGGCACCTTGGCTCCGGGAGGCCCGGTGGGCTTGCCGCCCTGGATGGCCTGGGCGATCTCCTTGGCGTTGGTGCCCTTGAAGGGGCGCTCGCCGTGAAGCGCCTCCCACAGCGCCACGCAGAAGGAGAACTGGTCCGTGCGCGCATCCACCGCGCGGCCCGACAGCTGCTCGGGAGACATGTACGCCGGCGTGCCCACCAGCATCCCCGCCTGGGTGAGCGGCGTCTCCAGGACCGGCTTGGAGCCAGGCTGGCGCCCCTCGGAGGGCCGCTCGGACGGCCTGGGCGGAGAGGGCAGCTCGTCGGAGAGGTCCGGCTCCGCGCCCATCGCCTCCGGCCGCGCCAGGCCGAAGTCCACCACCCGCACCTGCTTTCCGTCGCGGGAGACGAGGACGTTGTCGGGCTTGAAGTCCCGGTGGATGAGGCCGGCGGCGTGCGCGGCGGCCAGCCCGTGGCCGGCCTGGAGGTAGAGCGAGACGACGGCCCGCCACTGCGAGCGGTCCCTGGGGATCGCGCGCTGGTGCCTGGTCAGCGTGGACCCCTCCACGAACTCCATGGCCAGGAAGACCTGCGCGCCGACCGTTCCCACGTCGTAGACGGGGATGACGTTGGGATGGGAGAGGCGCGCCATGGCCTGCGCCTCGCGCAGCAGGCGGGTGCGCAGCTCGGCCGTCAGCGAGCGGTCGTAGTCCGAGCGGAGGATCTTCAGCGCCACCTTGCGGTCCAGCTCCGGGTCGTACGCGGCATAGACCACGCCCATCCCGCCCGAGCCCTGCCTCGCCAGCACCACGAAGCGGCCCAGCGTGTCGCCCGGCGCCAGCGCTTCGGCCTGGCGCGCCGGCTCCTTCCCCGGTCCCCGGAGATCCCGGGTCGGGGACCCGGTCCCCCCGCCCGTGGCCTCCATGAACTCCTCCGGCGTCCGGAGGAACGGCGTGGTGGGGGCCATGTCCAGGCCCAGCGGCCTCGACACGGCGGGCGCTGTCGGTGCCTGCACCTGCATCTGCATCTGGACCGGCGGCACCGGCAGCGGCAGCGGCGACACCGGCGGCACCGCTGGTCTGGAGCCCTGGCGGACGGTGGCGTTGAACCCGGACTCCAGCGCGGTCTGCACCGGCGGGCCCCCGTCCAGGGAGGACCGCATCAGGGCGATCCGGTCGGCGCAGGTCCTGCACCCGGACGTGTGGATCGCCGTCCGCTCCGCCTCCTCGGGCGGCGCGACGCCGTCGATCCAGGACAGCAGCTGGGCTGGAGGTGGGCAGGGGTTCCGCACGGGTCGTGGGGATCCTTTCGGAACGGGGAGCC
>DATBSS010000587.1:0-7242 GCA_036559665.1 Myxococcaceae bacterium
GGCGCGGGCGCGCTCCAGCCGCTCCGCCACCAGCCGGCCCGTGGCGTCCCGCAGCCTGGACTGCAGCCCTTGCGCCTCGCGCGCCATCCGCTGGACCTCCGGGTAGTCCTCGGTCCACTGGGTGCGGGCGGCCACCAACTCGCGGTTGGTCTGGTCGTAGGCGGCCTGCAGGCGGCCCGCCTCGGTGTCCATGGCGTAGTGGGCGCGGGCCAGGTCGCTCCGCCGGCCCTCCGCCACCCGCAGCTCCTCGGACTTGGTTTGGAGCAGCCCGCCCACCCGCTCCAGGGCGCGCATGTTGGTCTCCATCTGCTCGGGCAGCTCGCCCATGTGGTCGACCTTGAACTGGGCGATGGCCCGCTCCCAGTCCGCCAGGTTCTTCTTCAGGACCGACATCTCGCTCTCGAAGAGCCCGGTGGCGCGGGCCGCCTGCTCGTGGCGGCTCTTCCGCGTCTGGTCGGCGACCAGCTCGGGCAGCCGGTTGGCCACCTGGGCGGCTACGTCCGCGTCGGTGGCGGAGTAGCTCAGCTCGTAGGCCGCGTCAGCCTCCACCTTCACCTCGATGTCGCGCCGCATCCGCTCCACCGCGGCCTGCAGGCCCCGGGAGGAGACGATGTCCGGATAGAGGTTCAGCTCCTGGATCGCCTTCTCCAGCACCGGCCGCGACAGGATCTCCTGGCGGACGGTGAGGAGCCGCTGCTCGATGGGCTCGGAGACCGTGCGCTGGATCAGCTCCTCCGCCGGGCGCTGCGACTCCACCCGCACCACCACGCTGGCGGTGTAGACGCTGGGGAGACCCACCACCACCGCCGCTCCCAGCGCGAAGGTCGCCGCGGCGATCGCGCCGATCAGCACCTTTCGCCGCCACAGGGCCGCCAGCACCTGGTCAGCCGTCATCCCTCGCTCCATTGCTTCCCCTCCTCCCACCCGGTGACTACCAACCCCTGCCTTGCGCCCAGTCGAACGGCGTCACCACCAGGCGCACGGAGAGCACGTTGCGCGCCAGGTCCACCGTCCCCGGGGCCGTGGCGCCGATCTGCGCGTACCGATCTCCTTGCAGCTTGAGGGCCAGCGCGCCGTTGAATTGCCACTCCAGCCCCGCCGCCAGCTGGTAGCCCTGCGAGGTGCCAGGCGCGTACAGCGTCCAGTACCCCAGGTCGGGCGCCCTGCCGTTGCGGAACGCGCTCGCCGCCCCGTACACCTTGAGCTTCTCCAGCACGCGCCAGTCCAGGACCACCGAGCCGTAGTCGGCCCACAGCGCGGCGGTGAAGCCGGAGGCGCCCATCAGGTCGTGCCCCAGCACCAGCGCCAGGTCCACCCGTTCGCCTTCGCGGGACAGCTCCAGCCGCGCGCGCGGGTACGGCTGGGCCACCGCCGCTGCCGCCCCGAGCGTCGAGCCGGGCGCTGAACCGGGTGCCGAGTACATCCCGGCGCCCCCGCGGATGGAGCCGTGGACCTGCCGCGTGAAGCGGTGCCGCGCCATCAGGGCGGCGCTGGTGGCGCTGGACGACTCCGGCCCGAAGACGAACTGCTGGAAGCGGACCTCCAGGCCCAGGTCGGTGCGGCGCGTGGCGCGGTACCAGGCGTCCACCGACGGCGCGTGCGCGAAGCCCGGCGCGCTCCGCCCGTCGTAGATCTGCGCGCCCTCGAACGCGTAGCCCAGCCCGGCCGTCCACCGCTCGGAGAGCTGGTAGTGCGCGCCCGCCTCGGCGCGGCCGTAGAGCACCGGCGAGAGGGTGGCGGCCACGCCCAGGCGCGGCAGGGAGGTCGGGTCGGAGACCCGCCAGGCGTCCACCTTCCCGTCCAGCGCGGCGCGGTCGCTCAGCTTCACGTCCAGCATGGCGCGGCCGCGGTGGTCCACCGCGAACGAACCCGAGCCGTTGTGGAGGAGCAGGTCCGCGGCGTACCAGCCACCGGTCTCGAAGGTGCGGCCGCGCACGGCCAGGCCCACCTGCGGCGTCAGCTTGGTCATCAGCTGGCCCATCCCGGCCTCGGCCAGGAGCGCGTCGTCGTCGTAGCGCTCCTCCAGCCCCACCCGGAAGCCGGGCGTCACCTCGGTGCCCGCCCGGGCCCCGGCCGGCGCCAGCGCCAGCGCCGCGGTGCAGGCCGCGGCCATGCCGATGATGGAGAACCTGTGCAATGCGCGCCTCACGCCGCCCCCGGACCCTTGCGCTCCGCTACGGGACGACCACGGTGTCGCCAGGCATCAGGTCCACGTCCAGGTCCAGCGACTCCTGGCTGGACTTCCGCTCGTCCGTGACCAGGTCGGTGTAGCGGACGGGGATCTGCCCGGCCTGCTGGCCCTTGCGCACCACCATCATCCCGTCGCGGTCGGCGAAGTCGGTGAAGCCGCCGGCCAGGGCGATCGCCTGGAGCACGCTGACCCGGCCTCGCAGCGGGTATGCGCCGGGGTGCGCCACCTCGCCGGTGACGTAGACGCGGGCGGAGTTGACCTCGCGCACCAGCACCGTCACCCGCGGCTCCTGGACGTACGGCTGGAGCTTCTTCTGGATGTCCGCCGCCAGCTCCACCGGCGTCCGGCCGGCCGCCGCCACGTCGCCCACGATGGGCAGCGACACGAAGCCGTCCGGCCGAACCGGCATCATCCTGGACAGCTCTGGATCCCGCCACACCGAGATGTCCAGCACGTCCTCGCGGCCGATCCGGTACGGCTCCGGTTCGGAGGCCTGCGGGGCCGTCCTGGTCCGGTGGGCGCAGCCCATCCCCAGAAGCGCCACCGTCACCGCCAACACCATCCCCGACCTGCGCCTGTCCATCGCCCCCGCTCCCCCTGCGCGCCCACCCTGCGGCCAGGCGCGCCCCGATGTCGCCGACCCGTGCCAGGTAGCAGCCGCTGTGCCAGGAGCGCCGGCGCCCGAACGCCGCGGAATTGCGAGCCGGTGGACCGGGCGCCGCCGTCCCAGGGCGCGCGGGCCGGGAAAACTTCCGGTCGCCGACCACGGGACGTGGAACGCGGGGGGGGCGGGCGAGGAAGAGATCTTCCTTCCAGGGGTGTTCCGGTACCGATTCCCGGAGGCGGATCGCGCGCTTACGTTGCGTTAGCACGACGGCAGTGCGCGAGGCGCGCGGGGGGACGGTGAGGGCGATGGTGAAGGCGGCGGGGTTGGCGGCGGTGCTCTTCGGCGCGGGGGCGGGGCTGATGGCCGTGCTCACGGGCTGGCTGGGCGGGCTGTCGGAGGCGGCGGCCCTGGCGTTCGTGGGGGTCGGGCTCTACGGGACCTCCCACGCGCTCAGCGCGCCGGGCAAGGTGCTCGATCCGCGCGAGGCGTAGCGCGGCTGCACCGGGCGACGTCCGACCCTACCTTCTGTCGCCTTGACCGCGACCGCGTTCACCCTGGACATCGGAGCGACCTGGCTGGGCGATGGCCGGACGCGCTTCCGCGTCTGGGCGCCGGAGCGGCGCACCGTGGAGGTGGCGCTGGAGGCGTCCGGATCGCTGCGCCTGTGGCCGCTGGAGCGGGCGGCGAACGGCTACTTCGAGGGCGTCCACCCGGCGCGCCCCGGCGACCGCTACAAGCTCCGGCTAGACGGGGGGGACGCCTTCCCGGATCCGGCCGCGCGCTTCCTCCCGGACGGCCCGCACGGCCCGGCGGAGATCGTCGATCCCCATGCCTTCCGCTGGACGGACGCGGCCTGGGGGGGCCTCTCGCCGCGCGGCCAGGTGCTCTACGAGCTCCACGTCGGCGCCTACACGAAGGAGGGTACCTTCACCGCCCTGCTGCCCCAGCTCCCGCTGCTGCGCGACCTGGGCATCACCTGCGTGGAGCTGATGCCGGTGAACACCTTCCCCGGCCGCTTCAACTGGGGCTACGACGGCGTGGGCCTGTATGCGCCCTGCGCGCGCTACGGCCGGCCGGACGACCTGCGGCGGCTGGTGGACGAGGCGCACCGGCTGGGCCTGGGGATCATCCTGGACGTCGTCTACAACCACCTCGGGCCGGACGGGAACTACCTGTCGCAGCTCAGCCCGCGGTACTTCAGCAAGAAGCACCGCACCGACTGGGGCGATCCGCCCGACTTCGAGGAGCCCGGGTCCCGGCACTTCTTCGTCGAGAACGCCGCCTGCTGGATCGCCGAATACCACCTCGACGGGCTCCGCATCGACGCCACCCAGGACCTCCGCGACGACTCCCGCCGCCACGTACTGGCGGAGCTGTGCGCGCGGGCGCGCCAGGTGTCGGGGCATCGGCGGCTGTGGATGGTGGCGGAGAACGAGCCCCAGGACCTGGCGGTGGTCACCCAGGAATCACGCGGGGGCATGGGCTGCGACGCGGTCTGGGTGGACGACTTCCACCACTCGGCCAAGGTGGCAGTCGCCGGCGGATCGGAGGGGTACTGCCAGGACTACCTGGGCACCTCGAACGAGCTGCTGGCGTGCGCCCTGCGCAACTCGCTCTACCAGGGGCAGTGGTACGCGTGGCAGCGGAAGCGGCGGGGCACGCCGCTGTGGAAGGCCCCGCCGGAGCGGGCGGTGTTCTTCCTGCAGAACCACGACCAGGTCGCCAACGGGCTGGGCGGCCGGCGCCTGCACCACGTGGCCGGCGAGCGGCGCGCGCGCGCGCTGACGGTCTACCTCCTCCTGCTGCCGCAGACGCCGATGCTGTTCATGGGCCAGGAGTTCTTCGCCTCCAGCCCGTTCGACTTCTTCGCGGACCACGGCGGTTCGCTCGCGGAGGCGGTGCGGCGCGGGCGGGCGATCTTCCTGTCCCAGTTCCCCACCGCCAGGCGCGCCATCGAGAACGAAGGGTACGTCCCCTCCGCAGGCGAGGAGGCCTTCCTCCGCTCCCGGCTGGACCTGGGCGAGCGCGAGCGCAACGGCGGCGCGCTGGCGCTGCACCGGGAGCTCTTGAAGCTGCGGCGCGAGGACCCGGTCTTCTCGGGGCGGATGGACGGGGCGGCACTGGGGCCCCAGGCGCTGGCGCTCCGGTTCTCCGTGGAGACGGAGGCGGAGGCGGCCGGCCAGGACCGGCTGGTGCTGCTGAACCTGGGACCCACGCTGCGGCTGGACCCGTGCCCGGAGCCGCTGCTGGCGCTCCCCGCCGGGCGGCGGTGGCGGTTGCTCCTGTCGTCGGAGGAAGCGCGCTTCGGCGGCCTGGGCGCTTCGTTCCCCACGGGCGAGGAGCCGCCGTTCCTGGTGCCGGGGCAGGCGGCCGTGGTGCTGGCCAGCGAGGAGGTCTCCTCGTGACGGCTCCCGAGCTCCCGGTGCTGGCGCTGGAGTTCCCGCGCGGCCCGCAGCCGGAGGAGGTCATCCCGCGCGAGTGGCTGGTGACCAACGGACTGGGGGGCTACGCCTCGGGCACGCTGGCGATGTGCCCCACCCGCCGGTACCACGGGCTGTTCATCCCCGCGCTGGGCGGGCGCGGCCGCACGGTGATGCTCTCCCGGATGGTCGAGGAGGCCCGGGTGGACGGCGTCCGGTTCCGCATCGACGCGGAGGAGCGCGGCGACGGGTCGATGGAGTATTCGGGCCTGGGGAAGCTGTGCGCCTTCCGGCTGCGCGGGCTGGTGCCGGAGTGGGAGTACCAGCTGGGCCCGGTCCGGCTGGAGCGGCGGGTGGTGATGGTGCACGGGGAGAACACCGTGTTCATCACCTACCGGCACCGGGGCGGCCCGCCGCTGGAGCTCCGGCTGCGGCCCTTCTCCACCTTCCGCGCGCACGAGAGCGCGGTGCTGTCCCAGCCGCCGCCGTTCCCGGTGCTGCGCGCGCGCGGCGATCAGATCGAGCTGCGCGCGAACGACGCCGCCCCGCCGATGCGGGTGCGGCTGTACAGCGAGTGCGGCGCGTTCTTCGTGCTGCGCCCGGAGCGCTCGCCCCCGCTGCGGATGCGGGTGGAGGAGACGCGCGGGTACGACTCGCTGGACCACCAGGTCTCGCCCGGCTACTTCGAGTGCCGGCTGGCGGAGGGGGAGCTTTTGGCCTTCAGCGCCACCGCCGGCGGCTGGGAGAACCTGGACCGCGACCCGTCCGAGGTGTTCGCGCTGGAGCTTCAACGCGAGGCGCGGATGCTGGAGCGCGCGCCGGAGGTGGCGCGGACCGGCCTGGCGGCGCGGCTGGTGCTGGCGGCGGACCAATTCATCATCGACCCGGTGACGCGCCCGGCGGACGAGGCGTGGGCGCGCGCCAGCGGGCAGGACCTGCGGTCGGTGATCGCCGGCTACCACTGGTTCACGGACTGGGGCCGGGACACCATGATCTCCCTGGAGGGCCTGGCGCTGTGCACCGGGCGGCTGCGGGAGGCGGGCGCCATCCTCCGCACCTTCAACCATTCGGTGCGGGACGGGCTGTTGCCCAACCTCTTCCCCGAGGGCGAGGGCGAGGGCCTGTACCACACCGCGGACGCCACGCTCTGGTTCTTCCACGCCCTCAACCGCTTCTCGAAGGCGTCCGGCGACCTGGACCTGGTGCGGGACCTGTGGCCCTCGCTGGAGGGCATCGTCCAGCACCACCTCCAGGGGACGCGCTTCAACATCCACGCCGACCGGGAGGACGGGCTGCTGGCACAGGGGCAGGAGGGGTACCAGCTCACCTGGATGGACGCGAAGGTGGGCGACTGGGTGGTGACGCCCCGGCGCGGGAAGGCGGTGGAGATCAACGCGCTCTGGTTCAACGCGCTCCGGCTGATGGCGGGCTGGGCGGAGCAGTTGAAGAAGGACGGGCGGCCGTACCTGGCGGCGGCGGAGCGCGCGCACGGGGCCTTCAACCGGCGCTTCTGGAACGAGGCGGAGCGCTGCCTGTTCGACGTGGTGGACGGGCCGGACGGGAAGGACGACGCGGCGGTGCGGCCGAACCAGATCTTCGCCATCTCGCTCGATCACCCGGTGCTCCGGCGCGACCGCTGGGAGCCGGTGCTGGAGAAGGTGCGGGGGGAGTTGGTCACGCCGGTGGGGCTGCGCTCGCTCGCCACCGGCCACGGGTCATATCGCCCCACCTACGACGGCGACCTGCGCGCGCGCGACGCCGCCTACCACCAGGGCACGGTGTGGGCGTGGCTCCTGGGTCACTTCCTGGACGCGTACCTCAAGATCTACCCTGACCGGGCGGAGGCCCGGCGCTGGCTGGACGGCATGAACCATCATCTCCAGGAGGCGTGCATCGGCCAGATCTCCGAGATCTTCGACGCCACCGAACCCTTCCGCCCTCGGGGCTGCGTGGCCCAGGCCTGGAGCGTGGCGGAGGCCCTGCGCGCCTGGCTCAAGCTGTACGTATAGGCCGAGGAGGCGTTC
>DATBSS010000588.1:0-9752 GCA_036559665.1 Myxococcaceae bacterium
GCCGATCGTGCCCCAGAGCCACGACGCGTCGTAGGCCACGAGGCAGGTCAGGCTGCGATCCAGGCCCACGGCCGCGCCGAGCGTGTACCCGGTGGTGCGGTTGATGCGCCCGTCGATGAAGCCGGTCGCGACGTCGAGGCACCCCGCGTGGTCGACCGACGCGCCGCCGAGCACGTTGATCGCCGCGACCACGAAGTGCCCATTCTGGGCGCCCTCATTGTTGTCGAGCAGGTAATTCCAGCCGATCACCGAGCTGTTATCGAACAGGTGATTGCCGTACGCCGGGTACACGCCGATGAGCTGGTTCCACCAGTCCCACGTATTCTGCGCCTTCAACTGGGCCTGGCGCGGCACCATGCCGGTCGTGTCCAGCGCCGCGGTGACCGTGCGGGCGCGCAGGTCGGCGCAGATGGCAGCGGGCCAACTGGCGGCGAGGCAGCGGCCCTGGACGTCGTCGGCGAGCGCGACCACGGCCGGGTCGTCGGCGGAGAGCGCCTCGCAGGGGAGCGTCGCGGAGACGTCTGCGTTGAAGCTCCCGGACTGGCCGGCGATCACTCCCGCGAGGTTGAAGTGCAGGGTCCACGTCGCCTGCTGACACGCCAGCTCGTAGGTGCCGTCGAAGCGTGAGGCCGGTCCCGACTGCCACCCGGCATGCGCGGCCGCGGGGGCCAGGAGCAGGGAGAGCGCGGCGGCGGTGCGAAGGAGCGTACGCGTCGTGTTCATGGATCGTCGTTTCCTTTATGGGTTTTGGTTGCGACCACCGGAAGGAGCAACCGGCGTGCCCGGCTGGCTGCAAGAGTGCAACCCCACTCCAACGGGCTCGCTGGTTGTAGGCGGAGCACGACAAGCGCAGCGCCGGGTGCGGGATATTTCCTGCGGTCGGCGTGCTAGGAGAAGCCGGCGTGTCGGCGGCACCCGAACGAGCGACGTTCCGCGTCATCGGCCTTCTGGGGCTGGGCGTCACGCTGGTCGCGCTGGGGTCGCTGCTCGATCCGGCGCGCTTCCCCATTCACGCCGTGCTGATCCCGGTCGCGACCGCGGCGGCGACCTGGTGGGTGGGCCGCTGGGCCGATCGGTGGGTGCGGGAGCGCCCGCGCGCGCACGCGCTCTGGCTCGGTCCGGTCTGCGCGGTCGCGGTGCTCGGCGCGGGAGCGCTCGCGGTGCTGCTCTCGAACGTCTCGATGGGCTTCACCGACCCCGAGCCCTACCTCCTCCGGCCGATGGTCGCCGCGCTCGGCGCCGTGCCCATCGCGCTCCTCGCGGGATTCCTGTGCGGGTTGCTGGCGCTCGTGGCGCTGGTGGTGCTCGCGCGCCGGCGGCTCGCTCGATGAGCGATTCGTAGCGCTCGGGCGCGTCCACGGGCTGGGGGCTGGATCGCCGAGGGGTCCAGAGACGTCGGTTCATCCGGACCGGGCGCCTGAACGGCCGTTCAAGAGACCAAATGTCCCCTCCCAGTCGCCGGACGCCGTCTCCCAGGATGGCTTCGACGCGGAGCCGCCTGGTTCCGGAAGCATGGTCCACACCGTCGATCCCCTCTGGTTTCTTGTCGTCGATCCGGAGCCCTCGGGAGCGAGGCTGGCTGACTCCCTCCGGAAGTCGAGCCTGCGCGTCGATCTCATCACCTCGGCGCGGGACGCGTTCCCACTCCTCCGGCAGCTTCCGGTCAAGCCGGCGGTCGTCCTCCTCGAGACGAGGGTCCAGGAGGGGCAGAGCCTCCGGTTGCTCCCCGCCTTCCGCGAGGCGAGCCCGGTCAGCCGATTCCTGGTCGTCACCGCCTACGGATCCATCGCCAGCGCGGTGCTGGCGCTCCAGATGGGGGCCGAGAACTACCTCTGCAAGCCCATCTCCGCCGACGCGGTGCTCCAGGTCCTCCAGGCCGATCCCCAGCTCCAGGCCTCCCCCTCGCTCCTGCATCCGTCGCTCGACCGGGCGATCTGGGAGTACATCCACTTCGTGCTCGCCGAGGAGGGCACCGTCGCAGGGACGGCCAGGCGGCTCGGGCTCCACCCCCGGTCGCTCCGGCGCATGCTTCAAAAGACCCCGCCGCCGCGCTGACCTGGCGGGGACAAAATGTCACCTGCCGATATTTCACGCGCCCGGGCAGGATCGCCGCGTGAAACACATGAAGCGCGCCCGCCGCGGAGAGCGGTGAACCCGTGTCGAACGACCTGATCGCCCGGATCTGGGCCCTGGGTACGCCCGCGGTCGCCGACGCGATGGACTCGCTGGGACTTGACCCCTCCCCGGAACCGCTCTCGCCGGCCGTCCCCGGCAGCCGGATCGCCGGCGCCGCCTTCACCGTCCTGTTCGCCGGGCTCGAACCGGGCCGGCGGCCGGAGCCGCTGGGCGACTACCTCCAGGATGTCTCCGCCGGGGAGATCGTCCTCCTCGCCAACGGCGGGCGGATGGACTGCTCGGTCTGGGGAGACGTGCTCGCCGAGGCGGCGCGGGCCCGGGGCGCCGGCGGGACGGTGATCGACGGCGCCTGCCGGGACCGCCCGGAGCTCGCGGTGCTGGGCTATCCCGTCTTCAGCAGGGGCGCCTGCGCACGGTCGGGCAAAGGCCGGGTGTGGCCGGCGAGTCGCCAGGTCCCGGTCCGGATCGGCCGGCTCTCCGTCGAGCCCGGGGACGTGCTCTGCGCGGATGACTCCGGGGTGCTCGCGGTCCCGCGCGCCCGACTCGCCGAGGTGGTGGCCGCCGGCGAGGATCTGGCGCGGGGAGACGCCCGCATGCGGGCCGCGCTGCGCGCCGGCGTCCCGCTGCCGGAGGCGCGAGCGTTGCGCGCGGCCCCCCCGGGAGCGGAGCGGAAATCCCGCTGAAGGGACAAAATGTCCCCTCCCAGCCCCTCCCCGTTCTCTGCGTAATGGCGCCATGAACGGGAGCCACGGCGTCCAGACCCTGCACGGCGCGATCGCGTCCTGGGCCCGGTCGAACCCCGGGAGCACCGCGATCGCCGCTCCGGGCCGGCGGCCCCTCTCCTACGAGGCGCTCGACCGGCAGGTCCGCCTCCTGGGCGCCCGGCTGCGGGGGGCAGGGCTCCGGCGCGGAGACCGCGTGGCGGTGGCCATCCCCAACGGGCCGGAGCTGGCGGTGGCCCTGCTGGGGGCCTCGTCGGCGGCCGCCTGCGTTCCCCTCAACCTCGCCTCCACGGCGCCGGAGCTCTCCTCGCTGTACCGCGAGTTGGAGATCCGGGCGCTGCTCACGACCGAGGGGGACGACCAGGCCGCCGCGCTCGCCGCCCGGAGCGCCGGGATCCAGCTGATCCGCTGCGAGATCGATCCGGGCGCCCCCGCAGGCGCGTTGGCGCCGGACGCGGGCGCCACCGGCGCCGCCGAGGTGCCGGACGCGATGTCCGGGGACGACGTGGCGTGCGCGCTGCAGACCTCGGGGACGACCGCGCGCCCCAAGATGCTCCCCTGGACGCACCGCAACCTGGTGGCGTTCGGCATGGACATCGCCCGGCGGCTCTCGCTGCGACCGGACGACGTCAGCCTGAACGTCATGCCGCTGTTCCACTCGCACGGCCTGTTCGTCTCGGTGATCGGCGCGGTGATGGCAGGCGGGGCCGTCGCCTGCACTCCCGGCTTCGTCTTCGCGCCCGAATTCTTCTCCTGGCTGGAGGAGTGCCGGCCCACCTGGTACACGGCCGTCCCCACCGTCCACGAGGCGATCCTGGCCCACGCGGCGGACAACGCCGACGTCCTCGCGCGGCACCGGCTCCGGTTCATCCGCTCCGCCTCGTCGTCGCTCGCGCCGAAGAACAAGGAGCGGCTGGAGGCGACCTTCGGGGTCCCCCTGGTCGAGACCTATGGGCTCACCGAGGTCGTGGGGTGGCTCTCCTGCACGGGGCTCCCCGGGCAGCCGGGCAAACCCCGCTCCGTCGGCCAGCCGGGCCCGGAGGTCGCGATCATGAACGACCGGGGCGCGCTGCTCCCTCCCGGACAGGTCGGGGAGATCGTGGTCCGGGGAGAGACGCGGGCGGTCCCGTACCTGGGCGAGCCCCTCCGGCTCGTGGACGGCTGGTACCGGACCGGGGATGCGGGGCTCCTGGACGGGGACGGGTTCCTGTTCATCACCGGCCGGCTCAAGGAGATGATCAACCGGGGCGGTGAGAAGATCTCGCCGCAGGAGGTGGACGACGCGCTGCTCCGGCACCCCGGCGTCGCGGCGGCCGTCTCGTTCGGCGTCGCCGCGCCGGCGATCGGGGAGGAGGTCGAGGCGGCGGTGGTGCTGGGCGAAGGGGTGCGGGCGACCTCCGCGGAGCTCCGCGAGTTCGTGGCCGCGCACCTGGCCCCCTTCAAGGTGCCCCGCAGGATCTTCCTGGTGAAGGAGCTTCCCAAGGGCGCGACCGGGAAGCTCCGGAGGACCGAGGTGGCCACGCTGCTGAGAGGGAACGATGACAAGCGACCAGCCGGCGATACCCCCCAAGGTGGTCTGGGACCTGGCGACTCCGTGCAAGGCGATCCGGGATGACCTGGGCAAGGACGCGCTGTCGCGGCTGCACCGCAAGAGCCTGATCTCCGACTGGGCCCTGTTCGCGGCCACCTGGGCGCTGTTCATCGGGCTCTGGTGGTGGCTGGCCCGCATCCCCCTGGGCGCCGCCTGGTGCGCCGGCGCCTTCCTGCAGGCGGTGATCATCTTCAACGCCTTCTATGCCATGCGCCACGACCTCTTCTTCCACCGGCAGATCGCCGGCCAGAAGGGCTCCTACGCGATGGGCGTGCTCTGCTCGTTCGTGCTGTTCCAGCCGTACACCGAGCACACGCTGCACGAGGACCACCACGTGCACGTCGGCTGGGACCTCTCCGAGGAGCTGATCACCGATCTCGACCGGCGCTGGAAGCGGTGGCTGTGCCTGACCATGGTGGGGATCCTCCTGCTGCTGGCCCGGCGGCTCCGGCCCCCCGGGGCGCCACGGCCCAACCAGGGCGTCCGGCCGCCGCCGGACTGGGCGATGCAGCTGAAGCGGGAGAAGCGCCTTCAGCTCGCCTTCTACGTGCTGCTCGCCGCGGCCACCTGGGCCTGGCCGTGGGGAGTCTTCAAGGGCTACCTCCTGCCGGTGCTGGTGTTCGGACCCTTCGTCCTGATGACGCGCTTCATCTTCCAGCACGCGGAGACGGATCCCGGGAACGCCTTCCACGCCGCGCTCTACCTGCGCACCGGCCTGTTCTCGCGGCTCCTCTTCTACAACGCCATCGGCGACGGCCACCTCGCCCACCACTTCTTCCCCTCCATCCCGCTGTACCGGGCCGGCGCCGCGGCGGACCTCTTCCACCCCATCCTGCTCAAGCACGGCGTGAGGCAGCGGAGCCTGCCCGGCGTCCTCCGGGCCTACTTCTTCGAGGGGCGGGAGTACCGCACGCGCTGGGAGCCGGAGGGGGACAAAATGTCCTCTCCCGGAGCTCGGGGCGCCTGACTAAGAGTTGACACTCCGGCGCCGCATGGGCCCGGGCTCGATGACCTCCAGACTCCTGTCTTGCCTCGAAACCTTCCGCGACAAGGTGAACCAGCACCCGCGGCTGCGCTCGCTCCTCAAGGGGTGGGACCGCGTCGTGCTCGTCGAGAGCTCCGACTCCGGCGCGGCGTACTGCATGCCCTTCGCCGCGTCCGAGATCGCCGAGGTGAGCCCTCCGCGCGAGCACCCGGGGACGATCATCCGGGTCCGCGCCCCCGAGCAGATGCTCTGCAAGGTGTTCTCCGGGGAGCTCAACCCGGCGACCGCGTTCCTCAACGGCGAGCTCCAGGTGTTCGCCGACGACCGCGACCAGGTGAAGCTCGACGCCATCACGCTGGTGCTCTGGGACTGAGCGTGCCGTCAAAGCTCTCCAGCGCCGCGGAGCTCGGCGACTACGTCTCGATCAGCGCCGGGATGGCCATCGCGTGCAGCGGCTACACGGTGATGGCGGAGCTGTCCGGGATCGTCACCGGCGTCCCCTACCTCATCGCCATCGCCGCCGCCGGCGCGCTGTGCATGGCGATCTCCGGCTCGATCGCGTTCCTCGCCTCCAGCTACCCGTCCGCCCCCGGGGTGCGCACCTACCTGAGGGGCGCGCTGGGGGACTTCCCCAGCCTGCTGGCGACCTTCACGGTCCTGGCCATCGTGCCGCTCTTCGCCGGGGCCGAGAGCTACACCCTGGCGCTGTCGCTCCGGTCCGTCATCCCGATCTCGCCGTACGTGCTGGCGCCGGCCGCGATCCTGTTCGTCGTCTCCATCAACCTGTTCGGGCTCCAGCTGCCCCGCACGATCCAGTTCGCCCTGGGCGTGGCGCTGATCGCCGGCACGCTCCTGCTGGGCGGCATGGCCCTGCTGGGGCCGATGGAGGGCGGTGCGCCGCTCCCGGCGGCCCCGGTGCGCTCCGGGGCGGAGCAGGCCGCCCGCGCCCTCACCGCCGTGGGCAGCGCCGTCTTCCTCTACACCGGCTTCGAGTGGGTCACCCCGCTGGGGCGGGGCCCCGCCGCCTACCGCCGCCTCATCCCGATCTCCATGCCGCTGGCGCTGGGGATCCTGATGGTGATGTACGTCCTCTTCGCGGCCGGGCTGCAGCGGCGGCTGGCGCCCGGAGAGCTGGCGTCCAACCCCATCCCCCACATGCTGCTCGGAGAGCGGGTGGCGGGCGCGCGGGGCATCCTGCTGGCGGCGGTCCTGTCCGCGCTCTCCACGCTCACCACCTTCAACGCCGGCCTGATGGGCGCCTCCCGGCTGCTCTACGCCCTCGCGCGCGAGGGGAAGCTGCCCAGGTTCGTCAGTCACATCTCGATGCGCACCGGGGTGCCGGCGGTCGCCGTCCTGCTCATCGGCGGCGCCGCGCTGCTCGCCGCGCTGGTCGAGATCCTGCTCGATCTCCAGGTCGCCGCGGCCATCGCGGCGGCGGCCCTCTACTGCCTGGTCTACGCGTCGTTCGTCTGGGCAGGGCTGCGGCACCGGGCCCGCGACCCGTCCGGGGACGCCCACTTCCGCAACCCGGTCCCACGCGCCGTCCAGTGGGGCCTGTGCCTGGCGCTGCCCCTGCTGGCGGTCGCTACCGCGGCGTCGGACGGGGCGCTGCGCCCGAAGGTGATGACCGGGGTCACCGTGGTGCTCGCCTCCTGCCTCCTCCTCGCCCGCTGGAGCTTCCGCGCGGGGAACCAGGCGCGCCCCGCCCGCGCCGTGCTGAACCAGAACGAGGCCCGCTGAAGGAGCCTGCAAGCCATGGACGAAGGAAAGAGCGAGACCCATCCGGGAGCGAGGCCGCCGGCTCCCCTGTACCTGGCCAACACTCCGGCCCAGGAGCGCTGGGGCATCCAGAGCTGGCTGGAGCGGACCGCGTGGCAGGCGCTGGAGGGCACCAGCTTCGGCGTCCCGGCCGACGTGGCGCCCCCGAACGCCGTCCTCCACGAGGATCCGCTGCTGCGCAAGGTGTACCTGATCGACGTCGCGCTGTTCATCGGCGCGGAGAAGACGTCGTACCTGGCCACGTCCGCGATGATGCGCTCGGCGCCCGACGAGCTGACCCAGATGCAGCTGGGGACGCAGGTCCTGGACGAGTGCCGCCACTACGAGGTGTTCTGCAAGCGGGTGGCGGACCTGGGCGTCACCCCGGAGAAGCGCAGCGCCCTGGTCGCTCAGTACACCACCCCGGCGCTCCGTAGGTTCTACGACCTGATCCTCGAGCAGGCAGACCGGAACGACTTCTACGCCGCCTCGATCGCCCAGAACCTGATCATGGAGGGGATGGCGTATCCCATCTACCGGTACGAGATCCGGTACTGGTCGCGCTTCGATCCCGGGCTGAGCCAGATCATCCGGGGCGCATTCGCGGACGAGTCGAGCCACGTGAGGTTCGGCGAGGTCGCCAACGAGATCAACCTCCAGCGGGTGGGCGTGGAGGAGCGCAACCGCCTCAACAAGCTGCTCGGCGACTTCCACCTGCTGATGACCGACGTCTTCGAGGAGGTCATCGGCCGCTACGTCGGGCTCTACCAGGAGTGCGCCAACCAGTACAAAGCGCTGGTCGGCGACATCGAGATCTTCCCGGGGCGCGCGCTGGGCACGCTCACCGAGGAGGACCAGATCCGCACCCTCAAGGCGGAGATCCAGCAGGGGCACCACAGCCGCATCCAGCGCCTGGGGCTGAGCTGAGGCCGGGCCGGGCGCCGCCGCCGCAAGAGCAAGGGGGAAGAATGCAATCCGTAGCAACGACCAGCGAGGGCGCCGCACCCAACCGCATCCACGAGCGCATCCGCGCCATGTGGGAGCGCGTCTCGGGGCTGAAGGCCTCGGACCACTACCACTTCAACCAGCCGCTCGAGGACGTCTCGGGCGGGGTGGCGGTCCGCACCGGCGGCAGGGAGATGCTGATGTTCGCCTCCTACAGCTACCTCGGGCTGCTGGGGCACCCGAAGATCGGCGCGGCGGCGATGGAGGCCGTCGGCCGCTTCGGGACCGGCACCCACGGGGTGCGGTTGCTGGCGGGCAGCCTGACGCTCCACGCCGAGTTGGAGCGGGCGATCGCCCGCTTCAAGCACGCCGAGGACGCCGTCACCTACTCCAGCGGCTACGCCACCAACATCGCCGCCGTCACCACCCTGGTCGGCCGGCACGACGTGGTGATCTGCGACAAGCTCAACCACGCCTCCATCCTCGACGGGTGCATGCTCTCCGGCGCCCGGCTGGTCCGGTTCGAGCACAACCGGATCGACGACCTGGAGCGCGTGCTGCGGGCGCTGCCGCCCACGGCCAGCAAGCTGGTGATCGCCGACGCGGTGTTCAGCATGGACGGCGACATCCTCGACCTGCCCGCCACCTCGCACCTGTGCCGCGCCCACGGGGCGACCCTGATGGTGGACGAGGCGCACTCCCTGGGCGTCCTCGGCGCGCGGGGCCGGGGGATCGAAGAGCACTTCGGCCTGGAGGGCGTCATCGACGTCAAGATGGGCACCCTGAGCAAGGCGATCCCCTCGGTGGGCGGCTACCTGGCGGGTGGCCGGGAGTTGATCAACCTGTTCCGCCACGCCTCGCGCCCCTACATCTTCTCCGCGGCGCTGCCGCCGGCGCAGGCGGCGGCCGCCATGGCGGCGCTGGAGGTGATCTCCGAGGAGCCGGAGCGGCTGGCGCGGCTGCGGGAGAACACCGCGCGCTTCATGGCCGGGCTGAGGCGAGCCGGGTTCGACACCATGCGTTCGGAGACGGCGATCGTCCCCATCCTCTGCGGCGAGGACGAGATCGCCTACGAGATGGTGCGGGGTTGCCAGCAGCGGGGGATCTTCGTGCTCCCCGTGGTGTCCCCGGCGGTCCCCCAGGGCACCGCGCGCTTGCGCACCACGGTGACCGCGGCGCACACCGCCGAGCAGATCGACCGCGCGGTGGACGTGCTCGCGGAGGCCGGGCGCGGCCTGGGGCTCGTGTGAGCCATGTCCTCCGTGGCTGAGCCGAGGAAGGTGGTGATCGTCACCGGGGCCTCCTCCGGAATCGGCCTGGCGTGCGCGGCGCGCCTCTGGCGGGAGGGGTACGCGGTCTATGGGACGGCGCGCTCGATGCCCAGCGAGGAGCTGGGCCGCTCCTGCCCCGGGCTGGTGCAGCTGAAGGTGGACGTCACCCGCGAGGACTCGGTGCGCGGGATGGTGGAGGAGGTGGCACGGGCGGAGGGCCGGATCGACGCCCTCGTCAACAACGCGGGCTACGGCCTGTCCGGCGCCGCCGAGGAGACGGAGCTCGAAGAGGCGCGGGCACAACTGGACACCAACTTCCTGGGCTACGTGCGCGCGGTCCGGGC